>CAYZEH010000196.1:0-5233 GCA_964477135.1 uncultured Pirellulales bacterium | reverse complement strand
ACGCTTTTAGCAGGGCCGCTTGGGGTCTCTTTAAAGATAAATTCACCAGTTATTTTATTGCTTTTCAACTATTATTCTCCTTGATAGATGATAAGAAAGCGCTAATAATAAGCAACATTGTGTCAAAGTCAATGTGTAAAAGGAAGAAAAAGTTAAAAATAAGAACTTAATTATTAATTTTTTGTTAACATACCAATAATAGTAGTAGTCAGTAGCATTTGGCCGATAGTATACTGATCCCAATTGAATTTTTCCGTTTATCCGCGGGTAAATAACTCAAAGATAAGAAGTTATGGATTTATTCGCGGAAATTTCTTACCCTGAAGGGTATAGTTTTAAACTGGTCGTTGTAGTAACTTTATTAGTAATAATTATTTAGCAGATTTAAAGGGGAGTTGTTTTTGGTTGAGCTCAAACGGCAACTTGGATTAATGGATGTTTTTGCAGTCGCAGCCGGTGCAATGATAAGCTCCGGACTTTTTGTACTTCCCGGGCTTGCTTATGCCAAAGCCGGGCCTGCGATGATATTTTCATATCTGATAGCTTCTATACTCGTTCTGCCCAGCGTATTCAGCAAAGCCGAGCTTGCTACCGCGATGCCCAAAGCAGGGGGGACATATTTTTATGTCGAGAGAAGTTTAGGTTCAGTCTGGGGCCTGTTTAGCGGATTTGCAAACTGGTTTTCCCTGGCATTGAAAAGTGCTTTCGCTGTTGTTGGTATGGCGGTCTTTGTGAAGCTGTTTGGAGAGATGGTTTTTGATTCGGAGTTGGGCATTGAAGCATTGAAGCTTATCTCTGTTTTTTGCTGTCTCGTTTTTATGGCCATTAATATTATTAGTGTGAAAGGTACGACAAAATTTCAGATTGCTCTTGTGGCATTATTGATCTTAATATTAACTCTCTTTATAGGAACAGGTGTTACGTATGTTAACTTAAAATATTATGCAGGCTTTTTTGATAAGGGACCTGTTGCGATCTTTTCGACAGCCGGATTGGTTTTTATCAGCTTTGGTGGAATTACAAAGATCGCCAGCATCGCAGAAGAAGTTCATCATCCCGGGAAAAATCTGCCGCTTGGGATGTTTCTTGCATGGTTTATTGTTTCTCTGTTTTATTTGGCAGTCATTTTTGTCACAGTAGGGGTTCTTCAAGGCCCAAAGCTGGAAGTTAGTTATGCGCCGATATCACAGGCAGCGCAGTCTTTCATGGGTATGACCGGTTTTGCAATATTAAGCATTGCAGCCATCGCCGCTTTTGTTACCACTGCCAATGGCGGCATACTTGCAGCATCAAGGTCGCCTCTTGCGATGAGCAGAGACAGCCTGCTACCCTCGATTTTTGCCAAAGTTACATCCAAATCAAGGACCCCATATATCAGCATTCTGATCACAGGTCTTTTTATGATAGCAGCACTTCTGTTCCTCAAGATCGAAGATCTGGTTAAAACGGCATCTACGTTGATGATAATTCTTTTTATTTTAGATAATGCCAGTGTGATAATAATGCGTGAAAGCAAAATACAGAGCTATCGCCCCAGGTTCAAATCACCGCTTTATCCATATATGCACATTATTGTTATAATTCTTTATACTGTATTGATCATTGATATGGGTGCTATTCCATTGTTGATATCTTTGGGTTTTGTGGCAATGAGTGTTTTCTGGTATTTTGTATATGCTCGTAAGAAATCTACCCGAGCTGCAGCTATTATGCATGTTGTGGAAAGAGTGACGGACAAATCATTAAAAACTGTAACTTTAGAGAACGAATTGCGTGACATTCTTTTAGAACGTGACAATATTATTGGGGATCGCTTTGATGAACTTATCCGAAATTGTGAGATCATAGATGTTAAAGGGCAGGCCTTGGCTGAAGATATATTAAAGAAGATGTCCGCTGCTTTGTCTTTAAAGCTTGATGTCAGTGAGTATGTTCTGTTTGAAAAATTCCTCTATAGAGAACAGCAGGGCAGTACCGTTGTTCAGCCGGGTTTTGCAATTCCGCATGTTATCATTGATGGCCAGCACAAATTTGAGATTCTGCTGGTTCGCGCAATTGAAGGGATAAAATTTTCAGGTTCCGATGATCTTGTTCATACGATTTTTGCTCTCGCCGGCAGTAAAGATGAGAGAAACTACCACCTGCGCGCACTAATGGCGATCGCACAGATCGTTCAGGATACAAAATTTAAATCCCGCTGGTTGGCTGCTCGTGACGTAGAAACATTGCGGAATTTGATACTTCTATCCAAACGCAAAAGAGACACCAATTAGTTTTCAGAGGCCGTCTTTTTGTAGACCCTTACATAATCAATATCGAAGCTGCTGGGAAATTTTGTTTGAGCATTGGGGTTTCCCGGGACAGGCCCGCCGACAGCGAGGTTCATTATTAAGTACATTTCTTTTTGAGGCACACCTTCGTAACTTCGATGTCTTTCTATTCCGTCAACATACCAAACCACAACATTCTTGTTCCACTCGATCGCATAAACATGAAAATCTTCTGAAAAGTCAGGCCCTTCATATTCTTTGTACCTGGCCTGATGTTTGCCGGTTTCGTCGTTCCAGTGAATATTAAAAGTTGCGACATTAGGCCGATGGCAGAGCATTTCGAGTATATCGATTTCCATAACATGCGGATCATCTAATAACCAAAGTGCAGGCCAAAAACCTCGTCCTGTAGGTGCTTTGGCGCGGAACTCGAACCAGCCGAATTTCTGCAAAAATATTTTTCTCGTAGACATCATACCCGAAGTATAATCCCGCATTTTACCGTCATACATTGCCTGCTGTTTTTCTGCTTTTAACATTAAAATGCCATCGCGTACTTCGAAAGCGCCGGGGAAATCATAAGCCTGCAATTCGCTCCAGCGTTCTTTGCCGAACGAGTCATTGAAATCCCATTTGCTGTGATCCATTTTGTCAAATTCATCGTGCCAGCTAAGCTGCCAGCTTGGCTTTTGGATAGCGATTTGTTTTTCATTCGTTATTTTTTGCGTTTGTGTGCATGAGCACAACAGCAGAGCTGAAACTAATGTTAAAACAAATACGATGAAGTTAGATTTTTTCATGTTTTCTCCATGTCAATTAATAATGTTAAGATATGATACTGGACGATTCGGGATGATTCAAGTAGGATTATTAGTGATATTGGTTTTTTTGACAGATAATTTTACGGAGCGTTTTAAATGGGTAAAGCTATTTCGAGGAGAGAGTTTTTACATTTTACAGCCGGCACGTTAAGCAGCTTGGCATTTTGTAATTTAGCCTATGGCGAGAATATTAAAAAGCGCCCTAACATTTTGTGGATTTCCTGTGAAGATATCAGCCAACATTTAGGTTGTTTCGGCGAAAAATTTGCAATTACTCCTAACATAGATAACTTTGCAAAAGAAGCTGTGAGATATACACGTGCATTTACTGTTCACGGCGTTTGTGCCCCGAGCAGGTCGGGCATCATAACAGCTATGTACCCAAGCAGTCTCGGTTCGTGCAATATGCGATGCGCTGCGTCCAAGCCGGATTCCGTCAAATGCTTCACTGAATACTTAAGACAAGCAGGCTATTACTGCACCAATAATTCCAAAGAGGATTATAATTTTCAAACGCCAAAGGCTGCGTGGGATGAATCGAGCAAAAAAGCTCACTGGAAAAATCGACCAGCCGGTAGGCCTTTCTTTGCTGTGTTTAATTTTATCAATACTCATGAATGCAAATTATGGAACAGTTCTGATTTTGATAACACGCATCCTGAGAAGTTAAAAAAATCCGAGTGGCAGAAGCCTGAGAATATGAAAGTCCCGCCAATCTACCCGGATACTTTGGCAGTGAAACGAGACTTTGCCAGGCTCTTTGAGCGAATCACGGAATTTGATTATTTTGTGAAAGAGAAAATCGATGAACTAACCAAAGCAGGTCTATACGAAGATACAATTATTTTCATATGGTCAGATCACGGAAATGGTTTGCCCAGAGCAAAAAGATTCCTTTATGATTCCGGAACACTCTCACCATTGATTATCCGTGTCCCGAAAAAATTCAGGATCCCTGGACAGGCTGCCCCTGGAAACGCAGATACTCAACTGGTGAATTTTATCGATCTTGGCCCTACCGTATTGAATCTTGCAGGTTTAAATGTGCCAGAGTACATGCAAGGCCGAGCATTTATAGGCCCCGATCTTTCCGAGCAAAGAAAATATATTTTTGGAGCCCGACAACGCATCGATGAAAATTACGATATGGTTCGCTCCGTCCGTGACAAGCAATATCGCTACATCCGCAATTTTATGCCTTTCATTGGTTATTTTCCATACCTCAGCTACGCGGAAAACTGCAATACGATGAAAGAAATGCGAAAGCTGCATTCACAAGGCAAGCTCAATAAATCTATCCAGCAATGGATGGCAGATAGCAGACCACCAGAGGAACTTTACGATCTTCAAAAGGATCCATGGGAAACCAATAATCTGGCGGGTAGTCCTGAGCATCAAGAAATAAAAAAACAACTCGACGATGTACTCCAGCAGTGGATGGTTGAAACATGTGATACAGGCTTGATACCCGAGCCTGAAATGGTTCAACTTGCTAAAGAGCTTGGCAGTGAATATGCGATCTTTCATCAAGAGGGATCAAATGAGCGAATCAAGAAAATATTACAATTAGCAATTATTTCAACAGAACCTAAAGGATCAGACAAACAAACAATATACGATGCGTTAAGGGATTCTGATTTTGCTATGCGATACTGGGCGGTTTTGGCGTTGGGGCAGTTCAAACAATGTGCTATAGGTGATATTGCCAGATTAAAGATAATGTCAACCGACACATCGGTAAGTGTCAGAATTGCATCAGCTCAGTCACTGCACCTCATAGGCCATACTCAAGAGGCGATAAAAATTTTAGCAAAGGAAATTCGTAACACAAGCCAGCAAGAAGAGTCGCTGCACTATGCATTGAATGCACTTGACCTGATAGGCCCAAAAGCCAAATCTGCCATTGATTTGGTAAGGGAACTTCACGACCAGAGAAAAGACTGTAAATACATAAAGAGAATCTCCGAGCATTTTATTGGGAAGTTTGAATAATTATGCTTAGTCAGAGAAAAATGTTTCTTATTTTATTTTAACGACTTTATACTGCATATCTTTAAGGTCTAAGATTACCACCGAGCTTTTGCCGGTTATCCAGTCAGTTGATTCGCCTGGGTTTATAACCAGCGTGTTGCCCACTTTTCT
>CAYZEH010000195.1:1757-5257 GCA_964477135.1 uncultured Pirellulales bacterium | reverse complement strand
GTAAATGTCCGCGAATAAAGCCGTAACTTGTTATTTTTAAGTTATTTACCCGCGGATAAACTGGAAAATTCAATTGGTATCAGTATAATGGCAAAAATGAATGTTGTATAACAATGAGCGATATCATATATGATTTTTAAAAATATTTTCTCGAAAACAAACAGTATATTTATTTTGCTTATCTATCTCGCATTGACAGCAAGTGTTTATGCGATTGAGCCTGAGGAGATACTTATTGTTGCAAATGGTGACATTGAGCAATCAGTTGAGCTTGCGAAATATTATTGCAAAAGACGCAGTGTGCCAAAAGACAATATTATTTCTTTAAAGCTTGGCAAAAGTCTTGCTGACAGGATAAGCAGATTAGATTATGACAAAAAAATCGCTGGCATTATTCGTGAAAAGCTTAAGGTAAAGAAATATAATCATATTCGCTGCATTTTAACTGTTTATGGTGTGCCGATAAAAGTAGCGAGGCGTGGGGTGCTTGAAGGTAAGGAAAAAGAGCTTGGCAAGCTAAAAGCACTATTAGGCGAAAAACAAAATAAGCTGCAAAGTTATGCAGATAATTCTTCGATCAAAAGTAAAGCACTTCAAAAAGAAATTAAAAAACTTAAGCAGCAAATAGATTTTATAGTTGGTAAATTTACAGATGCTTCTGTTGATAGTGAATTGTCTTTAGTGCTTTATGAGAATTATAAACTTTATTACTGGCAGAAGAACAAGCTTAATTATCGTGTTATAGATCCGGATGGTAAGACTTTAATGGTTTGTCGACTTGATGGGCCTGGGTTTGAGATATCAAAAAATCTTGTTGATAAGGCAATAGCTGCTGAGAATGCAGGACTCAGCGGTAAGGTTTATATAGACAGCGGTTTTCCCGGCGAAAAGAAAAAGCAACCGGCATTTGCCAAATATGACCGGTCGCTTCTAAGGGTAGCGGATGTGGTAAGGAGTCGAAGCAAATTAAAGGTAGTGGAAGAAAAAACCGATGGGCTTTTTCCAGTTGACAGTTGTCCTGATGCTGCGTTGTATTGTGGATGGTATAGTCTGAAAAAATATATCGATGCATTTGATTTTGTAGATGGTGCTGTCGGATATCATCTTGCAAGTTGGGAAGCTGTAGATTTGCGTGATGCTAATTCTACCCAGTGGTGTCCTGCGATGCTTAAAGACGGAATTACGGCAACATTGGGGGCTGTTTCCGAGCCTTATTTAACTGCATTTCCGAAGCCGGACGTTTTTTTTAGTCAACTTCTGGATGGCTATAGTCTTGTAGAGGCATATTACAGAAGCAAACCTTTCAATTCATGGCAGTTGGTATTGATAGGTGATCCGCTATATAAACCTTTCAAAAGGCGGTTCAGTTATTTTTAGCGTTGGCTTTAGCGGTCTCTTTATTGCTTAACGCTAAAACAAGAACATTTACGGCTACGGTTACTGATATTGCGGCAAAAGCTATTATTATATTTTTCAATTCAAAGTATCGCCCCGTTAATTTTGCGGTTAGTATAACAGCTGCTAAAAACCCCAGGGCAAACGCATAAGCGAGAATTATCCACTTAAGTTGAGTCAGGTTTATTTTATTTCTATATTGACACAGCTTCCATATCCAAAGTTGAGCAAAAAAACCATATCCGAACAGATGGAATGTCGAATAAATTTTTGGCATTAGTTCGCCAAGATTTTCTTTTGCAAGGGTTGTAATTGCTAATATGGATATTCCGGTAACCATAATGAAGCAGGACTTGAATTCGAGAAACGAAAGCAAAATAAGTCCAGCTGCTACACCTTTCATATTAGCAAAAAAGTCAGTTAAATCTGTACTCCTGTTGACATATTGTTGAAGCCATTCGTCGATTGCTCCATAGGCGATTAAAACAGGTATTACCCACCATATTGTTAATTTACGCCAGTTGATTTTTTTATCTGGTGATATAGCAGCCCAGAGCAGAAATGTAAAAATAAGATAGGCAACAAAGTGCAAAGTTTTATCCGATACGTTGGCTTTGTAGATGATTTGGGGGATGGGAATGTGTGTCAGTATGAAAATAGCTATCCAGTAGCCTGTCAGTAAAATAGTCATTATAATTTTTTTATTCTTCATGTTCTTTAATTTACTTTTGATGCTTGGCTGAAAATTTTAATTAATAAATTTCAATTATTATTTTTACGAAAATTAAATACTACCAGATATTGGCGTATTATGTAATAATAAACTGGGCAAACAATAAGAATATTGACAGGGTTTGAAAAATGCAAACTATTAAAAGAATTCTGATTTTTGTGGTTTTGCTTTTGCTTGCAGGGCAAGGCTTTTCAGCTCAGCGGACCTCGCCAGGACGCAGCATAACACTTTTTCCGCTGACGCTGACAGGAGAGATGAATTTTGAACAACTGCTTGAAAATTCCTATGACGTAAGAGAATTTACTTCTAAGCCTCTTAGCACAAATCAGATCGGCCAACTTGCATGGGCGGCGGGCAAAGTTTTTGGTAGTGATTCAGTTTCAAAAGAAGCTGAATTTTATAAGAGCGGGGGCATTAATTTATATTTTGTTATTTCTGATGGTGTTTTTGAATATGATCCGAAGCTGCATATACTCAAAGAGCTTACGGATGTCGATGTTCGTAGTAAAATATCCAAAGCAAGTTCGGATGAAGATATAATAGCGGGTTGTCCATGCACTATAATCATTGCAGCTGAAATAAAAAAGCTTGCCCGGCAATTAGGTTTAAAGGCTGAGAGATTCGCGGCTATTCAGACGGGAAGAGTTGTTCAGAATATTCAAACCCAGGCAGCGGCGATAGGACTTGGTTCTACAGCTATTAATGATTTTGACATTACCTCTGTTCGAATGCTTGGCAGACTTCCTTCATCTGTAGAGCCGATATCGATAATATGTGTAGGATACCCGGCTGTTGCAGCAGATAAAGAAATTCAAGCTGATGATAACAAGCAGACTCCAGATAAAACAGCAGTTGAGCATAAGGCTGTTTTCAGTGCGGTATTTATTGCAGCGAGTAAGAACTTCCGAGAAGAAGAGCTTTTTGAGACACAGAAGCAGCTGGAAAACGCATCTATAGAAACGGTTATCGCCAGCAGCAAAAAGGGGCTTATCAAAGGTCAGTCTGGCGGTAAAGCCCAGGCCCGGATGCTGCTTAGTGACATAGTAGTGGATGATTATGATGCGGTGATTTTTGTTGGCGGGGCTGGGGCTAAGGAATATTTCGCTGACAAAACAGCGTGGAAAATTGTAAGGGAAGCTGTTGAAAAAGATAAAGTATTGGCGGCTATTTGCATCGCACCGGCAATTTTAGCTAACGCAGGTGTGCTTGATGGTATCACAGCTACCAGTTTTAAATCTGAAAGGGCAAGGCTCAAAAAGGCCGGCGCAAGATATACCAGCGGAGTTGTTGAACGCGATGGGCTTATTATAACAGCTATCGGGCCAGAGGCTTCGGCAAGATTCGGTCAGGTAATAGCAGAGGCAATAAAACA
>CAYZEH010000195.1:0-1657 GCA_964477135.1 uncultured Pirellulales bacterium | reverse complement strand
AACGGAAAGGGGGGGATTCGAACCCCCGGTACCCGCAATGGGGCACACCGGTTTTCGAAACCGGCTCCTTAAGCCGCTCGGACACCTCTCCATCAGTATATCACACCCGATTAAATATCAGGCGGTATTTCAGAGACGCATACTTTACAATCTATGCGGATATTTTGCAAGAATATTAAATATTTGATTTAAATTGTTTGAAAGGCAGTTGAGATTTATCTAAAATCTGCTTTTTGTTGTTCAATGTAAAAGATTTGAGGTTAGTGTTTATGTATATAATACCAGCTATTGATTTACGCGGCGGAAAATGTGTAAGGCTTATTCAGGGGCAGTATGACCGTCAGATAACTTATAAGGATGACCCCGCGGCGCAGGCCCAGGAGTTTGCCTCGGCAGGGGCCAAGTGGCTTCATGTGGTTGATCTCGATGGTGCAAAGATCGGGAAGCCTGTTAATACCGAAAGCATTGCCAAAATAGTAGCCGGCGGTCAGCTTAAGGTTGAAGTTGGCGGCGGGATACGTAACGAACAGTCGATCAAAGAATTGCTGGATATGGGGGTTGAGCGGGTAATCATTGGCACGAAGGCTGTTACGGATTTTGACTGGTTCAGCGAGATGGCAGAAAAATATAACGGCAAGCTCGTTCTGGGGCTTGATGCAAAAGGCTCCAATGTTGCTACCCAAGGCTGGACTCAGAGTTGCGGCCAAACGATTATGGATTTTGCCGCCAAAGCTGCTGAATTGCCTCTGGCAGCTATAATCTACACCGATATCGCAAAAGACGGCATGATGAGCGGGCCTAACTTCGAAAGAACAAAAGAGCTGGCGGATTCTGTGGATATCCCGGTTGTTGCTTCGGGTGGAGTTTGTACAGCTGCGGATATTAAAAAACTCGTACAGTTAGGCTCTGTTGCAGCGGCAATCGTGGGAAGAGCCATCTATGAAGGAACCATTACAGTTGAGCAGGCTATAGAAGCGGCTGAAGTTTAATCGTCTTCCGGCGGTTCAAATTTATAGCCTACGGAGCGGATGGTTTTTATAAAAGCAGGGCGATGCGGGTCGGGTTCTATCTTGTCTCGCAGCGTGGTGACACATCGGTCAATACTCCTGGGTGTAACAAAACAATTGAATCCCCATACCGCATTTAAAATATCATCCCTGGTGAGGGCTCGGCTCTGCTTCTTTAAAAAATAAGCCAGCAAGTCAAATTCCTTAGGCGATAACTCGATTTCCTTGTTGTTTCGGGTGAGCTTTCTTGCACTGATATCCAGTACGAAATCAGCAAATTTATATTCTGAGCTTTGATCTTTTTTCGCACGCCTAAGAAACGCTGACACCCTGGCAAGCAATTCTTTTATACTGAAAGGCTTGGTGACATAATCATCAGCGCCGAGATTAAGTCCTAAAATAATATCCGATTCCTGCCCCTTGGCGGTTAACATTATGATCGGCATATCAAGGCCGACTTCTCTTAGCTGTCGGCATATTTCATAGCCATTGATCTTTGGCAGCATAATGTCAAGCAGAATCAAATCAGCCTTACAATCCAAACCTGCCTCAAGCCCCTTTTCACCATCGTCAGCAGTCAATACATTATACCCCGCATACTCGAAGTTATCCTTCAACCCCCGCAGCATCGTCGAATCATCTTCTATTAT
>CAYZEH010000194.1:0-5262 GCA_964477135.1 uncultured Pirellulales bacterium | reverse complement strand
ATGTATTTTGATGTATTCAGCGGGTTCGGGTAAATCATAATACAACCGGAATTCTCAGCCTGGTATTTTTTATCATCCGCAATTATCGAATCGGGCGTTATCGATACGGGCAGTTTTTTTAGAATTTCTGATATTGTCGGGTTTTCAGAATCTCGGCCTACGAAAATAATATTATTAGTTTCGATGTCTCTTTCATCAAAGTCAGTATCTTTTATGCATTTTGCTAAAGGGGAAATTTCCCCTGCGAAATCCGCAACAGCCCGGAGATAATTGGGCTCTGAGTTCCGGGATTGATACACAATAATATGATGCTCAGATAAAGCGTCTTCTATTGGTCCTGCGATCTGAGGATCCTTTCTTATACGTGCTTTGGCGTATTTACCTGCTGCTCTTGAAAAAACATCTTGAGTACAACAACCAAGGTATTGGCCGTTTTCTATGATTTCGACGCCATTTGATGTCTCTATTGGAGCCTTCGAGAGATAGATTTTATATGCGTCGGTGTTTTCGGTAGTGACAAATATTTTATTTTCTTTAATTTCAGCTTCTATGCTTCTGTAGAAGTTGTCATCTTCACAGCCGTCAATGCTTAGCCAATAGGATTTATTACTTTGATACGACCGTGTTTTAAAATAAAGCTTGTCAGGATTTTCCCTGGACTTTAGTTTTGTAAAATCAATAAGATATGCCTCACCAATGTCTTTCACTGAAACATAGTTAAAGTCATCGCAGCCAAAGTAATGGTAAAGCTTGGTGACAAAATTGAGCTTGGGTTCATGTGCTTTTATTTCGGGATGTGCATTTGCGAAAAAAAACCTGGCATTGAATATGTTGCCGGCGAGCTGGATGCTGTTATAGCCTGTGGACATCATACAACCAGCCCACATATCAGGATATTTTAATGCCATTGCCATCGCAAAGTTGCTGTTGCCGCAATTTGAGTGCAGATATATGCGATTGGAGTCTATAGCAAGTTTTTCGTTTAATATTTTAAAAAAACAACTGAAGTCCTTCCAAAAGAAATCTACACCTAAATCAAAGTGCCACCACAGATCGATCATGCCCGTCTGATCCTCCTTATAATTGCGTAATTTATTAAATGGATCAACGCGAGCAACTACGGGATGTTTAACATCAGGCCTATAAGCGTCCGGTATGCAAATAATAAATTCTGAAACATCGTCGGCTTTGAACCTTTTTAACCTGATCTTTGTCAGACCCGGGGTAACAAAATCAGGTATTTTCCCATCATCAAAATCACCCCTGGCCTTGATGGCGTTTCTTAAAGCAACAAACAGCTCAGATGAAAGCTTTTCCGAATCAGCTGCCAATTCCATTACATTATCAAAATGTGAAACCGCAATAGTTGAGCGTAATAGCTGCGGGTCGCTATTAATCTCTAAGTGATCTTTCACAGCCCTGCAGAAACGAAAAATTACCTTTTTCCAGCCATCACAGATAATTGCGTAAGCCTCGTATTTGTTGTTTGAAATTTCAAATTCCAGTTTATAAAGTCCGCCCTGATTTACCCTGCTGGTTATTTTAAGTTGACCATCTGAAAAAACCGCCTTTCTCAGGCCATATTTTTGCCACGAATTATTTTCCCACTTTAAAATTGTCACTTTTATACTTTTGCCCTTGGGCTTTTGGTTTACCGGTATAGCGATTAGCTCTGATGTGCGGAAAACATAACTACTCTCCGAGGATTGACAAAACAGCCCCCCCCCGCTGAAAACCTCAGCAGATTTTATAAGAGCTTCAAAACCAAAAGAGCTTTGTTCTTTGTCATAAGCATTAGCCGCCAGAGGCCGCAGAGCCAATCCAGCGAGAACAAATACAATTATCTGCTTTATTTTCACTTATGCGATTCCAATATCAATAAAGTAAATACCAAGGCCGCACCTGCAGCCCCAAATACACACATAAAGCGAAGCTGTCGCAGCAATGTTGAACTATTAAAATAAAATTTATCAAATCAACATTCTTGCGATGTAAAACGCTAAGGACTTATAAATAAATTAGGTTTTATTTCATGGAGACAGCCTGAATGTTGAACGCAAAAATCAACAACAAAGCAATCCTTTCAGTAATTACAGATGAGCAGCTCAATAGTGCAAAACAACTTGCCGCTGAGCAGAACATCAGCCTGCATAAGTGCATTTATCAGCTTGGTTTGGCGGATGAAGAGGATTTTTTAAAAAAGATCGGCAGTTCAATCGATGCTGAGTTTATTGATCTTGCCTCTGCCGAGATAGAAGAGTCAGCCATAGAAGCTGTTACTGCCAATATTGCGACACATTATAATATAATGCCTGTTCAGCTTCAAGCTGATAAGCTGATCGCTGCGACCTGCGAGCCTTTCTTTGAGGAGCTGAACAGAGAGATTAGGCTTGTTCTCGATAGCAACTATGAAATAGAGTTTGTACTTGCAACAGCCGAAGCGATACAAAAATCCATACGCAAACATTATGGACTTGGCGCAGCTACTGTTGAGCAGATGGCTTTGGTTGAGGATTTGCAGCAGTCGACTGAGGGAACAAGTGACCTGCTTGACAGCGATGAGAAACAAGATGCCTCGGTAATTAAACTTGTCAACCAGATATTGGCGGACGCGATAAAAGCCGGCGCGACAGATATTCATATTGAGCCTTACGAGAATGAACTCCGAGCCAGATACAGAATTGACGGGATACTGCAGAATGCCCCCCTGCCCCAATCTGCGAGGTTCTTTAAGGAAGGAATAATCAGCAGGGTTAAGATATTTTCAGGTTTGGATATCGCTGAAAAAAGACTCCCGCAGGATGGACGGTCACAGGTCAATCTTGGTGGAGAAAGATTTGACCTTCGAATATCTATATTGCCTACAAGGTTCGGCGAAGCCGTCAACATTCGTATCCTGCCCCAAAGTAAATTGATAATGCAGCTCGGCTCTTTAGGCATGGAAGAAAAAACAGTCTCCGCGATAAAGAAGCTCATTGATAGGCCTCACGGAATAATACTCGTCACAGGCCCCACCGGCTCCGGCAAAACCACCACATTATATACCTGTATGCACATGCTCAAAGATTCCAACCGCAAGATAATCACGATTGAGGACCCTATCGAATATGAGATGAAAGGCCTTATGCAGATGCAGACCCACAGCGAGATCGGTTTCACATTTGCCCGCGCATTGCGCTCGATGCTAAGGCACGACCCGGATATCATGCTCGTCGGTGAGATCAGGGATTTTGAAACCGCCGAAACCGCGATAAGAACCGCCTTAACGGGCCATCTCGTTTTCAGCACGCTTCATACTAATGACGCGGCTTCTGCAATAACCAGACTCCTGGACATGGGCGTTGAGCCTTTCCTTACCGCTTCATCGATAAACGCTGTTTTAGCACAAAGGCTTGTAAGAATGATTTGCCCGCACTGCAAAGAATCCTGCGACGCCCCTGATGAAATTAAGATAGCTGTCAAATCGATAACCCACAGCGATAAAATAGAATCGTTTTATCACGGCAAAGGATGCTCCAAATGTCATTTCACAGGCTACCTCGGCAGAACAGCTATTACCGAAATGCTTACCTTTTCGCAAGCCATCCGTCAAATGACTATCGACAGAAGAGACTCAAGCGAGATCAACACCCAAGCCAGAAAAGAAGGAATGAGCACACTTTTCGAAGCAGGCCTAAGAAAAGTCCGCCAGGCCATAACCACATACCAGGAAGTAGTACGAGTCACAAACGCCCTGCCACTAACAAGCTGAAAAATCCGCATTAATTACAATAATCAAGCCAGTAATCAGCCAGTATCTTCAGATCGTCAATATCAACAGTCTCATCTCCATTTATATCGCCGACAAGATTCGCACCGCTGTTTTGCCAGCCATCGCCGAGCAAAGCAAAATCAGAAAAATCCAGATGTCCGCTTAAATACAAATCCACATCATCGCACAGGCAACCGCCATCACATCTGTCACACGCATCACCAATGTCGTCACCATCCGCATCTTCCTGGTTCGCATTAGCGGTAAACGGACAATTGTCAATACTGTCCGCCACCCCGTCACCATCTGCGTCAGGCTCAGGGATCCCAAGCTGTGAACGAACATTTGCAAGGCGCTCAATATACCACGCTCTGACGCCGTCAAATTCTTCCTGCACTGCCGCTAATGTCATCCCTGAAAATTTGTTATAAGGATCGTCCGCCAAAGCCTGGCTTATCGCAGGTTCGATTCTGCCTATCAATGCTGAGATGTTTGCCTCTGTAAATACACTATTGATCAAATCCGTCATTATCTGGTCATACTGAGCTCGAAAGACCGCATTGCCAAATATCATCGTCTGATATTCCGTAACTTTGTCGTCGCCGTAAATATCAAAGTCAGTCCTCTGCATTGCCGCATCAATATCCCATGGATAATAATATCTCTTACGAGTCTCTGACGGGTTAAGCGGATTAAAATCCAGAAAATGAGAATTCCGCTGATGGCTGAAAAGCGAATCAGGATTAGCAACAAAAGCATTCACCGCTGCCATCGAAAGCATACTCTGCATATTTATTTTCTCATTGAGAATCCCCTCCAAAGCCGCGCCGACAGGCGCAGCAACCAGCCCGCCATCCGGATGCAAAGGCGAATTACTTTTCGCGTACGCAAAAGGCAAAAAATTCAAATCGTTTACCGCTGGACTGCGAGGATTAAGATCGTCCCCTATCTCAAGCGTAAAATCATATTCACCGCGATACTGATAAAGCCACGTCTCATGCCAGACATACACATCTCTGTGAATAAGAAAAGTTTTATCCAGATGCTCTGCATTTACATAAACCCCTCTATACTCACCGTTGACATATAGCTTAACCCAGTTCGTACGCCACGCATCATGGCCATAACCCTCTGCACACGAGGCAAGCGTATGCATATTAGCGGAAAGCCCTTCTGTCAGAACATTATTATCATCACCATTTTCCAGGCTGAATTTTTTCATCCCATGCCACTCATCTACTGCATTAGGATGCCCCGGATAATCAGGATCCATAGGATCGTCACAGAAGTATTCATTGATATCTATCTTAAGGCTTATCTTTACACTGCTGCCCCCCAAAGCAGATGGAATAGGGTCGCCGGATTTACGCCTGACAGAAACATATATCTTCTGATCAACCTCATCATCAGCCCAGAACCATGCAGGCTTCTCAATATCCAGGGTTACATCATTAACAACAACCTGCCAGTCAGCCTCGGTCAATTCCAGGTTAAACGTCAACAATCGATCA
>CAYZEH010000193.1:0-5285 GCA_964477135.1 uncultured Pirellulales bacterium | reverse complement strand
ATAGGTGCTGTATGCCGTGTTGAACCGTTGCATGTCGAAGATCCGGTCGGAGATCTGGTCGGAGATCCGGCTTTAGACGGACTTTAGACGGACTTTAGACGGGAACCGGCTGAGATTCGCGTCCGGCGGTTTTAATAAAAAATGGAAGTGATTGCTCATTAAAATATAGCAATGCACTTCCACATTAAAGGCTTCCACGCTATCCCCCAATGCTTTGAGAAAACGCAACCTGTCTTTCTCATCTTTAAATATGGCCGATCGTGCCACTCCCCGACCGGTCACGTGATACCAGGCATTGGGATATTAAATTCTCAGGGGCCTAACCATGTTTCCACTATAAACAAGTCTCTTCCTATCCGTCAAACTTAGTATTTGGGGTGTGACCCTGTTTTTCTTGACCCTGTTTTTCTCGAGGCTATGTTTCCAAACTGATTATTTTACCCTTCCAATCGGCTTAGCCGGATTCCCGGCTACTATGCTGAAGTCTTCCGTATCTTTTATGACTACAGATCCCATGCCTATAATGGAATATTTGCCAATAGAAATATCTTCCCTGATACAAGAATTCAACCCAACATGGGCGCCTTCCTGGACATTAATTCTCGCCCCGACGGCCGCATGTGCCGCCACTGTACAGTAATCACCGATTGTTGAATCATGTCCAATCAGAGCGGAGCTGTAAACATGAACAAAGTTTCCTATTGTTGGTCCAAACGATGTTACTACATAAGGAAAGATAACTACACCATAGCCAATTTCTGTATCCGGATTTATGTAAGCGGTTGGGTGAATTGCCGACGCGTTTGCCTCCAGGGGAATATCATAGCTCTGAAATTTCATAACTCTTTCATATTTATCTCTCGCATTAACATGTAAAGCGTAATGTACATAATATCCCTTTCGCGCAAAATCTGCCACTTCTTCACTTCTTCCCAAAATTTTATATCTGCCGAAGTAGTCGCCGGCTTTTACTATATCGTTCAAATATCCCTCAATTTTCCAGGTTTCTTTTATTTTATTTACATCTTCAAACACCGACATAGCGATTTGACCGCTCCCTTTTCCGCCAACAATAATCAGCCTCTTTTTCATTTTAATATCTCACGGATAGAATATTGTCTTACTTTAGCTAGTTCTTTTAAAATACGGGAAATATATTCGCCTAAAAGAAAAAAAATAATTAATATAACAGCGTTGTTAAAAGACACTAAAACAATTAGTGTTGTCCAACCTGCTGGCGCAGTACCTAAGAATAATTTGCGTAGTACAAACAAACCAACTATAAAGAACAGGGATACTGAGATCATCAATCCTAGTGCGCCAGTAAATCTCAAGGGAAAAGACGAATAATTTATCAGCAAATTAAAGGACAGGCTTATCAGTTTTCTCAAGCTATAACTGGACTTTCCATATTTTCTTGAAAAATGCTCTACTTCCACATTAGCGATATAGTTTGAAACTGTTAAAATCATGCCTGAAATATAGGGGAAGGGGGTCTTAATTGTTTTAATTTCATCGATTATCGATTTTTTTATTATTCTGAAACTGGAAAATCTAAGTTTGTTATTTTTTAAAAATAGTAAATGGTTAAGCTTCCTTATAAAATAACTCGCCGCATTCTTAAATATATTATGCTGCTTCTTAGTGTAAGTTCCAAACACAGCATCATAACCCTCTGAAATTTTTTGATACAATTTAGCTATATCTTCCGGGGAATTTTGCAAATCATCATCCATAGTTATAACGTAATTGCCGCTACAGAAGTTAAACCCGCACATAAGAGCATTCTGCTGACCGTAATTTTTCGTTAAGTTAATCACTATTACATCACTGTTCTCTTTGGAAATAGTTTTTAAAACTTCATAACTCGTATCCCTGCTGCAATCGTTAACAAATATAACCTCAAAAGATTTATTCATCCTGCTAAAAACACCCTTCAAACTCTCGAATAACTCCATCAGTGATTCTTCGCTATTATAAACTGGAACAACAACAGAAAAGGTTTTAGCTTCTTTATTACTCATCTTTATGATCCTTATTTCTAACTAATTGCCCTCTCTCAATGGTTTTTTTAGCCGTAAGTACCATAGGGGGGCCTATGAACTTTCCATTCATAACGGCTACGCCTTTATTTTGTTTTTCTGCTTCCTTTGCCAATCGCAACATTTCTTTCGCGTCCTCAACCTCTTTTTCGCTTGGGCTAAAATATCTGTGAGCTATTTCGATCTCTTTCGGGTGAAGGATCAGCATTCCCTCAAAGCCCAATGTCCTTGCCAGTTTGACATTGCTTTCGAGGTCCGCTAAATCGTGGACATGTATATGAACGGTATCTATCGGAATAACTCCTGTCGCTCTGGCAGCCATTGCGATCATTGCCCTGGCAACAAATAGACTTTTCCCTTCCTCATCGTGAACACCTTCGAGATGGCTTATGTAATCCTCACATCCATAAGCTATCGCTATTACCCTCTCAGAGGCAAGGCATATTTCCTGCGCGTTAAGGACGGCCGCAGTCGTCTCTATTAAGGGGACAATCTTAAATTTTCCAGGAGGAAATCCTTTTTCTGCCTCTACAGTTTCCAGTAACTTGTCAAAGAAATAGATGTCCTGCCCGGTAAAGGCTTTCGGATACACGAAACCCGTAACGCCCTCAAGCGTCAATGCACTTACATCCTTTAATAAAAAACCACTTTCTCTATCATTTATCCGGGGAAATACATGGTAATTTTTGAACAAACCGGAATTGACTTTTTCTATGATTGTTTCCCTGGCTATTTGCTTGTTTGAAACCGGCAGGACTGAATCTTCCACATCAAGAATCAACGCGTCAGCCTTCGATTTTGAGGCGCTTACAAGCAACCGCTCATTATGCCCTGGCACGAACATCATACTTCTCAGCAAGTAATCATTTTTTCTCATTGTCGCTCTCCATTTTAGGAACAAGGGCATGTCTCCTGAGCGTCAAGACTCTTTCACCCTTTTGGTTAAAAGCTCTTGTCTCAACATACACTATACCACGATCGGGTTTAGTTTTTGATTCTTTTACATCTAAAATTTCAGTTTCAGCATATACGGTATCCCCTATAAATACCGGACCATCATGCGTGATCCTTTCATAATCAAGATTGGCAATTGCCTTACCGCTTATTTCAGACACAGTCATCCCTATAACCACGCTTATAACCAACGGCCCGCAAACCAGTATTTCCTTGTGTTGCTGTGTCCTGCAATAATTTTTATCCAGGTGTACGGGATGGTGGTTCATCGTAAGAAGTGAGAATAAATTATTGTCGCTTTCTACAATAGTTTTTCCGGGCCAATGCTTGTATATATCTCCTACTTTAAATTCTTCAAGCCATCGGCCAAATTTTTCACGCATATCATATCTCATCAATGTGTCCTCCTTAAAAAATGTGACCCTGTCTATCTGGGGACCAGTTTAACCACGTCGGCAATCACATAGTTGTCGGCATCGTTGGTGATAGTAATGATGGCCGGGCTGTCCTTCGAAAAATTCTAAATTCCCAGGCTGTTCCATTCGGCCCCATTCTCCTGCTGGTTGACCCTGACCGTTTCTTCTCCATCCGCGTGCTGTATCATATAAGGCGTATTGGTAGCCCTGTTGCCGTACTGGGTCCAGCAAGCGAACACCTCGTATTTGCCGCTCGCAGGGATTTTTACGGCCCATCGCGCTTCGGCAGGCTCGCCGCCCCCGCGCACCCAGCGTACAAAATCCCCATAGCAGCCCCTGTCTACTTCCCTGCTCCTGCCCCATTTTCCGCTAATAATTTCAAACTGGATATCTTCGTCGTCGGCGATAATTTCCCTTGTAAAGTAATAACTACTCAGGTATTTAGGTTGAAGACTGAAGCCAATTACTAATTGTCAGTCTTCTTCCACCTTCAGTCTGAATACCTAATTCTGTGTAACCGCGCATGATTTGTCTCTACTGTTTGAGAGTAAAGTAATAACATAAAATATCCCCCTCCCCTTAATCCCCTCTCACAAGGGGAAGGGACTATTACAAATTCGGAGAATATTTAACCGTCCTCTTTTTGAATTAAAACGGGAAATCTTCGTTGTCTATAATTATCGCGCCTTCTCGCTTCTCGCCAACCGCCCCACCATGTGCCTCCGGCTCACTCTTTTCTCCTTGAGGAACCAATTTAATAACATCGGCAAACACATATTGCTTGCTATCATTGCTAATGGAAATGACGGTAGGGGTGTCTTTCGAGAAAGTGTAAACTCCAAGGTTGTTCCATTTTCCCCCGTTCTTCCGCTGATTGACCCTGACCGTTTTGGTTCCGCCCACGTGGTGTATCTTATAGGGCGCGGCGGTGGCCCGGTTGCTGCCCTGTGTCCATAGCGCAAATACCTCGTACCTGCCGATTGCCGGGATTCCTGAAGTCCATCGCGCTTCTGCAAACTCTTTATCGCCTCGCGCATATTGAATAATATTTCCATAACAGCCGGCGGCGCTTTCCATGCTGCTGCCCCATCCGCCACTAACCATTTCAAACCTTTTTAGTCCGGACCTCTTCTGTACGACGATCCTACCATGTCCCTCCCATGAGGGATAATAGTTGAAATTGACCTCATAAGGGCCAAAAGTTGCCTCCGCATAATTATAGTTATTCGCATGCCATATCATCCAATCCTTGATTTCGGAGGAATAAAAGACGGAATAATAATTGCCGCTGTAATCTTTATCCACTATGTTGCCGGGCAAATTCTTATTCACCCCCAGCAAGGCATTCGAAACTTTTCTAGATATTTTAAATTTTTTATTTCTATTATTACTTATACCTAAATTGAGCGATTGTTAAATATTCTTGGAAAGCGAAAAAACACTTAATGGGTGATGGGGTAATGGCTTATAATAGCCATTGGCAAACAAAAACCCATCACCCAATAAGTGAGATAAAAAACCATGAATAAGTATGCTGGATCAAGACCAATAAGTAAAATAGAAATCACAAATGACACTGATCTGCCTGTAGATCTTTTACCATTTATAAGATGTGAGACCAGGAAAAGTTACAGGCGGAGATTGTCTGCGGTTGGAGAAATGTTGTATTTTGTTCCAAATAGACGCGTAAAATATCAATATTGTAACCATTAAACTGTGCTATTTTAAGCGGCTGTTTGAAAAATTGGATTTTTACATTGTTGGTTTATTCGTTGAATCAACCAATAGTACTTTTATTGAAGAACCGCTCAATTTAGGTTATGTTAAGGATGTTGTAGATTGCTTCATTGGAGCCATAAAAAGTAATAAGGCT
>CAYZEH010000192.1:0-5318 GCA_964477135.1 uncultured Pirellulales bacterium | reverse complement strand
TTTTGACCATAGCTGACTGCATGCGTCATTAAAAACACCGCACACAAAAACATTATCTTCGTTTTCATTTTCGTTTTTCCTTTTATTAAATTTATTCAACTGATACAGTAAATTCTGTGCCCAGCGCCTCCACTCGGCCGTTAGGAGTGCTAACCACAAATGGCGGGTGCGGACTGTTTAAGTCAGCTGCCAACTCACCTTGTTCAAGGTTAAACAATGTCCCGCCGTTACACTTTTCCAAAATCAGCATGCTATTTTGATTCAACTTAATTGTTGATTTATCTTCAAACTCCATCACGAAAACCGCCTTAGCTGTCGAATGGAATGTGTCACCAACATACACATTCGACTCAGGCTCTAATTTTTCCCACAAAGCTGCCCCCTGGTGTTTCACAAGGACAACACCTTGTAAACTTGTTATGCGCAGAGGTGTTTTAGCGGTTAAGGGTTGCCCCGTTTGTACATTAGAAAATCTGCCCAGATAGAAGCCTGATAATAAACTAACCATGATCAAGAAACTTGCAGCAACTGACATCCACCTGGCAAATGGCACCTTCGTTGATGATTCAATTTTTTTATTTACCAACTTTGACAAAACCGCTTCGGCTGCATCTTCAACAATTATTTTTCCCGAGAAACTTTCAGCTATCACTGCCTGTAACGTTTTTGATCGTTCAAATTCTTCTTTACATGCCAAACAACTCTCTGTATGTGATTTCAAATCAACCAGCTCTGAATCACTGATGATTCCATCCAGATATTTCTCGATAAGTTTTTTGTATTTTTCGCAATTCATTTTATTTAGCCTCCTCAAAAATGGGAGCAAGTTCTTTTCTAAGTATTTCATATCCGCGGTGCAGCCAGACCCTTACTGTCCCGTGACGTTTACCTAACTTTTTCGCAATATCAGCAGAAGTAAACCCAGCTACAAATCTCATAATTACCACCTTTTTAAATTTCTCCGGCAACTTAGCTACAGCCGACCGGATAAAACCAATTTGATTTTCATCAAGCCCCGGATTACTGCTAAAATAAAGATCAGATTCAGACACCTCAAAAGCTTTGCTATCGAACCCCACAACCTTTTGCCCTCTTGAATATTTGCGGATATAATCTATGCACATTCGAGTTACTATTTTAGACAGCCAGCCCGCAAAACGGTCTGGATATTTTAGTTTGTTCAATTGCCA
Source organism: uncultured Pirellulales bacterium (assembly GCA_964477135.1). Taxonomy (GTDB): domain Bacteria; phylum Planctomycetota; class Phycisphaerae; order Sedimentisphaerales; family Anaerobacaceae; genus JAGLTN01. Next base: position 4,128 of record CAYZEH010000192.1, on the reverse strand, counting down.
ATAGGCTTTAATAAAGCTTTCCTGAGCAATATCTTCTGCTTCAGTTGCATCGTTGATTTTGCTCAATGCCAATGCTACAGCCATTTTCCAATACCTCTCAACAATTACCCCATACGCCGTAACATCACCACCTAATACCGCCATAACAAGCTGCTCATCACTTTTCTTAGCTATACTTCCATTTTCCGCCATTAAATATCTTTCAATGTAAGATTTTCACCGATTCTACAATAAAGAACGCAAAAATGGCAAAAGTGTTACAGCAAAACACCGATTTTTCTGCTACCTTTTACGAATTTTCCCGCCAAAATTGATATCCATCTGTTTTTTATTGGCAAAAAATGAACTTTTTACTTATTATGTGAGTATATTGTCATATAGTTATTAAATACAGGGTTTAAAAATTATGAATGCAAAAGAAAAAAAAATATTTGAGCAGCAGGGGGAAATTGTTAAAGCGATTGCGCATCCTTTGCGGATTGCGGTGGTGCATTTTTTGCAGGCTGGGCCACAATGTGTTTGTGATATTGCTGAATATGTCAATTCGGAAAGGTCTAATGTTTCTAAGCATTTGTCAATAATGGTCAAAGCTGGGGTATTGTCATCGCAGAAGAAAGGGCTGAAAGTGATCTATACTTTGAAGAGGCCTTGCATTTTTGAATTTCTTGGGTGCATTACCGATTGTCTGGTTCAGCAGTACAAAGAAGATAGCGAATTATTTGAGGCATTACTCTAAGCAGGGAATTTTTTAATGGATTGGAAGAAAGAATATAAAAAGCTTGGTGTCATACTGGCGGTATTTTTAGGTTGTTACTTTTTACCTATAGGCATTGAGCGTTTTGATAATGCGATCGTTGAATCGCTTGCATTAGTAAAATGGTATGCAAGGGAGCATGTTGTGCTTTGCCTGGTGCCCGCTTTTTTTATTGCCGGTGCGATTTCTGTTTTTGTCAGCCAGGCATCGGTTATGAAATATCTCGGTGCTAAAGCTAATAAGTTTTTGGCTTATGGCGTTGCGAGTATTTCGGGGACGATCCTTGCGGTTTGCAGCTGTACGGTGCTGCCTTTGTTCGCGGGGATTTATAAAATGGGAGCAGGGCTTGGTCCTGCGACGACATTTCTTTATTCGGGTCCTGCGATCAATGTTCTTGCGATAGTGCTTACTGCCAGGGTACTTGGATTGGAGATGGGAATCGCCAGAGCAGTTGGAGCGATTATTTTCAGTATTGTTATTGGTTTGCTGATGCATTTTATTTACCGCAAGGAAGAAATCACCAAGGCCAATAATTTACCTGCTATGCCAGAGGAAAAACAGCAGAGGAATCTTTTGCAAAACGGTATTTATTTTGCGTCGATGGTCGGGATACTTGTTTTTGCCAACTGGGGCAAGCCTCAGGAAAGCACCGGTATCTGGGCATCTATCTACTCTGCAAAATGGATTGTAACATCGGGATTTGGTTTGGCATTGGGGGTGATCCTTATCAGCTGGTTCAAAATAAAATGGTATAAAATTTTAATAGCAGCGGTTCCCACAGCTGGGCTTGGGATTATATTTCCTGACAGACCTATGATCGCTTTTATTGCGGCGATCATTGGCATATCTGCGATAACATCTACTGAAAAGAATGAAACGCAGGACTGGTTTGCTGCTTCGTGGGGATTTGCAAAGCAGATACTTCCCTTGCTGCTTTTCGGGGTGATAATCGCAGGCGCTCTTTTGGGTAGACCCGGAGAGGAAGGATTGATACCTTCGGGCTGGGTTGAAAAAGCGGTTGGTGGTAATTCTTTATGGGCAAATCTTTTCGCATCTGTGGCAGGCGCGTTTATGTATTTTGCAACTTTAACTGAGGTTCCGATATTGCAGGGTTTGATCGGCGCGGGGATGGGCAAAGGACCTGCACTTGCACTTTTGCTTGCGGGACCTGCGCTTAGCTTGCCTAATATGCTCGTGATACGTTCGGTAATGGGTACACAAAAAACTATCGTGTTCGTGTCGCTGGTAATAGTAATGGCAACGGTGTCAGGGGTAATCTTCGGCAGTATATTTTGAAAGGTAAATTAATGAAGAAGATACAGATATTAGGAACGGGCTGTCCCAAGTGCAAGAAACTCACAGAGGTTGCAGAGGCAGCGGCAAGTGAGATTGGGATTGAATTTGAAATTGAGAAAGTGACCGACATCAATGAGATAATGGGATTTGGAGTAATGATAACCCCTGCTATCGCAATCGATGGTGAAGTTAAGTCAACAGGTAAGGTTTTAAGCATCGATGAAATAAAACAGATGTTAAGCTAAAAATATATTAAGGTAAAAGTTATGAAATCAAAATGGCAAAAAATAGTAATACCCATTGCATTGATCGCGGCTGTGGGATTGGTGATGGTTGCAAAGCGTGTTAAGTACAATTGTGATTTGAATGCTATTAACACAGCGAACAATAATACGACAGTAGTTGATAATGGAAATGCTGAGCCTTTACCTTTGCTGCTTGAGCTTGGCTCTTATAGTTGTATTCCGTGCAAGCAGATGATACCTATACTTAAGGAATTAACTGAAAGCTATCAGGGGCAGTTGAAGGTTCAATTTATAGATGTTTGGCAGGACCGTGAATCCGCACAGAAATATAATGTTCGTTTGATCCCGCTTCAGATATTTTTTGATAAACAAGGCAATGAGCTTTTCAGACATGAGGGGTTTTTCGCCAGGGAAGATATATTAGCAAAGTGGAAAGAACTTGGCTTTGAATTGACAGAGAAAAAATGATCAATGAACTTTTTACAAATTTAACTCATGCAATTGAGAGCTCTGATGGCGTTGCGATATCAGCTTCATTTGCATGGGGTCTGCTGAGCATTTTGCTCAGCCCCTGTCATTTGGCGAGTATTCCATTAGTGGTTGGATTCATCAGCCAGCAGAGAGAAAAAACCATTAAAAAAGCTTTTGCAATATCGCTGGTTTTTTCTATGGGGATATTAATTACTATCGCAGGTGTTGGAGTAATTACCGCTATGGCTGGGAGGATGCTCGGGGATGTGGGCAGCTGGAGTAATTATTTTGTAGCTGGTGTATTTTTTGTTATTGCACTTGTCTTGCTTGATGTTATTTCGCTGAACTGGTCAGGCCCGAATATGAGCAGGTTCAAGGGCAGGGGGCTTTTGGGGGCATTTATAATTGGTCTTGTATTCGGCATCGCTATTGGGCCTTGCACGTTTGCTTATATGGCACCGATGTTGGCGGTTGTCTTTAAGGTTGCGGGAGAAAGGGCTGTTTACTCTTTGGCTTTATTGCTGGCTTACGCGATAGGTCATTGCGGCTTTATTGTGCTGGCGGGAAGCTGCACAGAGCTTGTGAATAGATATATGAAATGGAACGAGAAATCAAAAGCTACAACTGTAATAAAGAAAATTTGTGCGTTTTTGATAATCATCGCTGGTCTTTATATGATTTATACCATTCATGGTAATAAATTTCCGTGAATAAATCCATAACTTGCTATTTTTAAGTTATTTACCCGCGAATAAAGCGAAAAATTTAATTGGGATTGGTATTACCTTGCTTGACAGATATGAAAAAAGCCCGATCGATAAATCAATCGGGCCTGGGAAATTTTTATTTTTACAATTTTAGCTTATTAAGCGTTTCTCTTTTTTCTGAGAAAAGCCAAAGTTCCGAGACTAAGCAATGCTATCGTAGTCGGCTCCGGAACACAGCGGGTATCAACTACTATTTCATCAACATAAAGTTCGCAGTATACAGGCTCAATATAAATTATCTCTTCAGTAGGATTAGGCTCAAGTATGATCTGCCAGATGCCATAACTATAATCACTACCTGGAATCTGTTCTACGGAGATAGGCTCAAGCGTCATCGGATCCGCATCTGGCACGGTAACTACCAACGCATTGAACCCGGGACCTGCATCAAAAGTCATCTGCAAGTATATTTCTTTAAATGTACCAGGAGCAGTATTGTCAGTGTTAGGGATAAAAAGCTCGATCCACTCATTAGTCTTCCATACGCCTTGGCGTTCTCTGTCGGTTGTCATCCATCTGGTCTTAGGAAAACTACCAACAATCGTTGCAGTAGGCAAACCCCACTGGTTATCAACAACGTCAGGTACAGCAACCG
>CAYZEH010000191.1:0-5364 GCA_964477135.1 uncultured Pirellulales bacterium | reverse complement strand
GCGTTTAATTTGCGATTATGCGGCCTTATCTTTATTTAATTTAATTTTTTCGGGAACAAACCGGGCCTTTACTGGTCTAAGTTTAAGGTGTTAGATAAGTGCATTTAGATACGCATAATATCAATATAGATGATTCAGCCTTGGTCAAACAATACCGGAATGGTGATTCTCAGGCATTGGAAACACTGATAATTAAATATCAGGGGCGAATATATAATGTAATTTTGAAAATTTGTGCTAATCCTGATGACGCTGTGGAACTTACCCAGGAAACGTTCGTCAAAGTGATGGAAAATCTGGATAAATTTGCAGGCAGAAGCAGCTTTTATACGTGGATTTTCAGGATAGCGGTTAATTTGACGCTGAACTATTGCAAGAGAAAGGTGAAACTCGGGTTCAGGTCGCTCGAAGCTGAAGAGTTGGGCTCCGATTCGGTGAAAAATACGCTGAAGAGCTTCTTGGTAAACACATCAGCGCCGGACCCAGCAATTATAACGCAGAATAAGGAATTATGTTCGATAGTAATAAATCTGCTTATGAAACTTGATGAAAACCAGAGAACTGTTGTAGTTTTAAGAGATATAGAGTCGATGAGCTATGAAAAAATCTCCACTGTTACCGGTGTCGAACTTGGCACAGTAAAAAGCAGGTTATCCCGTGCAAGAAATAATCTGCGTGAAATGCTGGAGGCAGTTTTAAAATGAAAGACAAAAGTAATATTGACGAGTTGCTCAACAGCTACATCGACGACGAACTGTCACCAAGACAGCGAACCGAAGTAAAAAGGCTGATAACAAATGACAATCAGATCGCAGAAAAATTGCAGCAACTGAAAATGTGCAAAACACTGGTATCAGCCTTACCCGGCGAAAAGGCTCCTTACGACCTGCTTGAAGATATCAAAAACGCTCTTGAAAGAAAAACCCTTCTCCAGGAAACCCAAAAACATTTTCAGAAAGACGAAGGAACCAAACAGCTGCACTTGCGAAAAATATTAGCATCCGCTGCGATGATCGCACTTTTCGCTGTCTTAGGGACAATAATATATTCGATAGTAGGCCCTGGTAAATCGGATCCCACATCGACCGACTGGAAAAAACTTACTAAACCTGTTGCCGATAATTCAATACCCGAACCGGTAAAACCAAAAGCTGTTGCCAGGCCGCAGAATATAATCGCCGACATAGAACTCGAAACAGATGAATTTATCGCGACAAACGCATTTATTAAAAAAACCATCGAAGAAAATGGACTTTTAAACAAAACCATCCCGATAAACTCCGAAGAATCAGGGCTTTATTACCTCAGCAGCAGTCGAAGCAATATTAATCTTTTATTGGCTGATCTGGAATATATACAACAGCGATTCAAATCTGTAAATCTTAAGATCGCTTCTGCGGATAACAAAAGCAACGCCTCCGTTGAAAATCTCAGCTTCAACCAGATTCATGAAATAATCAATCAGAACAGCTTTGACGAAAGCAAAAAAGTTGCCCGTGGAACCGCCGCTTTGAACTACACCAATTACAACACCCAGGCCGAGAATGTATTGGCGTTGATGTTTGAGAAAACTCCGCAATCATTGACGATCCCCAAACCGGTGCTTACTTCAGGTGACAACGCTTTAAAAACCTCGGCTGGTAAAGATAACGATAAAAACAAGGTATATCTGACAATCAAACTGATACCGACAAAATAAATTCTGCATCAGGAGAGAATTGACCAATGCTTGAAACCGAAAAATGTGCCTTGGTAGTAATAGACCTCCAAGGCAAACTCGCACAGCTGATGGACAAAAAAGAAACCCTCTTTGCTAATATAAAAACACTCATCCAGTCCGCAAAGCTATTGGATATCCCCATAATCTACTGCCAGCAATGCCCCAAAGCACTTGGCCCAACCATCGAGGAAGTTGCCGAATTATTAACAAATATCGAGCCGATAAATAAAGAAAGTTTCAGTTGTTGTCTGAACGAAGAATTCAATCATAAATTAAAATCGCTTAACAAAGAACAAATCATACTTTGCGGCATAGAAGCACACGTATGTGTTTACCAAAGTGCCGCTGATCTATCTAATCAGGGCAAAGAAGTGGTCGTTATTTCTGATGCGGTTTCTTCAAGAACTGCTGAAAACAAACAAACTGCTGTCGAAGCAATGAGGCAAATGGGTATAAAGATAAGCTCAACCGAGATGCTGCTTTTTGAGTTGTTAAAGTCAGCCTCTCACCCGCAATTCAAGACTATCGCAAAACTGATAAAATAGTCACAAATGGAAGGCCTATCATACCCACACAAAATGCCTAAATTGACAAAAGTCAATTTTTTTGTTATAATGACGGTTTGTGTAAGTTACCAAACAAATTTCGTTGGTTGTGGGTGATTTAAAGGCATTAGTGATGTATTGTTCTCAGGAGCGTGTAATGAAACAGGTAGCAGCCTTTCTAATTTCAGCAGTCTTACTATTATTCTGCAATTTGTCTTTTGCGATCGAAGGTGATATTACAGGTGACAGCACAGTGGATTTTAACGATTTGGCTTTGATAGCACAGAACTGGACACAAAGCTTTGCACCTGAAGATACTAACTCCGCGGATATTACAGGTGACGGCAGTGTCAATTTTGACGATTACGCTATCGTTGCTAAAAACTGGATGGCCTGCGAATACACCGGCCTGATAGGCTGGTGGAAATTAAATGATGCCGCTGGCGTTATCGCAACAAATTCAAGCCCTTATAACAATAATGCAACTTTAATCGGCAACCCACAATGGAGAAACGATCCGAACCAAAGCTGGTGTCTTGAATTTGACGGATATGGTGACTATTTATCAGTAACAAACGAACCGCCTTTTGACATAACTGAGCATATCACAATATCAGCATGGATAAAAACTATAGCTGGCAGCGATGACGCCTTTTTCGCTGTCACTAAAGGCGACTCGTACGTGCTTTATAAAAACATGGGAGCAAATTATGTCACTTTCTTATGCGAAGGGCTCGGAAGACCTGTTAACGGAACGATAAATATAAATGACGGAAAATGGCATCATATTGTCGGCGTTTATGACGGCACAGCAAAATATATTTATGTTGACGGCCAACTCGATGCAACTAAAAGCTCTTCGGGGTCAATAATAACAAACGATTTGAATGTACGCATAGGCTCACATGAACTTATAACTGACTCCCAATGCAACGGTAAAATTAACGATGTTCGCATATTTAGCCAAGCATTGTCTCTTGCTGAAATAAACTCTTTGCCGGATGAGAAACTAAAACAAGCTGCCGCTGCCTGGCCTGGCGATAATGCTCCATGGGCAGCTCATGATGTAAGGCTTCGATGGACAGTTGCCAACGGTGCAGATTCGCAGGGGCTTTTTGTTGGAACAGATTATCAGCAAGTTACAGATGCCAATGATTCTTCATCTGAATTTAAAGGTAACTTGCCCGCTGATGTAAATTCTTATTTCGAAGGGCCTCAAACCTATGATGCTAATACTACATATTACTGGCGGGTTGACCAGATATTTGACGGCAATACAGTAAAGGGAAAAACATGGGGCTTTACCGCGGGCGATTCATACATATTTGATTTTCCTGCCGGCTCACTTGATGAAGTTGAAAAAGTAGCAGCTTATTGTTTGCAGGGACTATGCAACAAAGTCGGCGCAAAAGTTCTTATGAATTCTCATGAAGACATTACGACATACCCTGAATCTGACACTAAATGGACAGAATATCTTTCGACATCCAAAGGTTATGTTTTTCATACTATTGTCGGCCTTCGAAACTTTATTGAATTCGCGAAAAATCAGGGACATATCAAGGGGCTGGTTGTCTATGATATAGATAATATTGAAAAACTCGAAATGTTCATCGCAGAAAACTACTGTGCGCTGGAAGAACTGCTGCCGGTAACAGGAGAAATGCTGAACTATCAGACAAAAGATTTTATTGCTAACGCAAATGATGTAAATTGTTTTGCAAATCTACCGATAGTAGAGGACCTCCGCAGCCGCTGGGCTACCAAACTCGACGCTCAAAGCTGGTATGTAAATAATATGATGGGCAACTTTCCGAAATACGCAGCTTTCAAAGATGGCGGAGCCTACGAAAGATGGGTAAGCACTGACCTTGCCATTTCTCAGCAGCTTTTCATTTATGATATGAACCCTGACTCTAATGTTCCTGCTGAAGTGACTCTTTATGATAAAGTAATGAATTACCTAACACCGCCGGCGTGCTTATTCGGCTGCTGGCACGATGAAGGTGGGGATGTCGCACGCTCATCTGATGCGGGCCATTATAATATCGTTACCGCAGGTTCTGCAAATTGCAGCTTCTGGGCAAGAGCAGAAGCAGACCCATGCAATATGTGGATGAGACAGCAAACCAGCGGTTTGGTATTTGATCCGAATAACTACTATGTAATGTTCCAGGGCAGTGACGGCGATGCTATGAGAGTCTTGACAAGTTTCATGGGCGCAGGATGGGGCAGCTACTGGGCAGCGCCATGGATAAATAATTATTCCTGGCACCGTGGACAGGTTCCATATTCATGGAGTACGCAGCCGGTAGCGGCAAAATTCTTCCCTTGCATTCTGGAATATTACGCACAAACCGCAAGTCCGATGGACCATTTCTTTGCGGGTCCAAGCGGCGCAGGTTATTGCAGCATAACAACGTTGCCGAATCTGGCTCAATTCGCACAGTTCAATCAGAAGATGTTCAAACTTATCGGAGTTCAAATGGCTGAATTCTGGGGCGGATACAGCCCGGAATCAATGGAAATATTCAGTCAGAATTGCCCTGCTGTAAAATGCATCACGAATAAGCCTCAAAACTCATCTGACAACGGGAAATTCGGTTGGCTTTCTACCGGAATAGCTTTTACGCAAACAGACAAACTCTTCTGGGAATTCCCTATAGGCTCAAGTATGAAAATTGCGATATTGGATATGATTTCAAGAAGAGAGCCCCCCTTCTTCATGAGCGTTTATTGCGGCTCGTCACAAGGGTTGTATAATGCCTGGTATTGCGACAAATACCTCCAACAGGACAATATTGTCTACGTTGGCGCACAGGATTTTATCGACCTTATGAATCAGGCGTATATTTATTTCAACAGCAAATAAAGAAAGAGACTGCTCTTTTGAAATTTTAAAAAATGGGATAACTTTTACAAAAAGCGTGGTGATTTAAAATTGCCCCGCTTTTTTCTTTGAAATCGCACAATCACCAGTAATTACTCTTGCATTTCCGCACAATAAGTTGTAAATTACCGCCTTGCCGCAGAGCTTAGCTTTGCGAAGTGCGCCTGTAGCTCAGCTGGATAGAGCAACGGATTTCTAATCCGTAGGTC
>CAYZEH010000190.1:0-5369 GCA_964477135.1 uncultured Pirellulales bacterium | reverse complement strand
GGGCAGTGTCTCAGTCCCGATGTTGCGGGCCAACCTCTCAGTCCCGCTACCCGTCTTTGCCTTGGTGAGCCTTTACCTCACCAACAAGCTGATAGGAGATAGGCCGCTCATGTGCCGATAAATCTTTGATCATAAAACTATCGTTTCATGATATTATTCAGTATTATCGCCCCTTTCGGAAAGTTACCGAAGTAACTGACACTATCCTGAAGCACAAGGTACGTTACCTATCCATTACTAACCCTTTCGCCACTAACCACTAATAAATTAATGGTCCGTTCGACTTGCATGTCTTAGCCACGCCGCCAGCGTTCGTTCTGAGCCAGGATCAAACCCTTCAAATTGTTTTATCGAACCGTCCGAAGACGGAATTCGTCATTTGAAGCTCAAAACACTTAATTAATTCAAGCATATAATATGCTTTGAAAGTGTTGAGTTAAAACACACTCATTAAAAGTGATGCCATTGCATCTTATTAACATGCTCGCAAACGGTAATGAGATAACCGATAATTGAGCATAACACTTTCGCTACTTAATTGGCTTATATAACTGTTAACTTGTCAAAGAACTTTTTGCTCTCGCAAAAATAAATAACTGGTTAGGCAACGCTGTTATGCGTTAGTCATAACCAGTAGACCAGATATACTAACGACTTCAAAATTACAGTCAACTAATTATTTTTGGTTTTTTTTTAATTTTTAACTTTTAAAAGCTTTACAAAACCCGCTTGTATCCAAATTTCAACTCCAAACACCCCTTTAGTATAAAATATTAACATCCTCCTGTTCAACAAAAAACTGTAAAAAACTTTGAAATTTCTGCATTTTTTTATTAAAAAGGCCTCGGAGAAAAAATTGTCGCAAAAAAAAACCTCTTCAAATGCTAATATTTCATGATGATTTACCAACCCAAACTTGCCGCAATACCACCTGAAAACCCCAATAGTCGAAAAATTTCCAACTATCTCTTGCACACAATACCAGATAATACTACGATGCTTCTTTCAATATCAATTACACGGAAAGGATGAGAAATGGGAGCAAACGCTCATTATGCAGCAAAAAACAAAGGTTTCGCACTATTATTTCTACTTTTGGGCGTAATCGTGATGATAGTGGGCTATTATTTGGTAATGAACCCTAAGCCCAGCTCTGATTTACTCCAGGCACAAGAACAAGAGCCGGAAAAATACCCCTGGGTAGAAAAAAAACGAATAAAACAAAAAACAGAAGATATCCGCAAACCCGAACCGGAGCAGCCGCAGATTGAAAAAACTACTATATACGGAGCTTTACTTAAAAAAGACAATGACAAACGAGGCTTTGTGCTGATAAAAGTAGACCCTACCGGTCTCGTAGAAGTAAGATGGGCTGGCTCATATATGACAGCAAAACCACGCATGGATTTCGAAATCATCTCAGCATCCGCAACAGGAAACATCGACCCCTCAAAAATATATGAAGACGAAGTCGATATGGACTACGAAAAACTGTACATTATAACTAAAGGCCATTTTTCAATACTCGAAACAAATTACGAAAATGGTAAAGTCAGAAAGACCAGTGGCTTTTTATATCTGACAGGTTGGCTCGACAAACAGCAACAGATCAAAGGCTATGTATCTATCACCTCTGACAAAAACAACGTTAATGTATTTGATTACATCGCAGAAAAAACCGACATAAAATCTCTGCCGAAAAATATATCTTTCAAAGACTTAATCAAAATGGGATTAGGAAATTAGAAGCCCCCTGCTTTTAAAACTGCTTGCAGGAGAAATAAAGCTATGAAACGTTATCAGATGCCAAATAGGAGATGAGATAAATAAAAAGCTTTTTTTGTTTTGTTGCGATCTTGATGAAAATTTTGCAGAGCCATAAAACCATGAAAACTTTATTAGATAAAATAACCGGATATGAATTGGAGTGACAAAATGACAGTGAGACAGATAATAAGTAACAAAAGTATATGTTCACGAGGATATATTGTTGTTTGTTTTTTTCTATTTTTGGGCGTAACTTTTTTTATAGTATATAACCATATTGCAAAGAATAATTTGCAGCTTTCTGATACAACTATGCAGGTTTTAGATAATCTGAGATTTTGGAGTTTCCCTTTGAGTTTTGTTTTTTTTATAATATTCCTTATACGATTAGCATTAAAACCACCAATTAAAGAGTCGTTTATTTTAAAACCGAAAAGCATTGTTTGCTGGCAAAATATTCCATTTAAAAGCTTTACATGTTTTGTGTTATTTTTTGTATTTATAGTTGTAACTTCAAGTATTATAAAAGCAAATTCTTTAAATATGATTCATGATTTTTTAAATAACAAAGAAACGATGGTAGTGAAAATAAATGGTGATTTTATTGAAAATACAAAAGATATAATTGTTATGTTGAAAACAATTGAGCCTTTACCTGCACATCATTCACATGATACTGTGCGAATTAGGATTGAGGTAATTAGTAACTCTAAGTCTCTTGGGCTTGAATTTGGTCGAGATTCTCAAAGGCCTCAAGAATATTGGGTTTTCTATCCAAAGTACAGATGCACATCCAAGAACGAAATTGCAAGAGTTAAGACAGATTTACTTAATGAATATAAATAAAAGTCTACTATATGTAATTAAATAAAATAACCAGATGTAAATTAAAGAGGCAAAAATGACTATAACTAAAAAACAGTTGAAAGTGTCTGTTTCAATGGTTGTTGGGAGTTTGTTATGAGCTATGATGGGTTAGGGCGATTTCCTTATATATTAGGCGGGCTGTCGTTTATTTCGCTGATCGGGGTTTTCTTTGGGATTCTTGCGATTTTGTGGGGATTGATAAAGATAATGCTTTTCGTGAGTGATTTATTTTTGAAATGTATTTGACCTAAATCTTAAGGATATGCTATGGAGTATGTAATAAAGATATATTTTGCTGTGTTAGTATTTCTATTTTTAAAATATAATTATCATTCTATCAGATTTGATAATTATGCTGTAAAATATTATCGAAGAGTAAGAAAAGCTCGTTATAGACGCTTTTTCGGTACTTTTTTAACAAAAGAAAGATCAGGTGAATTTGCAAGCATAGATGACGAAGAATTTCATAGGTTGCTGGAAAAAGCCACTAAAACATTTACAATCGCTGCTATTTTGGGTATAGGTGGTGCTGTTTTCATGATGATCTTATTTCTTTTTTTTAATTAAACTTACAATATAAAGAGTTTTTGTTAAGTCAGTATGTTTAAGAATAAAATTAAAGAGGTAAAAATGGTTATAACTGAAAAACAGTTGAAAGTGTTTGTCTTAATGTTTGCTGGGAGTTTGTTATGAGCGATGATGGGTTAGGGCGATTTCCTTATATATTGGGTGGGTTGTCGTTTATTCCGCTGATCGGGGTTTTCTTTGGGATTCTTGTGATTTTATGGGGATTGATAAAGATAATGCAGGGCGGCTGGAAGCTTATATTGCTGGGTGGGTTGGGGATTTGTTTTACTGTGTTTGTTTACGGGACATTGTTTTATAAGGGATTTGTAGAGGAAGGCGGGACGTTTGATAAGCTAAGATCGGAGATGGCTGAGACATCGCTTACAGATTTAATTAAGAATATCGAATATTACAAACTGCAGAAAGGCCAGTATCCGCAAAGGCTTGAAGAATTGGAGCCTAAAGATAAGCGGGATCGGCAAAGCTTTATTATGATCGATGATCCGACATGTATCAATTCCGAAGTGAAAGGGCGGCATTTGTTTTATTATGAGCTAACAAATAAAGGCAAAAATTATTACCTGTTTTCGAGCGGGCGCGATGAAATAGAGTTTACAGAGGATGATATACACCCGGTTGTTGGGCAAGAGGAAATGGAAAAGATTGGGTATTTGAAGGAGTAGTAAACTGCCTGAGAGGTATCAATCGAAAGTTAGGCAATTTAATGCTCAGAAAAAATCAAGGCAATCGTTTGATTTTAATTTGAACAATAACCAAAATGAGAGGCCTAACAGATAGTTGGCTTTAAGCAAGATAAGGTAACCATGGCCCCCCTTTTCAAAACTGCTTTTAAGGTTTATTGATATGATAAAAACATCGAAAATAAAAATAAAAACAAACGGCAACTGTGACATTATCGACATAACCGATCAGACCCAAAACGCAGTCAAGCAATCTGGTATCTCTGACGGGGCAGTAACCGTCTTCAACGTGGGCTCAACCGCCGGCATTACAACAATAGAATACGAACCAGGACTCGTCAATCATGATATAGCTACTGCATTTGAAAAAATCGCACCGGAAAATGGAAGATATGAACACGAAGAAACCTGGCACGACGACAATGGCCATGCACACGTCAGGGCATCCATGCTGGGACCATCTTTAACGATTCCAATAACAGACAACCAGCTAACCCTGGGCACCTGGCAGCAGATAGTCCTGATTGACTTCGACACACGACCAAGAACAAGAACCATAATCTGCCAGATTATCGGCGAGGGAAAATAAATTCCAGCTAACCCCAGCTATCCAACACAACTGAAAATAAATTTTTATCCTGCCTAAAACCCCACTTAAAGACTCAAAATCCACATACGACCAATTAATTCCGGTTTTTTCACCCAGCCATTTGGCTATCCACAAAATATTAATAATACTTATTATAGCCATATGTATTGGTGTCGCAGGTGGTCTTTTAAACATCTGCGCCGTTGTGTTATTAATAGTGAAGATTTTTAGAAGAAAATTCAGGAGGTTGGAATTATGAAGTCAGTGAAAACATTAGCAGTAATTTTAGTTGTCTACGCTTTTGCTTTACCTCTCCAGGCAACAACGATAAATTTAACTTCCGACGGACTAAGTCTGGCCAGTGGTAATTATGGAACATCCATGGTAGTGAATGATTTCATACAAGTCAGCGCACTAACAAAAATCACACTTGTTGATTCACAAACAGCAACGGTATACCTCGACAGCAATAAAGGTTTTGGCGTTCAAACTACCGCAACAGGTCGCGAAGCAGGTTCCAAAGGAATCTCAGGTGGAGGTGGTGATCAGGATGAAGCCTTAATATTTGATTTTATGCAAACAGTGGCTGCAAGCTCAATCTCAATCGGTTTATACGATTACAGCCCAACCAAGGATGACACCGTGCTAACTCTGACACTTAACAATGGCAATGAACTCTCATTTTCACAAAGCCACCAGAACTGGAACAGTGCAATAACTTATCTTGATAAGAAAAAATCAACTATAGATTTTGGTATATTGCTCGGCGAAGGTTTCAGTGGAAGTGCCGCAAGAGTCTCTGTCATGGAACCAACTGGCCATGTATATGTCAACTTACTTGGAGCAACTATACCAGAACCTGCAACAATGTTGCTACT
>CAYZEH010000189.1:0-5447 GCA_964477135.1 uncultured Pirellulales bacterium | reverse complement strand
GGGGTTTTTGTCATAGGGCTCGTTCTTGGCATTTGGCGATGCAAAAGAAAAACACTGCTGCCTGTTATTTTCGCACATATTATCATAAACTCCATTTGGTGCATTAATTTCTGGTACAATCACAACGAGTTAGCCAAAGTCAAAAGTAAAGTCGATTATGTGTCACAGTTTAATGAAATTTCCAAGCCCTCTAATTACGATCCAACTAATAATGCGGCCAGCTATTATGAAAATGCCTTTGGGTTATTTGTGGAACGACCTGCGAAACTGAGCAAGTTAGATATTAAAACTTGGCCAAAAAATTTGCCCGAGGAAAAACAGGTCATGCTTGAAAACTGGCTTGCGGCAAATAGTGATGCATTTAAGCAATTAAGACTTGGCACCCAAAAGCCTTATTATTGGGCTGAATATCACGGAAACTCTATGTGGGTTATTTCACTGCCAAACTTGAAACAAAACAGAGCTTTAACTTATGCTATTTGCTTGCGGGCAAAAAACAATGCTACGAAAAGTCATTTTGAAGAAGCCTTTTCTGATTTATTGATAGGCTACAAATTTGGCAGACACCTGTCAGGAACAAAAACATTGATTGAGCAGTTGGTGGGGATAGCGATTGAAAGCCTTCTTGCAGAGGCTGGTTTACAAATTATTGATAATACAAAGGAAGAACTAAGCCCTGAGGTATTGAAACATTTTCAAGAGAATCTGCAGAGTCTTTCATCCGAGAAATCCTTTCTTGATTTAACTGGGGAGAAATTTAACTTTCATGAAGGTATACAGATGACTTTTACTGATGATGGTAAAGGCGATGGTTACATACCACAAATTAGTGTTGAGCAAATGGCAGATCCACCACTATATCTTAGGGCATTATCGATGGAAGTTATGTCTGACGATCAAAAAAAGAGTTGGGCAAAATTGAGAAGGCGAGAAACAGCAGAACATGCTGATAACGTCTTTGAATATTTGAATTCAGTGAAGCATAAAACACCAGCCCAATTACACGATGAAGGAATAAATTTGCAAAAAGCTATTGCTGAAATGACGAATGCTAACCCGCTTATACTGTTGTTAATGCCTGCAATTGACCGATGTTTGCAAATATCTCATCGCAGCATGACTGAGACAGATGGATTGATAATAACGCTTGCCCTTTTTAGATATAAAGCAGAGAAAGGGATATTTCCTGATACCTTACAAGAACTTATTTCTGCCAAGTATATTGAACGATTACCGATGGATACATATAGCAATGCTTCAATAGTTTATAAACGGATTGGCAATGACTTTACTCTTTATAGCCTTGGGGCAGACTTTGATGATGATGGCGGAACACCGAGTAAATGGGGCGAAGGAGAACAAGGGGGAGATCAGGTCTTTTGGCCTATACAATAACACCAAGCTAAATGCAAAACAGTTGTACTTTTGGTTGTAGTTTAGTTACAGCAAAAATTTTTAGCTTTTTATAAACATTGTAACTGCAAGCTGTTATAATAATTATTCATTTAGAAGTGCAAACGTATATATAATCCAATGTACATGCTGCGGATTTATCTACGGTGCAAACGGCTCCGACATATGGGAAAGAAAGTGCCCGAAGTGCCAGGGGGGAAGTCCTGGAATTCCACTCCCTGTTAGCTGAAACGAGCTAAGAAAACGATTAAAGCCCACGGCGGTTGGCAAATGAAGTAATGGTTTGCCGGAATCGGGAATCGCAATTGAAAAAAGCGGAGATCAGGTATTGATTTGCCGACATTTTATCGACAACTCAATATGGCCTTGTTATTTCAGTGGGATAATCCAGATATTTCTGAACATGACTTCGTTCTGGTGGTCCTGGAGTTCGATCGGCCCGGGGTTTGGGCCTTCGGGGTCGCCTGCACCGGTTTTGTCCGGTATGCGGTAGTTCTTGTGTATCCTCACATTATTTTGAAGTACGGTTATACGGGCGTTTTTGATTTTTTGGCCGTCTTTGAAAACCGCGCCATAGAAAGTTATATCAAAGCTCTGCCATTTGCCTGCCATTCTGCTGACATTTTTTTTGGGTTTTTTTGTTATGTAAATTGACCCGCAATCGGAATTCTTTAGCTCATCGACATTGTACGAATCGAGTATCTGCACCTCATATCGTTTTTGTATATATATGCCGCTGTTGCCTCGATTGCCCCTGTTTTGTTCTTCGAGCAGTGTGGGCTGCTGTGGGACCTTGAATTCGGCATGAAGTTTGAAATTCTGATAGTTTTCTTTAGTTACGATGCTTCCTGTGCCGACGACGATTTGCATAGCATCGCCGACTGTTTTCCACTGCACCTTATTGCCGTTTTCATGTGTCCATTGTGAGAAATCTGAGCCTTCAAAAAGAACGGTTGCACCTTCGGGAGCTTTTTGAGTGTTAGGTTTAAAGTCGGGTATTCTTTTTTTTACAGGGGTATCATAACAGCCTGCAAAGGTGAAAATTGAGATTACAAATATCAAAACGCCAATCTTTTTTAATTTCATAATCAAATACCTTTTTAATAAATTCCATTAGCTGACAGATGCTATGATAACACAAATAATACCCTTCAGGGTAATAAATTCCCGCGATAAAAACCCTAAAACCTGATTTTATAATTGTTTACCCGCGAATAAACGGGAAAACTCAATCGTGAGTAGTATAAAAAGGCTGGTCAAGTAATAAAGACCAGCCTTTTCAGTAATTATAATTTATTAAACATTTTTGGGTACAATGAAAGGCTTACGGTATTTTCTCGTAAGCATTTGGTTAGCTTGGCTGTCGCTGATGAATTTTTCCTTTTTGCCGTCAAAGCGAAGTTCGCGTCCAAGCCTGTATGAAATATTAGCCATGTGAGGCAGAGCAGTGGAAAGGTGGCCTTGCTCGATGTCGCAGGTCAGGTCTTGTTTTTTGCCTGATCTTACAGCATTGGTGAAGTTGACAAAGTGCTCCATATCACCACCGCCAGCAAGATTCATAGCGTCAAGTTCTTTTACAACAGTTTCACTGCTTGGACCTGGTTCATTATTTTTTCCGAAGTAGGTTTTCCATGTTCCGCCGTTGATTGCCATCCAACCCTTTGTGCCGAGGAAGATATTCCCTATTTTTGTATCTAATTGCTTATCGGTTTTTGCATTTGAAGGCAGTATTGATTCGCCATTAGTGAATAGGCCTCTGACTTCAAACTGCAGTAGCTTACCGTCAGCATATTCGTAAGTTGCTGTTTGTGTATTAGCTGTTTCCTGCGCACAGTCATAAGCATAGTATCCGCCGAAAGAGCGAATCTTTTCAGGGTGCTCATTTTTGTTCATGCCCCATCGAGCGATATCAAACTGGTGCGGCCCCTGATTTCCGATGTCGCCGTTGCCGTAAGCCCAGTGCCAGTGCCAGTTGTAGTGGAACCTGTTTCTGTTGAAGGCTCTTTCTGGTGCAGGTCCCAACCAGATATCATAGTGTACGCCTTTTGGTACTTTGCTGTCTGGAAATCTTCCTATGCTTCCGCGAGGCTTAAAGCAAAGTCCTCGAGCCATATAAACATCGCCGATAACGCCGTCATGCAACGCTTTCATTGCCGATCGAATGTTGCCTATTGAACGGTTATGGAAACCGACCTGAACAATGCTGTTGTATTTGCGGGCAGCTTTGATCATCTGTCTGCCTTCGAAGATATTATGTGAACATGGTTTTTCGACGAAGACATGTTTGCCGGCCTGACAAGCCAAGATAGTTGCCAGTGCGTGCCAGTGGTTAGGGGTTGCGATCACAACAGCATCGATATCTTTGTTGTCCATTATATTTCTGAGGTCATACTCCGTTGCAGGAGCACAGCCTTGTATTTCTTCGATAGTCTTAATTCTATCAACATAGAGGTTTTCGTCGATATCAACGATGGTTTTAATCTTCACGTTTGGTATTTTAGCGAAGCTTTTGGAAAGATGGTTACCTCTGCCTCCGACGCCTATCATTGCGATATTCATTCTTTCATTGGCGCCGAGTACTTTTGATTTTGGTGCATAGCAGGGCTGGGTAGTTTCACAACCGACAATACCTGCTCCTGCCATTGCGGCAATTGACAATTTACCAGTAGCGGCAAGAAAATCTCGGCGTGAAATCGATTTCGATTTGGGATGCATCTGTTTTTCTCCTTAAAACTTTATGTTATAGTTTTAGTTTCAAACTGAATCAGCTAATTTACTTCTATTAAAGCAATGCCTATTGTAAGAAGATATTGTTATTTAATAAAGCTTTTTTTGCAGTCTCATTTTGCGTATTAAACGTTTCATTTTACGACAAAAGCTTGCAAATCCGAAACAAACTGTCTTATAATAAGTAACGTGATAATAGTAGTTTAATTGTAGATTGTTGCAAAGGAAAAAACAGCATAATATTATTCAGATTCAGGAATTACCAAGTCTGAAGCTGTTTGTTCGGGATTTTTTTACTGGTTTTATGCGAATTAGGTTGACAGTTAGTCTGATTTGCAAGATATTTTATCAGAAGATTATTTTTTCAAAATTCAAGGAAAGGCGTTTAAATATGGGAAAGAAAATTATCATTTCTGTTTTAATAGTGATCGCGATAGTAACTTTGGCTTCATGCAAAAAAGATAAAGGAGCGACAATGAAATTTACCGGCGCAAAAGCAGAAGTAAAATTAATGACTCTTGATCCGGGTCATTTTCATGCAGCTTTGGTTCAGAAAACTACTTACGATCAGATAAGCGAGGTGGTTAATGTATATGCACCTGCCGGCGAAGACCTGAACGATCATGAAAATCGTATAAAGGGCTTTAACAGCAGAAAAGAGAATCCGACTAACTGGCAGCAGAATGTTTACGCCGGCGATGATTTTCTTGAAAAGATGATAGCTGACAGACCTGGTAATGTTGTTGTTATTTCCGGTAATAACCGCAAAAAAGCTGAGTATATAAAAGCCTGTGTCGATGCAGGGCTCGGCGTGCTGGCGGATAAGCCGATGTGTATTGATAAGAAAGGCTTTGAAATACTTGAAGAGGCGTTTGCCAGCGCAAAAGCGAATGGAGTATTGCTTTATGATATTATGACTGAGCGTTCAGAGATTACTTCGATCATTCAAAAGAGGCTTTCATTTGATAAGCAGCTTTTTGGCGAACTTGACAAAGGCAGCGTTGAGGATCCGTCTGTGATAGTGGAGAGTGTACATCACTTCTTTAAATATGTTGCGGGCAATCCTCTTAAGAGACCTGACTGGTTCTGCGACACTAATCAGCAGGGCGAGGGTATTATTGATGTTACTACGCATCTGATCGACCTGGCGATGTGGGGGTGCTTCTCTGAGCAGGCAATTGATTTTGATAAAGACGTTAAGATCGAACAAGCCCGCCGCTGGCCTACGATGATAAATAAACAGCAGTACCAAAAGGTGACAAGGCTTGAAGATTTCCCGGATTTTTTGAAGAAGGACCTGAATGCTG
>CAYZEH010000188.1:0-5465 GCA_964477135.1 uncultured Pirellulales bacterium | reverse complement strand
GGTACTGATAATCTTTTTTATGGTCACCGAATTTTATTGAAACGGTTGTCAGTGCGGTGTCTTCTTTGCAAGGCTGATAGAAAACAGGGTTAACGGTATAGCCTTTAGGAATGTTTCTGTTTTTAAAAAGCGGCTGACAGGTTTCGGGGCAATAGCCGTCGACTTTGCCATACTCTGCTTCAATCGGCAATAGTGCTGTACTCGGCAGAGTTTTATCCAGCACATCATATTCAGGGCAAATCCATTTATCCAGACTCGCATCATAAATGTAAGGCGGAGCCGGTAGTTCGACAGCTAATCTGCAAGGCAGCGTTACGAATTGATCGGAGTTTTTGTCGTCACAGCCAAACTCAAGAAAATTATCGCCGGCAAGTGAAAGAGAACAGGCAATTGACAGAATCAGAAAAACATCTTTTTTCATTATAACTCCTGCTTTAAAAAGTTTTTTTATCTGCGTAACTGGTGAAGCACATTGATGCTACCAGAGTTTTTTTAATTGATTATATGAAATTTGTAAAGAAAAAAAGGTTTTGCGGGAGGTCGTTTTTGATTAATAAATAAAAACCGCCGACCAGTATTAAACTCGTCGGCGGAATAATCTTTTTTATATTACTGTAGTTAATATCAAAATTCTTCCCAGTGGTCAAGCAGCCTGAACGCCAGGGCCGGTTTTCCATCTTCGCCGAAGTCGCCTTTTAACCTGAACCAATTTTCGTCATTTTCCGCCGGATACACTGCCGGCAGGAACAGATATAAGGCCAGCAGTGGCAATACCGCGGTAACGATATTAAAAGACACAGACAGTGGCGGCAGCGGAGAATTATCGTGGATGACCGAATGGGTCACCAGCTATCCATCAGCTATCGCTAAAGACCTGAAAAATACAAATGATTGATGAATACAGAGAAGCAAAGAAGATTCAGGGGGTTACTGAAGGAACGCTTTATGAAATAGCATTATCACTGCGAAATTTCAAACGGCTTGTCGGCAAATGTAATTCAAAACAGATTGCACAAAGTGGCATAGATAAATTCATTCTCCAAAGAAGGACTGAAGTGAGCCGTCCAACGCTCAACAAGGACATCAGGAATTTAAAGACATTTGTCAATTGGTGCAAGAAGAAACGATATATTAATCCTGTTTGTCTGCTTTCAAAATTACCATTAACTATTAACTCAGCAAAAGCCGACTCTGAAACAATTAAGAGCAATCCTACCAATATATTTATAGGCCATGACTACCATAGAGGATTTTTGGGAAGCCTGCGTGAACAAGTGCGACATATGTCTGTGATCTTCAGCCCAACCTCTGAATGTTAACTTGCTAATGAGCATAGATTTAACTATGGATGAATATTTGTACGGTACGGGAAGCATGGCCCAATTGCTTCTGGACCTGACGCAGATTTCCAGTTTTCCTCAGAAGATGGACCGCGATGGTGTGCCCAGCAGAATGGATTGAGAGCTCTTTAGGGAGCCCCAGCCAAATTTAATGGACCGTTGATCCTCTGCAACCCCTGAGCCGTCAGAGGGCCTCTGCTGCCTTGGAATAGGGCCTATACCGTAATAACCGATATAGGCCCCAGAAAAAATCGCATACCGTGAACTAATCGCCGTCGAATTTACTCATATCTGTATTCCTGGGCGGATTGTCTCCACATTAGCATTAATCTTCATAATCAAATTGCCAGTTTGGCTATGGCCAGTCTTGGTCTGGCCATAGATATCCCTCGGTAAGCCATTGACCCGCCAGCACGGAAAAGTCCTTGAGGTCAACTTTCAGGTCGCTATTAAAATCCAATTGAGAGGAAGGCGTACTTCCGGAAGGAGTGGACGGCCAGTATCCAAGCCTCGGCGCGTATGTTCTATTAGTCGTCAACACAAAAGCTAGGTCCCACGATGTGCCAGAGGGATATTCAATCGGCTCACCACTTTCCCAGAAAGAACCAACTTCCGGTGGCCACTGTTCGACGAGCGGACAACTCTCGATACGTAGAACCATATAATCAATAAATGTATCATCGTTGACATAGATTCTTAGACTACCGCTGGCAAGGTGGTCCAAAACAGTACCACCACCCGCTGCGGGTAAATTCGCAAGGTTGAGGTTGAACGTCTGGACCTCACCTTCATCCCAGTAACCATTGGCCTCGGGAAGATTTCCAAAGTAGCTTGACCATACAACAGTCTTTGTGCAACCACTGATTGAATCTATGAAACCGATAGAATCGTTAAAGGGTCCATACCCATCCCTCGCGCGAGCTTTGAATTCCAGTTCAGCAGCAATAATACATTGCGGCAGGCCGGTAAATGTGTGTCCCAGCCAGGTATCTCTATCCAAATCGTCAAAGTTTAGCACCACGCCTGCAGAGGTGCACGTTTCGATAAATGTACGGAGTTCATCGTCCGGCGAAGTTGGCTCCGCGGGAAGATTGAAATCGTCAGGTTCGCCAGCCCAAAATTCAGAAAGGTTGGGATCCGGGCAGTCATTGAGACATTTTGCGACAGGAGGTAATATCCGTACTGCATCGTCATTGAAGAAATGTGGCCGCGTCTTCCAGCCCCATGGGTACTCAGGCGTATTACCGTCGTAAATAGCTGAAATGCTCAGCCAGTACACACTAGCACTAGTGTATTCGAGCCTCAGCGTAATGCAGTCCACGACCGTGTCGTCGTGAACAATGACGTCCAGCTCGCCGTCGGCAAGCTGGCCGAGGATACTGGTCTCTCCGGTTTCGGTAGGCAGATGACCAAGGTCTAACGTGAATGTCTTCGGGTTATCACCTGTGTTCCATTGACCAATTAACGGATCACCAGGAACCAACGGCAGCTGCGAAATCCGTCTGCGCCACACAGAAGGCCATCCAGGCGCTCCGGAGTCGAACTCTAGGGCGAGGTTATCGTTTTCCGGGTCGCTCGAGGTATAAGGTTGCATAGTAATCTCAAGCTCGGCCGCTATAATGTTCGGTGGCAGATTGGTAAACGTGTGGCCAAAAATATTATTGGAACCAGTCTGGTCGAAGTCGCGACCGAAAGCACCCTGCCAAGGCACATAATTAAGCATGTTCTGGCTGGGCACCGCATCCTCCGTGGGCAGGTTGAACTCGTCACAAATCCCGGCTGTCAAGTCGAACTCAGAACTGTGAGGCTCCTGATAGAACCACTCATCCTGCGAGAGAAGCTGGTCGAACTTGAAGCAAGTATCGTTTCCATCTATGCCTCGCGGGTCCAGATCACGACCGGCGCAACTCCAGACATAGCAGTCAGAGATTTTCTCCCAGATCAGCTTGCCTGGGTGGCTGAAGGTATTCTGGTTATTTGGATCCGAATCTGGTACATCTGTCCAGATTCCTATGTGGAACGCGCTGGGCACGTCATTCGGCAGTACGCACTCGTTCCATCCTTTGAACGAACCCCACCAGTGGATATCCTTAATCGGCCGGTCATCTGCGCACACCCAGTCGTCGGCCATGATCGGCGAATCAAGATAGCTGGAGTACTCATCCCAGCCGTTGATAATTCCCTCATTGACTTCCACCGGCGGCTGACTCCATTTGATGTCATCTTTGTAAACCAAAATTTCGCAGCAATAGTCGCACATGGTCGTAAAGCTCCAGACGTCGCCTTTCCAAATGTCAACGCCATTAACCTCATCAATCCGCCAATAGTACGTTCTGCACAGTTCAAGGACCCCGGGGTTATAGGTCGTGATGAGTTGATTACACATGAACTCAGGCGACGCTGTAGTCGCATTGTCCACATCGTCGAAATTGACTCCGAAGTAAACATTGTGTGTAGACGCAAAAACTCCAGGCGACCAGCTAAGATACGTATTGGACTCTACGCATTTCTCCTCGTTAGCGGGGATTGGATTCGATGCTTTCTCTTCTCCTGAGGCGTGCCCGACAAGACCAATGATTAAAATAAAAAGACTTAGGAAAATTAACTTTCTACACATAACTAACCTCCTTTTAAAAAAAAAATAGTTTGTTGGTAACTCTTCAATAACCACCAAAAAAATCTTTTTTAACCTGACACCTCCCATTTACACGGTTAAAAAGCATATTTTTCTCCGTATGATACCAATAGTTCTACAACAATCTACCTGGACTGTCAAGGAAATACTTTTCTCAAACTTAGGGGTTTTCTCGTAAGCTTTTTCGCAGTAAATCCTTGTGAAGCCAAAAACAGGCATTTATTGCTTCGGTCAGGCCTGCTAACAAACGGTATGAGGACAAATCCATTTATCCAGACTCGCATCATAAATGTAAGGCGGAGCCGGCAGTTCGACAGCTAATCTGCAAGGCAGCGTTACGAATTGATCGGAGTTTTTATCGTCACAGCCAAACTCAAGAAAATTGTCGCCGGCAAGTGAAAGTGAACAGGCAATTGACAGAATCAGAAAAATACTTTTTTTCATTATAACTCCTGCTTTAAAAAGTTTTTTTATCTGCGTCACAGGTGAAGCACATTGATGCTACCAGAGTTTTTTTAATTGATTATATGAAATTTGTAAAGAAAAAAAGGTTTTGCGGGAGGTCGTTTTTGATTAATAAATAAAAACCGCCGACCAGTATTAAACTCGTCGGCGGAATAATCTTTTTTATATTACTGTAGTTAATATCAAAATTCTTCCCAGTGGTCAAGCAGCCTGAACGCCAGGGCCGGTTTTCCATCTTCGCCGAAGTCGCCTTTTAACCTGAACCAATTTTCGTCATCTTCCGCCAGATCTTCGTTAGCCGGGATTGTCGCTGTCGCCGGCAGCTGAACCCGTCCCATAGGAGGTATGGTGACATTCCACGTGCCGGGAGTAAGTGTGCAACCAGCATATATTTCGTCAACAATAACCTGACCTGTAACTTCAGTATCACCAAAATTATAAGCCCATATATCAATATCCTTAGGCACATCTGGTGGAATTACATGTTCCTGTGTCCCGTGCCACATTGGTCCACCACGTACCGTCAAATATCTCGGCATCTTCAATTGCAGCATAACTTTGAGATCCTTTTGGGGCCTCTCAGCAAAATGCTCCTGTTTTTCCCAGGTAACTTTATCTAACTCACCAGGCTTTAAGATGATGAAAACTGGTTTGCCTGTCAGCTGCGCCGGAATTTCATCGCCGATGTATCTGCCCAGATAGTCATAAACAGCTTTGGCTTCAAGCGATTCTGTTATAGGCCAATCAGTAACGGTCTTGCCCCAGTTGTCACCATCACGATATCTTTCAGCCCACGCAACGATAAGATCACTTTCAACTCCGTCAGGTTTAGCGTGGAATGCGTATACGTGGTTCGGCTCAGTAATATCAGCTTCATACCTCCTGCCAACAGGTTTTGCCCCTGCCATGAATCTACCCGTAGCCGCCAAAGATACATAATGCGCTCGAGGTGTAAAATCTTTTCTTAATATCTGAGGTGTTCTACTATAATGACCTAAGATAAAATGGAAATGACGACTTGCACC
>CAYZEH010000187.1:0-5493 GCA_964477135.1 uncultured Pirellulales bacterium | reverse complement strand
TAAATATTCAAATTTTAGTGGAGGGGGAAAATAATGAGCACATATTGTCTGTCTAAATCTTTTGATTTTGACTTGAAGTTAACGGAAAAAAGTTCACAAACAATGCGGATGTTTGGTCTGACAGTTGATAAACTTCGCCGCAGCATCGTTACGCATCAATGCGAACTAAAGATCGAACAAGGGGACATTGTTTACATAACAGGTCCTTCGGGAAGCGGCAAAAGTGTTTTGCTCAGAGAGCTCGAAAATAAGTTCTCTCCGAAAGAAAAAATAAATCTTCAAAGCGTAAAACTCCCTGCCGACAGATCTGTTATAGACTGCTTCTCGTCAACAGTAATAGAATCTCTGAAATCTCTCAGCATCGCAGGTCTTAACGATTGCCTTTGCATACTGAACAGACCTGCATACCTCAGCGATGGTCAGAAATACCGTTTTGCTCTTGCAAAGGCCCTCTCAGCAAATAAAAAGGTCATATTCGCTGATGAATTCTGCACCAATCTTGACCGAATAACCGCAGCTGTCATTGCCTGGAACATACGCAAATTTGCAAAACGCAACAAGGTGACATTCATTCTCGCTTCATGTCACGATGATATCCTCAATGACCTTTCCCCGGATGTATTAGTACTAAAAAGCATCCCAGGCCCAGCAGAAGTTATCTACAAACAGAGGGGTAAAAATGAATAAATGCTCAGTCACTAAAAACATCAATATCTGCAAAGGAAATATGGATGACTACCGAAAATTGGCAAGATTCCACTACCGTGAGCACTCGTTAGGCCCTTACGTTGCGATTTACGCCTTGAAAACAAAAAACTTATCGTCAACAAATGAAACTGTAGGTGTCATAGTTTACAAAATGCCCGCTCCCGCATTAGAGCTGAGAAATGTAGCTACCAGCGGAATCTTCACAGGTTTTGATCGTACAACACAATTGAACATAGTTAATAACAACATCCGCTGTATCAGCAGGGTAATTATCGACCCTCGTTTCAGAAGTCTTGGACTGGCAAGCTGGTTAGTTGCTCAAACGATGCCGAAAGTAAAAATTACCATAGTAGAGTCACTTGCGGTTATGGGTAAGGTTAATCCGTTCTTTGAAAAAGCGGGAATGAAAAAATATTCCGCAAATATCCCCGCCAGATGTCTCCAGCTAAAAGAAGCCTTCTCAATCGTTGACATAGAAGAAGCTCAACTCATCAACCCATCTGTTGTTCATGAAAAAATGGAATCATTAACCAGCAAAAAGAAAGCGTTTATTGAATATCAGATCAGACTGTTCCTGCAAAGCTATGGCCGGCGAAGAATGATGACGCATTCTCAGGAAAGAACCGCCTATACGCTCGGCAAACTTACAGACAGACCTGTTTACTATATATGGTTTAACCCGAATATGAAATTAAATACAGATTGAGGACAAATATGAAGAATCAGATAAAAGCTATCAAATTGGAAAAACTAAAAGCTCATCCTGACAATCCTAACAAAATGAGCAAAGCAAATCTTCGCAAACTTATCGCCAACATTGAACGAACCGGCATGTATGAGCCTTTAATAGTCAGACCCCACCCTAAAACCAAAAACTGCTACCAGATAATCAATGGTCACCATCGCTGCAAAGCTTTAAAAAAGCTCGGATACGAAACAGCAGATGTCGTCGTATGGGATGTCGATGACCAACAGGTCGACATTTTGCTTATCACTTTAAATCGTCTTCAAGGCTCCGACCAATTAGGCAAAAAACTCGAACTGCTCAAAAAACTTAAAAGTAAGATCAAACCCGCAGAGCTTTCCAGATTCCTGCCCCAAAGCAAGGCTCAAATAAACAAACTGACCTCTCTGGAAGAATCGCTATCGTTAATAAAACCCGCTCAAACCAGCTTTGCTGAGCCGATAGTTTTTTTTCTTACTGACAAGCAAAAGAAGATAGTCGAAAATGCTTTGTCGATTTCTCAAAATTCATCGACCACCAAACCCAAAGCAGCCCGAAGAGCGGATGCAATTGTAAAAATAGCTGCCGATTTCATAAAATTTTCAAAGTAAGTTTAATCAGGGGGAAAGAAAATATGAGCACACATTCTTTAGCAAAAAAACAATTTCAGGTACTGGAAGATTTGTTCACAGGCCAAATGAATGAGCAGGAAGTATTAAAAAAACATAAAGTCAGCAGGTATATATATACCAAATGGCTCAATGATAAGAGTTTTATTGAATATTTTTATCAGAGAATGAAAGGTTTTAGTATGCAAAGCAGTCTTATTGTCTCCAGATATGCCCCGGTGGCAGCGGCAAGACTTGTTGAGCTTACCGAATCTGACAAAGACGAGACCGCAAGAAAAGCATGTCTTGATGTTATTTCGATACCGGATAAAATTATTGAAAAGCAAAACGAAAAGGAAAATACACATTCAAAACTGAACATAAGCGACGAAGCCGCTGCTAAAGTGATGGAAATACTCGCTGATGACAAACAATCAACGAATAAGCAAAATACTATTGATACTTCGTCAACAACTTCGGTATAATGACCGCTATTATATTAATTTGACGTTTTTTAAGAAAGGTAACAGATGTATTCAAAGCGATCCGGATTTTTAGTAACAGTATCTCTGTCTTTGGTTTTACTATTGAGCAGCCCTCTTTTAGCAGCCGAGAATGCCTCACCAAGACAATTTAATGCCGGCGATTCCGTCTGCATGGTCGGCGACAGCATTACCCATGGCGGCAGCTACCATAAATATATTTACCTTTTCTACGCAACAAGGTTTCCAGATGCTAAATTCGATATCTACAATTGCGGCGTAGGTGGTGATACTTCATGGGGTATCCAAAGCAGGCTCGACCACGATATCCTAAACCATAAACCAACGATTTCATCGATTATGCTCGGCATGAATGATATAAATCTCTGGCTTTACGATACCGGCAAAACAACACCAGCCGATATCGCCAAACAGGATGAGAGAATCGAAAAGTATGTGCAGAATATGGACACCCTTGCCTCACGCCTGAAAGCCGCAGGTTCCGAGCTGATTTTTATCACTCCGTCTATCTATGATGACACCGCCAAACTAAAACGTCATAGCTGCGTTGGTGCTAATGATGCCCTTGGCAAATGTGCACAGAAAGTCAGACAGCTTGCAAAAAAATACAACTCACCCGTCGTGGATTTTTATACTCCGATGAAAGCTATCAACCTCGCGCAACAGAAAACTAATCCGGAGTTTACTTTGGTAAGTGGCGACAGGGTTCACCCGGGTGATGTCGGTCATTTCGTGATGGCGTATGAATTTCTAAGAGCCCAGAACCTGCCGCAGCTTGTCAGCAAAGTTGTTATCGATACCGGTATGCCTAAAAAAGTAAAAGTTGAAAACACCGAGATTAGCTTCATAAAAATTTCTGACGAAACTATCGAGTTCAAATTGAACGACAGAGCTTTGCCATTCCCGATCCTCAGCCATGAAAAAGAGGCTCTCGGTTTGGTACCTTTCACTGAACAGCTCAACCAGCAAATTTTGCAGATAACAAACCTGCCTCCTGCCAGGTACGAAATCCTGATAGCCGGTCAGGTTATCGATACTGTCTCAGCCAAACAGCTCGCTCTCGGAATAAACCTCGCCGAAAACACTAATACGCCAATGTACAAACAGGCTCTCGAAGTAGCTAACCTGAATAATCAGAGATGGGCCAAAGAAAAAAATATTATACGAAATATTATTGCCAAAGAATTCTACGCTGCAAAAAGTGGTATTGACGTTAACAACTTCGAAGCTATGAAAACACACCTTTTAGCCGATTTAGAAAAACACAAAGGCAAAGAATCGTACAACTGGGTTAAATATGGCGTAGATAGTTATATTGAAAATAAGCCCAATGAGGACAAGGTGAAAAAAGAGATAGCCGATTTGGCAGCTCAGATGTACGAAAAGAACAAACCTGCAATGTATGAGTATATAATAAGGAAGAAACAGTAAAAGTTATATATTAATGTAGCAAAGGAATTGCAAATGGTTAGAAACAGATGGTTTTTTATATTAAGTATTTTTGTCTTATTTGTTTTTGTAAGTCTTGGTTTTGCAGATGATTACACTGTTTACTCCTATGGGGATGTCAGCAAGGATGTGACCGACATAAGCTTTTATAAGCCTGCTTCTGATACCAGTACTTATGAAATCCAAGGCCTCATGTTCAACCTTAAAAAGACCCTTGGTGTTAAAAATATAATTTACTGTATAGGCGATGGTATGGGCCTTTCCCAGGTCGCCCTGACAAGAACAAAAGCTGTCGGTCTTAACGGCAAACTTTATATGGAAAAAATGCCCGTCACAGGCATAGTAAAAACCCATTCCGCTAATTCTACAGTAACTGATTCCGCAGCAGCCGGAACTGCCTTAGCTTGTGGCATAAAAACGAACAACGGAACTATTGGTCAGGATCCTAAAGGCCAGCGGTATCAAAGCATCCTTGAAGCTGCCCAGGAAAATGGTATGAAAACTGCTTTAGTTGTTACCTGTACCATGTCACATGCAACACCGGCAAGTTTCGCAAGCCATGTAAAAAGCAGGGGGATGGAAGCAGAAATTTCAACTCAGCTTCTTGCAAATCAACCTAACGTAATGTTCGGCGGCGGGAAAAAGTATTGGTTGCCTAAATCTGTCGAAAACAGCAAAAGAAAAGACGACAGAAACCTGATCGAAGAAGCTGAAAAACAGGGATACCTTGTAGTCAATAACAGCGAAGAACTTTCAAAAGCGACAGGTGATTATGTCCTTGGTCTTTTCCAGATGGAAGCTCTGACAACATTTAGCCCGGAGCCAACCCTGCCTCAAATGACAGAGGCGGCTTTGAGAATCCTGACCGAAAAGAAAAAAGAAAGTTGGTTCAAAGATAAATATAAATTAAACAAAAAAGCTTTCAAGCGCAACAAGGGATTTTTTATGATGATCGAGGGCAGTCAGATTGACTGGGCATGTCATGCTAACAACGCAGACAACACAGTCAAGCAGACACTGCTGTTTGACCAAGCGGTAAAGGTTGCCATTGACTTTGCAATGAAAGACAAAAATACTCTTGTCATCGTTACCGCCGACCATGAAACAGGTGGTCTTGTTGTCAATGGCGGGGATATAAAAGGCGAAAAAGTCAATTCCAAATGGGCCTCTGGTGGTCACAGTGCTACCCCCGTGCCGATTTACGCGTTTGGACCAGCAGCAGAAAAATTCTCAGGTGTAATGGACAACACCGAGATACCAAAAAGGCTTGCTGATTTGATGGGAATAAAAGATTTTCCCCAAGTAAAAAAGAATGACTGATACAAAAATAAATGTCGATGCCACTTTTGGCGCCGAAGTAAAAGTTGGTGATATCATAAAGCCCGGTCAGCAGCTGGGTATGGACCCCAATGCTGGTCAGCCTGTTATAAGCGAAATAAAAGGCATGGTAAAAGAAATCATTTTCGACTCCGAAGACCATCAATTGCAGATCGTCATTTCA
>CAYZEH010000186.1:0-5564 GCA_964477135.1 uncultured Pirellulales bacterium | reverse complement strand
CATTGCCATTCATCCAGTGCCAATAGGTCTGCGGCCGGGCCTGCGGAGGAGGATTATTAAAACCTGTTTCAAGGTCAGCTGCGGTTGAGGCCATAGCACCCGAAAAGTTGAGCACGACCAAACCCACAACTACAAGCATAATTGATTTTTTCATCTTTATTTCCTTCTGTTTAATTTTTTTTAGACCCGTCTTCGCCCCGCAGGCGCATACGCATCAATCTAAGGGACTCTTTCCCCCAGAGGTTCTTAGTGTTGTGCGGAGCAGTAGGTGCCGCCGCTACGAGGCGCACCACCAATAGGCACGGCCATTTGCATGCTACGTCGCATTTCTGGTGCGTCTCATAGCGACAGCACCTACCTTGCCCGGTCCAGTACGTCCACCGCTATGAGGTGGATGCTAACGTTAAAACACCGAGTCAGTTTAAGTTAACAGCTGTCAATTAACATTTAGAGAGCCGCTTACTCCTTCGTCCCGTACGCGGGACTACGGCATGACATGTCGCTCCATGCCGAGCAGAAACTCAGCGTTCCCAGGTTTTCACCTACCTCTCAGAATCGCGCACTCGCGCACTAACTTGGTTAGTAGCTATTACAACATTTCCTGTTTCACTTTACAACGGATTTGAAATCATATTCACCTGATTCAACTTCATAGACAGCTTTATTATTTTCCCTACGCAGGAAGGTAACACCCTTGGCTTCAGCAGCTGCTAATCCGCCTTCGGTTACATTTTTGCCGGGAACATATATCGTTGCCGTGCTATTCGGTGGGACGGTCACATTCCATTTAAAACTGCTGCCCTCAACCCTCCAGTTGCTGCCAATCTTGCCGTAGGGAGATTGGTAACTGCATTTGACCCAATCGACACTCGGAACCACTCCCGGACGAAGAATCACATGCTTGAAACCAGGAACCTCAGGATCCCAACCGATGCCGGCAAGGCCGTGATAAAACCAGCCACCTATGTATGGGAAACAGGAGTGGATTTGTGAAAAGTAGCCGTTCCACTGTTCCCAGCAGGTGGTCGCTCCTTGTTCCACCATATATCCCCAACCCGGATATGTCTTCTGATTGACAAACGTATCCACCAGATCATTGCGATCCATTTCAAGAAGATAATCCACCATGATCTGCGTACCGATCATACCAGTATTGAGGTGGCCTTTGTCTTTGACCAGAAGCGTTTCAACATATTTATCGAACACACTCTTTCTCAGTGCATCTGGAGTCACACCAGTTTTCAAGGGAAAGATCAGGTAAGGCTGTTCTCCGTTAGCATACGTATTGTTTTTCGGATCGAACCAGGTGTCATGAATTTTCTTCTGCGCGACACTGATTTCTTGTTCAAAAGCTTTAACATCATCCGCCTTACCAAGCAACCCTGCAACCTTCTGCATTATCTGTAACAGATGAACGCGGTAGCAATTATTAAAGAAACGACGCGAGGTATCGCCAACCCAGTTCTTTTTATCCATTCCCCGCCGCGGAGGCACCCAATCACCCAGATTGGGCCACTTTTTGCCGGGGAATATATCTTTAAGCACCCCATCTTCGCAATGAGCATTAAGGTAGTCCATATATCTCTTCATATATGGATATCCCTCTTGGAGCAGTCTTCTGTCGCTGGAAAACAGATAGGTTTTCCACGGAACCATTATGCACATAGCCCCCCATGCCGGACCACCTCCGGAACCATGAGGACATGGTGCGGTAAACGGAACGAAACCATCTTCTTTTTGTTCATCCCACCAGTTTCGAGACCACTTGGAATAAAGTGAAGCGGCATCAAAATTAAATAATCCAGTATCCATGATCGTCTGGCCATCGCCGTAGCCCAGCCTTTCGCGGTGCGGACAGTCCACGGTCTGACCGCCAAGGTTCAGACAGCGATAGGTCCAGCGCACCATTTCATGAATACGATTATAGAGTTCGTTAGAACAACTGAAAGTACCTGTTTCGACAACCTCTGTTTCCACAGGCGTTGCAGCCATATCGGCCTTACTCGGCAAATATTCCAGACCTTCAATTAGCACATAACGGAAGGCATGATAATTAAACACATTGCTGAATTTTTCAACGGCAACACCTGCTGAGATAAATTCATCATATTGACCATAAACGGCAAAGCCCTTCCTGGTCATCTTAGCACGCCATTGCTCATCTTTCTGACGACCGTCCAGGTCTGCGTAATATAAAGTCACCTTCTGACCGGACTTAAGGCCCCGGAAGGTCATGTTCATGAAGCCCGTAAGATTGGTTCCAAAATCGACAAGAACCGTATCTTCGTCCAGCTTTTCCACCGAACGCGGCCTAATTTCAGCTAATCTGTGATTGCCCATACAAGTCTGTGCACTGCAAGGGACATCAGCGGGATTAACTTCTACAACCGCCGTCCAACCAGATGTTGACTTTTCTGTTTGCCACCATTGCTTGTCGATATTGCGTCCATCAACCTGCTCACCTCCAAATTTACCCCAGCGCCATTTGCCAAGCAGCTTTCTTTGACTGGGTTTGGTTTGCCAGGACTTATCGGTTATTACCAATTGATCTTTACCATGGCCGGAAAGTTCCAATTGGGCCCGCACGACCGGACTATGATGTTTTACGCCTGGCAAGCCGGGTGAATACCACCCCGTTCCCATCCAGATTGCGAGGCTGTTGTTACCTTTCTTGAGATAAGCGGCAACATCATACGTCCTGTAGTAACTGCGCTTGCTAAAATTTGATACCGCCGGCGCAAGAACCTCATCGGAAACCTTCTGGCCATTTACATAAAGCTCGAAATAGCCCAGAGGTGCAACGTAAACAATTGCCCGTTCCGGTATAGCATCGACTTGAAAAGAGTGCCTGTAAAAAGGAGAAGTCTGCGCTTCGGCGGTGCCAATCCATTTTGCCTTCCAGTCAGATTTTTTAAGCACTCCCATTGACCACATGGCAGGAAGACTTGGCTTAGAAGCTTTACCATCTTTATCCCATACAATGACTTTCCAAAAACACTGCATACGGGACTTTAGCTCCTTACCATCATATGCAACATGAATGGATTTATCCGACTCCACCTTGCCAGAGTCCCAAAGATCACCGATATTCTTGGCAAGTTTCTCACGAGAGCTTGCCACAAGCAAACGATATGCACTCTGCTTCTGACCGCGCTGATCGGATTCCAGCTTCCAACTCAACCGAGGTTTGATCACATCGATACCCAATGGATTCACAAGGTACTCACACCGCAGATCGGTTGCACTCAGCAATTCAGCAGAGGGCAGATCTTTACCAACATCAGACCATCTGCAGGATGTAATTGCCAAAAGCCCACATACAAAGATTGCCGACATAATTATTTTATTTCGCTTCATTTTTTCACTTCCTTTTTTTGTGCCATCAAATATTTTGATGCAAATTCTTCTCTACTTTTTTTTCACTGTGAGAGCACAGAGAACACAGAGTTTTCTAGACGGGATTGCCGCTCCCTCTTTGTGTTCTCTGTGCTCTTTTGTGGACAACCCTCTTTTTCCCTTAAAGGATCTGTCCACAATAGATCACAAAAGTTATTGCTACGCTGTATCCAAAACCAACCTCACCTTACCTCTTTCTCTGTGCTCTCTGTGCTCTCATAGTTAATAATCTTTTTCACCTATCTTATCAACGCACCCAAAAATTATTTTGACGCTAATCATTCTGCCTAAAAAACCACGCAGCAATCACATTCGCACACTCTAGCACTCACGCACTTCTCAACGCCCCCATTTGCGGCAGGTGTTTGGGTTCTGGCA
Organism: uncultured Pirellulales bacterium; assembly: GCA_964477135.1. GTDB lineage: Bacteria > Planctomycetota > Phycisphaerae > Sedimentisphaerales > Anaerobacaceae > JAGLTN01. Next base: position 1,790 of record CAYZEH010000186.1, on the reverse strand, counting down.
TTGTTCTTTATGTTTTTTTTGGGAACCGATAATGGGAGCTCCAGCCAGGCGAGGCCGACGTGGCGTTTCATGTGGCTGGTGCTGCTGCCGCCGGGTGCATCATAGAACAGGGCCAGCCGCTTACCAACCTGAACAACAGAGGGTAGACCAATACACTTTTTCGACCAGCTGCAATTCTGACCGTCGAGGACAACTGCCTTATTCTTTGCATCCCACTTATTCAGGTCCTTGCTCCAATAAACCCAGATGGCGTCGGTGTATTCGCCCTTATCGATACCGATGTGGTTGGTGAAGAGAAACCATGTCTGGTTGCTTTTCTCGTAATAGAGTGTCGAGTTCTCGATCTGCTCTTCAATCGGAACCATGGGATTTGGATCAACCGTCCATACCCCATCGAGATCTTTGGTCCGGGCAATACCCAATGTGCGTTGAACACATGGATTTCCGGGCTTTCGAGTTGTAGAGCTGAAAAACTGAAGGTACTCATCGCCAAGTTTAATAACCTGGCCCGGACTGGCTGTTAAAGAATAGTATGTGCCTGCTTTCGTGCAGAACGGCACAACCTCCTTTTGTTTGACCCATGGGCCGGCCGGACTCTTCCCTTTTGCCTTCATTGTAAGGTATGGAAACCCCGGAATCAGGTTCGGCGCCGCCGTCACATTGGGCGTTCCGAGGTAGAACATGTGCCACTGTTTGCCATCTTTATAGGTTACGCCATAACAGGCGCCCTTCGAGTCCCCTTCGCCCGGCTGGCCAAGATCCAGGATAGGCCCCTTCTTTTCCCACTTCAGCATGTCCTTGCTTACTGCCAGAGAGCAGAGCCACCCCGTGGGCCCAGCCGCATCGTAGTGCATGTAATACGTGCCCTTGTCTTCAAACACCCAGACATCGCGGGCTCCGAGGTAATCGCACTTGCCCGGCCCATCGCCATAGCGAAGGACGATGCCGTGGTCCTTGGCGTTAAGTCTCAATTGTGGCGCCGGTCGACCGTCACTGTATTTCTGTTCTGCTGCAACGACGGTTGTCGCCACAATGACCAGGACTGTTTTAATTATTTGTCTAAACATATAAATATTACATCACATCAGTTGCCAAATTATCAAGGTATATTATTGCCATAATTTGCAAAAAGGCAGGGTTAAAACTTGCTTAATTTGGTAAAAAATCAAGGCTGCGCATGTTCAACGGGCACCCGGGATCGTATTTCGACATTCTTAGAGGAAAACAAGGGTCAGGCTATAATTTGTTCCGAGGGAATCGATAAAATCGAGAGATTCGACTGAACCGAACCAAAAAAAGAGGACACAATTTTGTCCCACTCGATTAACTCGATTCTCTCGACTGGATCGGTTCTCTCGATTAACTCGAATCCATCGATTCTCTCGATCTCATTAATCTCATTCAAAAAGCCACTAAATAATGCATGACACCAGTTTTCTGTGCTCTTTGAATTTTGTTTACCTATTAAGCTACCTATTACCATTACTTATTACCTATTAAGACCCAAAGAGCTTTTTTCCGCAATTGTTACAGGCTGAATATATTGAAGAATAATTTGTTTTATTGAGTTTGCCGATTTGTTTTTTTGTGGTTTCTCAGTACGTCCATCGCTATGAGATGGATGCCCATGCTTCTGGGCTCATCTGGACCGTAACGCTATCAGCATGAAGACTCCATCAAACTATTCAGGGGTCAAGGTTCCCTTAAACTTACACTTAAACCCTGCCAACCCTCAGTATGAAAAGGTGATGCCGGCAGTTTCTCCCGGTTCATCAAGTTTGGATTGGCGA
>CAYZEH010000185.1:0-5567 GCA_964477135.1 uncultured Pirellulales bacterium | reverse complement strand
CCACCGCCGCCACCACCGCCGCCACGAGGACGATCCGTTTTGGGTTTAGCTTCATTAACCTTCAGTGCTCTGCCATTTATCTCTTTGCCGTCAAGAGCCTCAATCGCTGCCTGTGCATGTTCAGCTGAAGCCATTTCGATAAAACCAAAGCCTTTGCTTCTGCCGGACATTTTGTCGGCGATAACCCTGGCATTGTCAACCTCACCAAATTCAGAGAAAAGAGTTTCTAACTCCTCCTGGGTTGTTGCAAAATCCAGATTACCCACATAAATATTAGTATTCTTAGCCATAAAAACTCACAAACCTAATAAAAAATATATGGCCCTGCTATCATTTCCGGGCCAAATCGAAAGTGGTTCCCTAACCACGAAGCTGTATCCTACCTCTTAGGCAACCCAAAGTACAAAGAAAAATAAAATAAATATAGCGTAAAAAAAATCACATTTTACTGTTTTTTTATGATTTTGAATCACACCTTGTGAAAAAACAGCGATAATTAAGACAAAATACAATATCACCCTGCCCTTATGGCAAAGGGTTAATATTTATTAAGCTCTTTGCCGCTTTTAATTGTTAATTAATTTTCGCAGGTAAAACAACCTTTGGCATTTTATAGCAATATACCCAATACCGGCTTTCGTTCCAGGCAGATTCTGCAGGGAAAGGCAGCCTTGTCGCTGTCAGCTTCTATTCCATGGGCGCCAACAGCCGTGCCCATTATGTTGAAGTGTGAATAATCAACCGGATAAGTCTTTTAGGCGGCAGTAGTAATCATACCGAAAGACTGTGGATAAATTACTTCATGGTTGTGATAAGCGTTTTGCCTATTTCATCATCGAAAGCGGCAACGCTGGATCAGTTACAGCATTGATTTTGACTGCAAAACTAGTTTGGTTTTTCACATCCGAATCTGTTACCAGATGTACATCCAGTAAACCTTCTGTCGCATGGCCCGTCCGAAGGTAATTCTGCTCTGCCAGACTCAAACTCCATCCCTCCAACCAAAGTAACAACTCTTGTTTTTGGATGGGGCTGCCATTGAAATGTATCAGCAAGTCAATATCACTGGATGGCCCTGCTGTGGCATTGGCAGTGGAACCTATGAGATAAATTGCCTGTATACCAAACCGTTCTGGTTTCAGTCGCAGGGCAAGCTGCTCAGCCATCCGATGACGCCACCGCCAGAAATCCTCTGAGTGCGAATCGGTTTTCGTTACTTTTACAATCGGTTTTTCACTGACAACCGTCGGTTCACCGAAGAATCCGATAGCCTGACCAATGTCGGCATTCATCAGTATCTTGAGCACATTTCCGTTTTTACAAGAGGGCACATCAATTACATGCACCACATCGGCCAAATGCGCATATTCAGGCAATATGTCAGGCAATATATTATATGAACTGTCTAGAAATAACCTGTTAAACACAATAGACTTATCATCGGGATATAGGGGGATATAGCGTATTCCTGCTTCGACCATATCCTGAAAGAAGTGTGTACCAAAGGAAAGCTCCGGGGAGTAGTCCCCTTTCTTGAGAGCGATCTCGATCAGCACAGCGGTATTGTTGATATCGGAATAAGTGACCTGCACACCCTGTTTGATATCGCCCCGGCTGCCCCAACGTCCCGGCCCCATAAGAATGAATCGATGCTTGGGAAGGAGTACATTGAGCCGTCCAACCGCACGTCCTATCTCTACCAATGAATCCAGGCTTATCTGTTCGGCGTATTGTTGTGGTGAGACATAGATGATGTGTGTAATGTCCGGGACACGTCCGTTTGAGATAAAGCGAGTCGCCGTGAACAAAGTCTTGTTAGTTGGAATATCCTGCGGTATGGCACTGATTGCCACGTCGCTCTCTGTATACTGTGAACGGCATTGCAACAGGTAAAAAGATTTGCTGTCTGAAGCAAATTCAATATCCACTGGTGTGCCAAGGCTCTCTTGTAGTACTGTCAGAATCCTTCGTATCTGCTTGGCAAAATCCGTACGGTTAAAGAGGCCATCGAAAGTAACGATTAACTCGTCACGATGCACATCAATGTCCATGGGGGATGTCTGATAAATATTCCCTTCCTTGTAGACAGAGACCAGGTGGTGTAGGTTGGTTATTTCAGTTCCATACTCACACAGGAGATGTTTTAAAGGCACTGTCTCGAAAGATTTGGTTTCCAAGTTGATTAAATCTACCTGGGAAGGAGAGTAGTGGCGTATCTCGTCTGGGTTGACATTTACTTTCAATGCAGGCTGACCTGGTGAAAGCATTACTGGATAATCGTTGCTTACGCGGTCTACCGCACGAGTACCAAGCCCCGGCACCAAGCGAACTAAACCGTCTTCACGCTTTAGCCGTGGTGACCAACGGAACTCATTGCTGCTGAATGCAACTCCTGCGAAAGTTGGCATGAGATAATGCCCTACATGTATCCCCACGACCTGCTGGATCATAATACCCATCTCTTCGCGAAAATCGATTAAGCCGTGTTCGGAGCGGTACAGTATTGGGTCTGGACCGAATACTGAAGCATATACCTCCGAGATTGCATCAAATAGAGCTTCCAACCGAGATTGCTTGCTACCACAATTAGATAGGAAGAGACTCTTGTACTTGCCGGAAAAAGCTGTTCCAATACGGTCCTCAAGGAGACTGGAGCTACGTACAATGATTGAGTGCTCACCAAAATCATCCAGTGCCAAGGATAGTTCTTTTGAGATGTCACTTGGAAAACGCGCATGCTTAAAAAGTTGGATGATATTGGGGTACTCGATTCGAACCTGCTCCAAGTCTTTATACTTCTGTTGGTTCGAATCCTCTAGATTATTATATCGCAGAAAATCCGTCATGCAGTCTGCTGTCATATACCAGGTCTTTGGTGTTTTGATTTCCGTAAAAAGCTTCTCTTCATCTATCTTCCTCAACAAAATTTGCCGTGCCAAAAAGAGCCCTGTGCTCTTTCCACCTAAATGTCCATTGCTTTCAGACGGATAGATGATGTGAGTAGCCAAGTCGAAAAAATCAGCCACCTCTAAATACTGCTTGGCAATATTAATGAAGTCGATATTGTCAGAGAAAAATCGCCGGATTAGCGAAACTTTCAACCACTTTTCCGTAGATGGTGCTAGAATGGCTTCGCTGGCTGGTAAGGCGTGATACCGCAGAATTGCGTCGATGACTGCTCCCAGTGGTGCGTTGCTGGTATCGACGGTCTTGATGAGAAAACTCAGCTTGTTTTCCTGAATCCATTTGTGCAGGTACGAAAGTATCTCTTCATTATTCAGATGACGCGCAGCAATTGCAAACACATGGTCGCTTACCGCTAAAATACTCTCATGCGATTGCTTTTGACTGGGAGTATTGACCTCGGTCATCCCTCTTGTATAGTTAGCCTCAAAATCTGTGTCAAACATCAGCACCTTACGCGACTCCTTGATGCCGCTCCAGAACAAGTGATGAAGCATTTTACGGGAGATATGAAGATAAAGTTTCTCATCAGTTCGGCGTAATAGATCAACAATTACCATCCACTCGTAATTGCTTTTAGCGGCCAAGGTTTGGTTAGTTGCATCCCTCTCAAGCAAAAGATTTTTCAGCTTTCTGTGGAAAACAGTATGTCCAATACGGTCCGCAATGGTGTGGACCAACTTACGTTCCTTTTCCAGAAACCATCCTTCGTGTGAGGATGGCACCTCGCTTATATAAGAAACCTCAACGAAACCGACGACACTGTTTTCCACCTTGATTGGTGTGGTTTCTGTCCACTGTGTCTGTAAATAATTTGGAGGCTCATAGATTACGTCTTCACATTTAATTCTTGCTTGGCATAACTTAGGATACTGCCAACCAGAGGGAATGACTACAATGATGTCCCGAAAGATTTCGGGAAGTGGACGGGTTTTACTGGCCAGCAACTCCTCAACTTTGTAGAGGCATTCCAACTCCTTCGCCCGTTCACGCAAGATATGAAAACTTTCTTCCTTCCGTTTCTTGTTACTCATTGCGTATTCATCCTTCTAACAGCAACTAACATATAATGTAAATTTCTAAAAAGCCGGGGCCTATCACCCCAGCATGTTTTTTTTATATGAAGAGGTATAATTATCTTAGGCCCATCCCCGCTGCTTAACTGCCTGCGCTACCCTGTTAATGGCGATGATATATGCAGCGTCACGCATGTAGAGTTTCTGTCGGCGGGCTAGTTCACTTACAGCCGCAAAAGCCAAGGTCATTTGAGTATCCAGTTTGGTGAGCACTTCGCCCTTTTCCCAGAAGTAGTTGCTATTGCACTGTACCTGCTCAAAGTAACTGCAGGTTACGCCGCCTGCGTTAGTAAGGAAATCGGGGAGCATAAAAATCTTACGCTGTTCGATAATTTCGTCTGCATCGGGTGTAGTTGGACCGTTAGCACCTTCACAGATGATCTTAACGCTTTTTGCGATTTTGTTGACATTATTCTTATTAATCTGATTCTCGAGTGCCGCTGGCAACAGAATATCCACTTCCTGCTCAAGCCATGCACTGCCCGGCAACATCTTGTAGCCGAGGTCACGAGCACGGTCTTTATCGATTCCACCGAACTTATCAGAGATGCTTCGCAGCTCCTCCAGGTTAATACCGGTTTTTTTATGGTATGTATACGAAGTCTTGTCTGCCTGATCCCAGCAAGAGATAGCGACAACCTTTCCACCCATCTGGATGAAGTTTTGTATTGCATACTGTGCCACATTGCCAAACCCCTGTATGCTGGCAGTTGTTTGGGAAGGCGATATCCCCAATTCCTTTAATGCCTCGCGTAAAACGTAAGTGGCGCCGAACCCCGTGGCTTCGGTGCGTCCCAAAGAACCGCCCATGCCTACCGGTTTACCGGTAATAAAACCAGGATATTTACCGCCGCAAATTGTTTCATACTCATCAAGCATCCATAGCATATGTTGGCCGGTGGTCATAACATCCGGCGCCGGGACATCACTGACAGGGCCGACATTCTTGACAATTTGACGTACCCAGCCGCGGCAAATTTGCTCCTGCTCACGCATAGTAAGATGGTGAGGGTCACATATCACACCGCCTTTTGCGCCACCCAGCGGAATATTTACCACTGAACACTTCCAGGTCATCCACATTGAAAGTGCACGTACAGTGTCGATGGTCTCCATTGGGTGAAAACGGATACCACCCTTTGCCGGGCCGCGTGCGTCATTGTGTTGTACGCGAAAGCCCTTAAAAACCTTGATTTTCCCATCATCCATTCGTACAGGAATGGTGAACTGGTATTCGCGCATTGGCTGTCTTAATAACTCCTTGACTCCTTCGTCTAAGTCAAGAATGGTGGCTACTTTGTCAAACTGAGATTGTGCTACTTGAAATGGATTGTATGAACTTGTTTTCATGTATATTATCTTTCTTTAATCCGACATTTCCTATATAATATTTTATATCATAGCTCAACTACGCCGATGAGCCTCATTTTCACTAAAATACCAAGTTTATCTTGAATACTCAAGCTTTCCAGCTTCATTTTGGAAATATTTCAGCCATAATAATGGCAAAAACACGAATTTGACCAC
>CAYZEH010000184.1:2592-5596 GCA_964477135.1 uncultured Pirellulales bacterium | reverse complement strand
CGGATGTTAACGGCTTGGAACTACCAAAATAGGTAACGAATGAATTACAAACTATCAAAAAATGTTTACGTCTCTGCAAAGCATAAGGGCATAGTATTGCTGTTTACGCTTGTGCTTTTAGTGGTATTGGCGACTTTGGGGTATACACTTACAACTAAAGTCCGCGCTCAGCGAAGCAGGGATCAGTACATGGTAGATTATCAGGCAGCTCGCTATGCATGTGATTCAGCAATCAAATACGCTGATACCGTTCTTAGCGGGTTGAAATTCAAACTCGTTTCACGCCCGAATGAGCCTGATTTTTCTGATCTTTTTTCGCTGACAGATGAAGAATATCAGCAGCTTATAGACATCTGGGCAATGGATTTGGATTATACAGATGTCTATGACAGTAATGATTATGAGAGTAAACCTTTAGATTTGAATAGCATGATGTCTATGCCGGGGTTTGGCGATGGCAATGATACGAATGATCTCAATTACCAGAATCAGTTTGGTGATGGCAATGATATAAATGATCCCAATTACCCGGGCCAGTTTGGTGATGATAATGATTTTGGTGATTTGTTTGGTGGAGGCTTTGACTCAAATGAGCCTAATGAGATCACGATAAGAGGCCCTTACGGCCCAGAGTGGCCCTATGCGACAGAGCCGGTAGAGATTGAAATAGGAACAGCTAAAGTTACGATTGAAATCATTGATGAGAATTCTAAATATCCTATCGGTTGGGCTTTGATTGAAGATGATGATATCAGAAATGAGGCGATTGCCGGTTTTGAAAATTTCTGCGAATGGATGGATGTTAATAGCTTTGAAATAGAGCAGCTGCTTTCAGGACTTGATGAGATTCGTGAAATTAAAGAATTTCAGGTCGAATTTAAATCGACAAAAGAAGCAAGCAAACCGAAAGATCCAAACGATACTAAAGAAACTAAGGCAGTTTCGAAAAAAACAAAAAAAAGGCGTACTGTAAGAAGAAATGCAAAAAAAACAAAAGCACCCAGGAAAAAAGAAATACCTGTTAGTACTCATATAACGGATTTTGCAAGGCTGTTCAATAGTCCGCTTATTGATGCATCTATTCTCAGCAGAGCTACACAGATTAGTGATGACAGGCATGAGTCCGCTCTTAAATATACTTCTCTTTGGCCTGCCGGTAAAGTCAATATCAATACTGCGCCGAGACATGTTCTTGAAGCGGCATTTGTTTTTGGTGGAGATTCGGTTGAAATTGCTGATGAAATAATAGTTGCAAGACGTGAAAAGCCTTTCGTGGATATTGATGAATTGAAAAAAGCTCTCTTTGAATATTCTAATTCAATTGCAAAATGTGAAAAATTTATTACAACAGAGAGTGATTTTTTTACGGTAAGAATAACAGCAGTCTCCGGTGCCGCAAAAGTGACATCTGTAGTAGCGGTAAAGAGAAAGGGTAAGCGTAGGCGTTTTGAAGTAATTGCGGCAATCAGTGGTTGGTAATTTTTTAGGAGTCTGTCAAGTGGAAAGCCAAAACTATCTGGGAATATATTGGAGAAGCGATGCGGCGACGGTAGTTTGTCTCAAAGCAGAAGGCAAAGACAGAAATGTTCTTGACTGCTTCACAGTGGTAGTTGCTCCTGACGAAGAAAATGAGCTTTCGAATGAGCAGAGACTTGCGAAGTTGATCACCCAGAGATGTTCTGAAAGAGAGTTAAGCTTTTCAGATGTTTCTGTAGCTCTGGACTGCTCAATGTTTATGCAGCATGACGTCCATAGTGAATTCAAAGACAGTAAACAGATAGCATCTACTATACGGTTCGACACCGAAGAAGCACTTGCAACAGATGTCTCTGATGTGGCGATATCGTTTAAGGTCAATTCGGCAGACAGTAATGGTTCAGATTTGACGGTATATACAGCCCAGCGCAAGGTATTGTCTGAAATCATATATGCTTTGCAAAGTTATAATATAGACCCAGTGACAATTGAGCCTGACGTTAACTGTCTTACAGGTTTTATCGAAAATAATTTATCCTATTCTGATCAGATGAGGCCTTTCTTTGCGATACTTTCAGACAGGAGTGCTTATCTGATCCTCTATCCTCAGCCAACATCTAAGCCTCATATCAGAACTTTTCTGATTAATCCAGATCAGGATCGAACCGCACTTATTTTAAGGGAACTGCCCTTAACAATGGCACTTGTTCAAAGTGATGAGCCGATAAATTGCTTAAGATTCTATGATGCTGCTAATAGTCTGGATATCAATTTGATAAGTGAAAAAATGATGATCGAAGCAGGTCCGATAGATTTTACGGGGTGCGTTGGTGCAGATACAACCGCTTTTGATGATTTCGCCAATGTTGCAGATTTTGCAATCGCTTATGGTGCGGCAATGATAAATTGTGAAAAGATCGAAAGCGTAGATTTCAGAAAAGATTTTATGCCTTACATGGGTAAAAAACTCAAACTTGAAAAAATGATAAAGATGATCAGCGTAATTGCTACTGGTGTTATAATTTTGCTGGGAATATATTTTCAGTGGAATCTGATTAAAGAAAATGGTTATAGAAAAGATTTGAAAAAAAGGCTTTCAACAGAATATTCAAGTGTAATGCAAGGCAAGAAAATGTCATCCAGGGTTGATCCTGTTAGAAAACTTAAAATCGAACTATCGCGCATTGAAGATGAAAAAAGCGGCCTACTTAGTCTGACAGGGCAAGCATCTATTGCTACGAAGCTCACTCTTCTCTTTCAGGCGTTTAATTCGAAGGCCTCAGCGATAGATTTGCAGATAAATAAGGTTTCGATTCATGCCAAGAGCATTTCTTTTGACGGCAGTACCTCAAACAAAAAAAATACGCTTCAACTTTTCCAGATAATCAAAGAATCTAAAATGGAAATATTACAACAGAAGCTTGATGCTAAAGGTGGAAGAGATAATTTCCGTTTAACAGTAGCTCCTATAAAATAAGGAACGTTTTATGAAAGATATTTATAAAAACCCGCTTTTTTATTACATATT
>CAYZEH010000184.1:0-2492 GCA_964477135.1 uncultured Pirellulales bacterium | reverse complement strand
AATTATAAATTGAGCTCAAGCAAAATGATGACCTCACGAGATCAAAAAACCCAGGAAGCTAAACTTAATATCAAAGATGTCGATTTAATCAGGTTTGCTAATTTCCTGTCTAAGATACAGTTTCGCTGGCCTGAGTTACAATGTGCTAAAATAACACTCACTAAAAAGAAGGCTTCTCCTGATTTGTGGGATATTGACCTGAATTTCAAATATTACTTCTGATTCTTATTATTGAGAAGAATTCCGTGTCCCAATAAGATTTTTTCTTAAAAATAATCAGCCTCAGGTCGATTTTTATATTTTTTAACTATTTTCGCCAGCTTGTGCATAAAAAACATCTTCACAGTCACTATATGTTGTGTATTGCCTATTTTTTCAATTGGGTTGACAAAACAAGCTTTTGTGTTAAAATGGGAATGTAGAAATTACACTTTTCAGGGCTGATAACCTGTGTTTTTAAGCAAATTACCACTAATATATATTTTCAGAATATATGAAGTTTTTTAAAGTTTTTGATTGATGGTAGTCGATATCAATACTGTAAAGTTGAATTTGGGCTTTCTAACGGATTACGAAAGCATACAATATGTAGTGGTTAAAGCTTTCAGACGGATATATGGATGATTTTGTCTGATCGCTGATTGTACAAGGTAATTGAGATGACTGATTTTGATTCCAGAGAACAATTTGAAGAGTTAAACGCAGAAAACGGGTTTAATGATGAAAGTTTAGCTGCTGATAACGATTTGGTTATGGAGCAGATACTTGATAATATCAATAGTACGCCTATAGGTCAGGTATTGAAGAAAATCGCATCGCTTCCGGAAGTCAACCAGAAAAGAATTCTTGGTCTGCGTCAAGAGATAACAAAAGGCAGTTATGACCTTAATAACAGGCTTGATGTTGCTCTTGACAGGGTTCTTGAGGAATTAACCACCTGAAATCGGGAAAACAACCCCCAATTTCCTGAAGACAGGTTTGTTAGAAAATACACCGACGGCCATTTTTTATTGATTTATAATGAACGATTCAATGGCGGTCGCTTTTTTTATTTTCAACTTAATTAAATAATTTCCGGTACTTCGTCGTCTGCTTCATCGAGATCAATAGACTCATAACCGGGTTCTTTTGATTTTTCAAATTCCTGTTCAAATGCTTCAGTAACTTTCTTTTGAATGCTTTGTCTGCACTGAGCATTTATTGGGTGGGCGATATCGGCATGAAGCTTCATTCTGCCTTTTGGATCCTTTCTGACCCTGTTTTCAGCCAGTTTTGAGCCGCAATTGTTGCAAAATTTCGCCCTGAGATGATTTTTCCCCCCGCATTTTTCGCAGTGATCGCTCATTTTTCTTGAGGGCATTGCAACAAAGTACCCTCCTGAACCTTCGATGATCTTGATGTCACGAACTACAAATTCGTTATCCATCGTGATTGAGCAAAAAGCTTTCAACCTGTCATCTTTGTTGCTTACCAATTTTACTCTGACTTCAGTGATTTCCATGTTTTTGCCTCGCTTAAAAGTTTACCATCTGTTGCTGCTTACGATAATACTTTCACAACCGGTTTTTTTCTTAATATCCAGTTGATACTTTTCAGCTATTTTTCTTGGTTCATCACCAATAAAAAAATACATAACCGAACCACTGCCGCTCAAGCACAAGGGCTTAAGCCCCATTGATTCGATTCTTAATTTCAACTTAGCGAGTTCTTCATGTAAATCAAAACAACTTTTCTCTAACATATTTGTGCACATTTTGATTATTAAATCAATTCTGTTTTTGTCCATAAGGACATTTATTTTTTCGGAAAGTTGTTTGTAAAGCTCTGCGTCATGCCTATAATTGTCATAAACCTTTGCAGTAGAGGAGTTTATGTCTGATAGTATTAAGATGGCAGAAAAATCGAATTTTTCCCCGATTTTTTTTATTTTTTCACCTTTTCCCGTGCAAAATGCCAAAGGACCACCCAAAAAGAATGGTACGTCACTACCAAGGCTTGATGCTATCTCATGGATTTTTTCCGGGGTAATTTTCAGATCGAGGAATTTTTTTATCCCTGTTAGTGTAGCTGCCCCATCGCTGCTGGCAGAGCCAAGTCCTGTTCCTGCGGGTATGTTTTTCTTTAGAGTTAGTTTGATCCTGGGTTTAATGCCGCATTGGTCGAGCAGCATTTCAGCGGCTTTGTAGACAAGATTATCTTTATTTTGAGGTGCCCATTGCGGACCGGTGCAGATAAGTTCGATGCCATCTTTTTCTGCCGGTTCGATAAAAATTTCATCGTAGAAGTTTATTTTAGTCATCAGGGTTTCAATTCCGTGAAAACCGTCGTCTCTTTTACCTGTTATTACCAGGCTCAAGTTGATTTTTGCCGGCGCACGAACTATAAGCCCATTGGCTATCTCTGAGAATTGTTCTTTGTAAATCATAGTTTCTAAATTTCTAATCTTAAGCAAAGTATTTACTATGGCTGATAGCACAATAACTGTTATTATA
>CAYZEH010000183.1:0-5646 GCA_964477135.1 uncultured Pirellulales bacterium | reverse complement strand
TGTTCTTTTGCTTTATTGATGTATGCTCTTTGCGAGGGATATTTTTCGACTACGGCCTGGAAATATTTTGCTGCTGATTCTTTGTCATCTTTTTTAAGATAACACATTGCAAGTTTGTAGGAAGCTTTAGCAGCGATCCTCTCAACTTCGCCGGCTTGGTCTATTACCTGCTCGTAAAGCCCAATTGCCTTGTCAAGATCGCCTTCGGTTTCTTCTGCATAAATACCCTCCTGCAAAAGCAGCAATGGTGATTTTGCCAATGCACAGTCTGTAAGTGCGATGGTTGTCAGTACCAGGATAAAAATTACATTTTTCAACTTTTTCATGATAGCTCCTTTTCAATTATGTTAACAAATAATGTTCCTTTTAACAGCAGGTAATTTACATTTTTAATGTTACCGAATTGTTACGGCATTGTCCTTTTATTGTGATTTTTCAAAAAAACAGCAAAATGTTTTTAATAATATCTTTTCCATGAAAGCGGTTTTATGATTATACTATGGCAGTTATTAACGAATTTTATGGCTTTATACCCTTAAGGGCAGTAAATGTCCGCGAATAAATCCGTAGCTTGTTATTTTTAGGTTATTTACCCGCGGATAAACGGGGAAATTTAATTGGAATCAGTATATTACAGGAGACAGCAAAATGAAGCAGATCAAAACACTTTTAGTATTGTCAATTTCTTTACTTGTTCTTATTTGTTTTTGCCAGGCAGCCGGTGCTAAACAGATAGGCTCCGATGGGCCTAAATGCGTTGAGTATGTTGACCTTGGTCCGGAGATTGTCCCTCAGCCTGGTCAGGTGTTGAACATCAGCGTAAAATTTAACCGCGAAATGGATGTAAACTCTACCCCGATTTGTAAACTTGTTGCAGCTAAGCAGAAAATAGTTCTCAACCAGGGCAATTGGGCAGAAAAGGGTTTTCGGTTCAATTTTAAACCTGCAACACTTGATGCGACACAAAGCAAAGGCATAATGACATTTAGCGGCGCAAGAACTGTTGAAAAGCAGCTGATGCAGACGCAGTTCCAAGCGATATGTATCGGCAACGGGCCTATCATTAAACGGGTCAAATCAATGGCTCGTTTTGCAATGCAGAATCCGCACAAAGCGATTTTTGTTAATGGCTATAATTATCGTACTCAGCTTGGATTGTATGAGATTACCGGCGATGAAAAGCATTTAAACAATGTCAGGAAATGGGCAGCCCAATTGCTGGATAGCCAAAAGCCGCAAGGTTATTGGGGAACTGGTTACGGCGCGGTATATTTTGCTGATACGGGCAGTGCTTTGGGGCTTTTGACAAATTATTATAAATGGGCAACGCCCCAGCAGCAGAAAAGAATTATAACTGCATTAGAAAAGTATATCACAATGCTGGAAAAAGGTGACGGCAAAGAATCATTCATACATGAAAACGGGGCATTAGGGGCAGGTTATCATTTTGCTAAAGACGGCAAGACTTTCAGCGATACGTTTAATGGTGACTATACTATTTCCACCAGTCTTTCAGGCTGTCAGATTTTTGCTGCTATGTATTATCTTACCGGCGAAGAGAAATATAAAACCGTTGCCATAAAAGCGACAAACTGGCTGCTTGATACTATGGCAGATGATGGCAAAATACCTTATATAATTGACAGCTGGAACCCGGGCAGAAAAGACAAAGAATACTTATGGTATCGCTGGTTATATGATACAAGCGCATACGTCAGCGAAGGATTTATCGCAGCGTGGACATATATTGATGACCCGGCATTTAGAAAATCATTTGAAGAAAGAGTGAAAGCTCATGTGAACTTTTTGCTGTGGACACAAAACGATGATGGCAGCTGGGCAAAGAAAGGTTCGCATGACCAGTTGAGAAGTCATGGTCTGGTCAATCTGCTTTTGTGGTACTATTATAATGTGGACAAAGAGCCGGCAGTTGCAAGGGCGATAAGGAATTATTATAACCTGCTGCTGGACGAAGAGAAAAGCCAGTATCTCAGCATACCGGCAGAGAGCATTGATATCGATTACGGCAAGATGAGGCAAAGCAAAGTCGACGTTAATAAAAATGATATTTTCCTTATGGGGATTCCTGTGTCTCTATCAAGCAGAGCGTTAGTAGAGACCATTAAGCCTTCGGTTGACTGCTATCGCTGGAAGGATTAAAAATTTTAGTAAATCACAATCAGCATTAAAGGGCAAACGATGAGAAAAGCTATTTTGATTGCGATATTGTTGTGTAGTATTACAAGCGTTTTGCAGGCCCAGATAGAAGGGAAATTTATTGCTGGCGGATCACTTTTTCAACTTGATAAGGGCAAGTATCACCCGGTTTACGACCGATTGATGTATGTTGGTAAGCCCATGGCTGGTCGGTTTACTGCAGAGCCCGGCAAAGAATACAAGCTTTTCACAGCCCTGATGGAAAGCTACTGGCATATCGCTGGCAACAGAATAGTCGATATCGAAGTTAATGGCCAAGTTGTCCAAACGATGGATTGCTTCAAAGACGCTTTCAAAACCCCAACAGGCTATCTTTGTAATGTCAAAGCTGATGAAAAAGGCCATATTACAGTTGTGATTAAGCCTAATTCAAATGCTAAAGATAAAACAGCATCGGTTTGCGGATTTTTGCTTTATGACAAAGATGCCGATGTCACCGTCGATGCGATAATAAATAAGAAGGCTCCTAAAGAGCTTTTCATGGTCGCGCCGTCTCATCCGGGGTTTTTGTGCAGACCTGATCAGGTTCAGATGGATAAAAAGATAGAGTCAGTAATCGATGGTAGGTTGTGTTTTGGTAATGGCCATGTGTTCGGCACGTTTGTCGGTCCGTTTGAATTCCCCGAAACTCCTGTCACCGAGGTGCATGACAAGATAGCCAGATTATGGTTAGGTTATTCTACTACTCAACTTGCCCAGGTTGGTCTTGCCGCTACAGTGAAAAATCTAAAGACAGGTCAGAGCTGGACAGTTGGCCCTTGCGATAAGTATGAATTTGTCGATGGTGTGATTGTTATTACTACCAAAATAGAGCCAGGCACAGTAACTACCAGAACCTTTGGTCTGTGGGATAAGCCCGTAATGGTCAGGCAGATCGAGTTTGAGGCAGACTGCGGCAACGAAAATTATTTCCAGATCAGCACAGAAATGTCACTTTATCGGGGGTTTAAATATCCGCAGGAATATGAAAAGGCCCAGCGATTTAAGCTTTGCGAAGATGCACGTGAATGGCCCATAAATGTTCCGCTGCCTGAGAAAGAAATCATCGTGCCTTTGAATAAAAATATGCTTTACTGGGATTATGACAATAAGCTTTATCGCAGGACGGTAGTTGCAACAGATGATGAAAAAACAAATATTGATGTTATTAATCCCAAAGATTTTTATATAGATGATGATTTTGGTGTAGTCAGGTTTAGTAAAAACTGCGATAAAAGAGATAATTGCCTTACCGTAATTCTTTCTTTCTGTAAACAAGCGGATACAGCAGTGCAATTGGCAAAGCAAACAATTAAAAACAAAGTCGATTCGCAAAAGGTCCAAAAACAATGGCAAGATTGGTACCAGCAGGGGGCGAAAGTTGTTACCGGCAGCAAAAAACTGGACAGAGCTTTTCGCAATCAGTATATGTATATGAAGCTTGCTATAGATGCCGAGCTTGGGGGTATGATTGTTGGAAATCGTTATCAGATCGCAGTTGTCTGGACAAGGGATTCTGGTGTTGCGATGAGTGTGCTTTTAGATAGCGGCAGGTACGAAGAAGTAAAAAAGGTGCTGCAATTTTTCTCTACGTATGCGTATTGGAATAAGAAAAACAATTGTCTCCATGCGAATTACCATACCTCCGGACGAGTAGTTAAAAAATTCTGTTCACCGGATCAAAGGCCGGTAGAAGAGATAACTTTACCCGGCGAATGGACAAATCAGATGATGGGGCCTCAGCTTGATGGTATGATTTACTATCTTTATAATATGGGCAAATATTACCGTTATACAGGTGACATTGAATTTATAAAATCGCAATGGCCTTTTATATGTAAAGTTGCAGATGCATTAGCAGCGGATGATTATTGTTATGCCGAATGGGACGCCGATACTGCAGGGATGAGATACCTTGATGAAAATAAAAGGTATAAAAAGTACCACGCACAGACAGGGTTAATAATCGATGATTGTCAGGAATCAGGCTATGTAGCTGAATATACATTGATGAATGCTATATCGGTAGTAGGCTTTAAGCAGGCGTGGGAGCTTTCAAAGGCTGTAGGTGATGAAAAACCGCTCTGGAAAGAACGTTCAAAACAGCTCAATGACGCAGTAAAGAAATATTGCTTTAGAAAAAACGAAAAGGGGATAATTACTTTGCTGGCATCGCAGCCGAGACCTGAGATTGGTGTTGGTTGGTGGCAAATGGGTAATCACGGCTATAACTGGACGGCGGCGGCAACTATTCCTTATTTTAATTACAAAAACAAGTTATTTAAAGAATGTTTTAAAAATCAGGTCAAGCCTGTAGCTAAGATTCATGGTTGGGGTATGGGATGGGTGACGATGGTACAAGCTGCTTTCGAGGCTGATCTTTCTGATGTTGCGTGGAATTATCTCTCGCAGTTTATAGATAACCTTCCCCCGTCATTGCAGAACTATGAGCTTAATCATGATGTTGCTGATTATGACGGTATACCAAGACATGCAACTTTAAATTTATTTGGTTTTTCATATTTTCCGCATGCTGTGCTGAGAGGTTTTACGGGATTTGGTTATAATGAAATAGAAGACTACTGGTTCTTCAGACCTCAGGTGCCTGATGGATTTGGTGAGATAAAATCAAGGATAAAAATCAAGGATACATGGTTTGATATAACAAGTGTTGGTAAAGGAACAGAAGTAGAAAAGTTTACAATCGATGGAAAAGATTACACCAAAACTCAAGGCGTATTACCAGAGGAATTCATCGATGGAAAAACCCATAAGATATTTATAAAAATGCACTGATAAACTTCTTCTAAGCAGGAAAACCCAGTGGTGTTTATTTTTCATCATCCTGTTTTTTTATATTTATGAGTTTTTCTATATTTTCGTTTAGTTTCTTTGTTTGTTTTTCAAGTTGTTCGAGCTGTTTGGTGATAAGCTTTGAGCCTGTGATATGCGGAGCGAAGACAAAAAAGAATATAATTGCTAATCCGCCCCCGATGGCGATGAATTGTGTTGAGCTCAGAATTGCTTCTATCAACTCCAGCATTCCCTTTTCCATTGTGCGTCCTTTGTTTGCTGTTTGCTTAGAATTTTTTAGAGAGCATATACTTCATCTGATATACTCATCCTGTCCCAGTCGAACCTGTCTTTTTTAATCCACCCATGCTCAGGCATATTTTTAAAAGTTATTGGCTCCGGGTTACTCCATCTATTAGATTTACTCACCTGCCATTTTGTGTACTTCTGGATAGACTCAGCTGTTTTATCTATCTTGTAGCCGTCAGGGTGAAACCCCACAAAAACTTCATTTGCTTCGAATGTTTGATCCATCATAATTCTCCGCTAAACTAAAAGATTCAAAATACTTTCTCTAAAGCATTGAGACTACCCATCTGATATTGTTTTGTCAAATCAGAATTTTTATAAAATTTTATCATTTTAGAGAAATATTGA
>CAYZEH010000182.1:0-5688 GCA_964477135.1 uncultured Pirellulales bacterium | reverse complement strand
AAAGATAAGAAGTTATGGATTTATTCGCGGAAATTTATTACCATGAATGGTATAAGACGCTGGTTTTATTTCTTTTATTTCGATACCGGCGGGTCTTTGGCTGTTAGTTTCGGTTTGTTGTGATTGGGCTTGGGTATTGTCGACTTGCGACAGCTCTTCGGCTGATTCGTTATCATTTGTCAGGCTGTTTTCAATCGTCTCTGTTTCAATATCAACTTCGTTAGCTTCCGGGGACTCTTGTGTAATTTCATCTTCAATCGGTTCGACCAGTTTGCCATTATTACAGAAGAATTCCGCGACTTTTCGGTAGTCCTGGGCTCCGTTGCAGTTTTCCTCATATTCGAATATTGTTTTGCCGTAACTCGGGGCTTCTGCCAGTTTGATATTTCTGCGGATATATACAGGCAGCATTTCTGCTTGTGACCAGGCACAATTTGTTCCTCTGGCACTTTCAAGGAATTGCTCAATATCAGCTTTTACTTCATTAGGCAATGACGCCCTCGAATCGAACATGCAAAGCAGAACGCCTTTGACCTTGAGGTTGGGGTTAATCCGCCTATTAACAAGGTCTATTGTTTGCAGCAGTTTGCCAAACCCCTGCAGCGCCAAAAAGTGAGGCTGAAGCGGAATCAATACCTCATCAGCACATGCCAAAGCATTCAAAGTCAAAAGCCCAAGCGAAGGAGCGCAGTCTATCAATATGTAGTCGAATCTGTCCTTTATTTTGTCAACAGCTTCACGCAGAATTGTTTCTCTGCCGACAACCGATACCAGTTCACTTTCAGCACCTACCAGATTTATGTTAGCAGCCAATAGCCATAAGTTTTTGCGGACTTCTGTCATCTCATCTTCAAAGCTTGCCTGTTGCGTAAGCACTTTGTATGCGCCTGCTTCGATCGTTTCCGGATTTAAGCCTAAATGTATCGTAAGGTGCGACTGCGGGTCAAGATCAATGGCCGCTACTTTAAAACCCTTTGCTGCAAGTGCTGCGGCAAGATTCGTTGTTGTTGTAGTCTTTCCTACGCCACCTTTTTGGTTCAGTACCGCTATCGTCCTCAATCGACCACCTCACAAAATACTTAATTTAAAATCCTTTTTATTCTACTCGTCCGCAGATTTCAGTTTTTTCCTTATCGCGTCGAGCACGCCGTTAATAAACCCCGGCGATTTTTCCGTGCTGTATTTTTTCGCAAGCTCTATCGCCTCATTTATAACAACTTTCTTCGGAATATCATCGCAAAATACCAACTGATAAACCGAAAGTCGTAAAATACTTTTATCTACAGGCGAAAGACGCGACATTTTCCATTTTAATGTCGAATCTGTTATAAGTTCATCACAGCGTGCAATATTATCCCACGTTTCTTTAGTCCACTTCATCGCGAGTTGTACAATCATGTCATCATTGTCGCTGTCTCTGAAGAAATTCAATAATCTGCTAAGCAGTTCTGAGCCTTGAACATCAAGTTGAAATATTCCCTGCATTGCTAATTCTCTGGCTCTGGTTCTTCTGTCCACTATGGGCCCCGTATAAAATTTCAAATAACGATCTTAACAAATAATATAAACACACAAATCAGATCTGGTCGATCACATTGACCATCTCTATAGCGGTCAGTGCTGCATTGGCGCCGGAGTTACCCATTTTGGTCCCTGCACGCTCGACTGCCTGCTCTAACGTCTCGCAAGTTAAAACGCCGAATGTCACCGGCACAGAGGCGTCATAATTAAGCTGACCTATACCTCTGGTCACCTGCTGACACACATAATCATAATGATTCGTTTGGCCTCTGATTACCGCACCGAGACAGATCACAGCTGCATATTTGCCGCTTTGTGATAATTTCTTAGCAGCCAGTGTTATCTCACAAGCACCCGGAACCCAGACTACGGTTATCTGCTTTTCGTCTGCGCCGTGCCTTTCAAGGCAATCTATCGCACCACCCAAAAGCTTAGATGTAATAAATTCATTAAATCGGCTCACAACTATCGCGTAATTGCCTTTACCGGCGGTTAACTGACCTTTTATTTCTGTAACCATTATTTTTCTCCAATCAAAATATCAGTCGGCCTCACATTTGTACCCATCTGATCAACCTGCGTATTATAAGACTAAAGCTAACAACTTTCCAGAAAAACCACTGCAACAGAGGCTTTCATAAAAACCGCTGATTATAAGACATATTGTTAACCCGCTTTATTATAAGAACTTACAAAGGCGATTGCCAGTGTTTTTTTGTGAGAATAAAAAAACTGTTAAAATGGGCAAAAACAAGTAAAACAGCTGGTATTTCTGAGCGATAGTTCTCATATCTGGCTTAATATTTAAAGGATTAATTATTTAAGGTGTAGTAATGGTCTTTGATGAGAATCCATACGATTCATTTGGCAGGGCTGAAGAAATAGCACGTTATGCTCATGAACTTTATGAGGATGGCAAAGTGGCAATGGCGCTGATCCAGCTTCAGGAAGCGTTGGAGATCAGCCCCGCTAACAGCTCACTCCATTTTAATAAAGCACTGGCCCTCGACTCGATAAGCAGTTTTGAAGAAGCGATCAAAGAATACAAAGCTGCCCTTGAGCTGACAGGTGATGATCTGGAAACACTTAATTCTTTGGCGATCGATTACACTCGTATAGGTCTGTATGACCTGGCGATAGAGACATTTGAAAAGATCGAATCTTTAGACCGCGATTTTGAGCCTTCTTATTGCAACAGGATAATAACCTATACTGAAATGAACAAACATAGCAAGGCAGAGGAAATGTTTTACCTTGCTCAACAGATCAAACCTGATTGTGCTCTGTGTTTTTATAATATTGGTAACAGCCTGTTCATAAGAGGCGAATATAAAAAAGCGATCAGCTGCTGGATAAAAACTTCCAAACTCGAACCCGACCATCCGCAGATAAACTTCCACATTGCTCAGGCTTACTGGTTCGATGGGGATCATCAGACCAGCAGAGAATATTTCCTTGCTGAACTGCGTGAAAATCCGGGCGATACTGATGTCATTGTTGATTTTGGATTATTCCTGCTTCAGCTTGGTGACATCGAATCTGCAAAGGAAAAGTTCAATAGAGTATTGGAATTTACCCCTGACCATGCGCAGGCTATGTTCTGTCTTGGTGAGATAGCTTTTAATAAAGGCAATTTCTGCGATGCTGAACAACTGTTCCATAGAGCCATATCAAACGATAGTACACTTGTCGGGCCTAATTACAGGCTTGCTCAATATGCTCTGAAAAAAGGACAAATAAATCAGGCAAGAGAGTTCCTTTTTGAAGAGCTGAAACTCGACCCCGAAGACAGCGAAGCTCTGATATCTATGGGATCGATGTTTCTCCAGAGCGCCGATTATGATTATGCAACACATTGTCTGCTCAGGGCGGTTGACTCAGATAGTGACAATCCTGAGCCTTACTATTACCTCGGTCTGGTAAGTGCAATAAGAGGTTTGTTAGAAGAAGCCGACGAATTTTTTGGACAGGCTTTAGATTTGGACCCGCATCATGTATCTACTTTGAAGGACTCAGCTATTCTCTGCCTTGCAACGGGCAAATTCGACCTGGCAGCTAAGAGGATCGAAAAAGCAGCACAGCTTATCGGCAGTGACAGCGAAATAAAATCTCTCCGGAGAAAGATCAAATTCGCCAGATTAGCAGGCAAAGCTGAAGATGTAATATTCAACTCTTTTCCCCGTAAGAACAAAGGCAAGTAAGCAATTATCAGGCTTTAGTTCACCTGAAAACCTTTCATCCATTCAGGCCACTCCGGATATGGTTCATTGATGTCAAATTTCCTATGCCAACGTTGTCGCCATAATTGTTTAAGAGCAATCTGTCTTACTGAAAAATCTAAAAACACACAGTTTACAAAGCCAAAATGACGATTTATACAAAAGTATCCTGTTCCGGAAATATCATTATTACCCAAAGAATTTTCAGTAGGTATGACAACATCTATCGCATCTTCCTCGTCATTATTTAAAGGCAGTCCGCCGAACGAAAGGCAATCAAGCATCAGCGGTATCTCACAGCTTCGTTTAATATTAGTAGTTCGCCAGCAATATTCAGCAGGTTTACTGTGTGCGCCAACTGTACTATTTTCCGGGTTGCATACCCACATATTAATACCTAAGCTACCCCGACTCTTATTTGAATAAGGCCCCCAGGCTTCATATTTACCTCAGTAAGCAGTTTCCGGGTCAGTATCTTTGGTAGCCATTGGGCAATACAGCAAATCTGTATTGTCAGCATAATAATCTTTTGTAACTTCCATCCACCAATTACTACTTTTCCCTATATAGCCTGCATGAAATTTACTGTTGTGGTCATCTGTATACATTAAAAATATAGTGCCCCATTGCTTCAAATTTGCTCGGCAGACAGTAGCTTTGGCTTGTGCCCGGACCCTTGCCAGTGCAGGCATCAAAATACCCATCAAAAGAGCAATTATCGCAATAACTACAAGCAACTCGACTAATGTGAATCCTTTTGGTTTTCTAAAATTTACAGCTTTCATTAATGGCCTTAAAAGTTTAACTTTAAAATGCACAATTGTAATTATAAGTTAAAATAGCATTTAATTTAATGTTAAATTGCGAAAAACTTCTTTCATATTGCGACATATGCTTGTTTTGACGACTTTGCTGTATTAGCTTAATTCTGGCAGTTAAACTACAGCCCCGCTGGTATCGCACCGCCGGGAGGTGATTGTGTTACAGATTGTTACGATTTACAGGCAATGTTGGAAAACTGGCTGACCTCGCCGTAAAAGCCCTGGATAAGCCTTCTAATTATATAGGCCGATTATATTTATGTCGCTTTTTGTGGACGATTACAGGAAAACCTGTTGAATTTCTAAAAATAATTGGTTAGTCTGTTTACCTTGCTTGGCCGAGTGGCGGAATGGCAGACGCTGGGGACTTAAAATCCCCTGCCCGTAATGGGCGTGTGGGTTCGACTCCCACCTCGGCTAATGTGTTTATCCATGTTAAACCGTCCTTAGCTATCCCTGAAAAAGTATTTTTTTAAAGATCAATGGTTATGCGTGCTATGCGATTCTACGAGATTTACTTTGCCAAGATTGACGCCTTTAATGCTTACAATTTCCTCACTCATTTTTTTAATATCGCCTACCATCCCTTTAAGAACGATTATTTCCATGCAGTCATGCGCATCCATGTGCACATGCATTTTTTGGTTTCTCGCAAAGGACTATTAGGTTCACATTCATTGCAAATTGCGTTGTGTGCTTGTTTCAGTGTGTTAAATATTCCAAGTGTGTGTCTTACCTGGCAGGCCTCTACGAGCCAAAGAATTTGATTTTTAGTTTTCATAAAAAACCTCCTACTAATATACAATTACTGGATATATAATACTAAGATGTCTTTCACTTTCCTACTATTAAATATTTTTGTGAAAATACTATTTGCGAGTATAAAGTGGTTTGTGATTCTACGTATATGTCTAATTACCTTACCAGTTACTTTGTGTGCGTTCAATTTCTATTAAGCCATAGTTGGGGCAGTAATTAGGAAGTAAATGGCTGGTGGGGGACTGGTGAGCCTTTTATGTTGGTGTAAAGAAACCCAAATCGACAAGATATTGTTGTCTTAAAGGAAAATCTGGTTTAGATTTAGTTAGTTTGACAAGTTGAATAACTGTGTGTATCTTGTTATTATT
>CAYZEH010000181.1:3569-5690 GCA_964477135.1 uncultured Pirellulales bacterium | reverse complement strand
TCCGCGAATAAATCCGTAACTTGTTATTTTTAAGTTATTTAACCGCGGATAAACGGAAAAATTCAATTGGGATCAGTATAACTACAATTTTCATGAGGACAGATATGGACCAGAACAATCAAACTGAGGAAAACATGAAACTTGCAACCAGGATATACAACGAACATTCAGCCAACATCAGGCGAATCATCTCTCGCCAGGTAAATGACCCCACTACTGTAGATGATATATTGCACGATTTCTTTCTCTCACTTGTTCGCAGACCAATCTCTCCTGAAATGAAAAACATCAAGGGTTATCTTTACCGAGCGGTACGAAATGATGTCCTTGATGCTGCGACAAAAAAAAGGAATTACAAAGCCAGGATAACAAGATATGCTCGGATAAAAATGAACAACAGGATATATCATAACCCACAAAAGACAGCTCTTAAACACGATGAAATACGGAAAGTTTTTAACCTGATAGACAACCATCTGCCCCGCCGAGAGGCATTGGCAGTTCTTCAGCGATACCGCTATGACCTGACCATTACTGAAGCCGCAAAAGCAATGAACATAAACAAAAGAAGTCTCTCACGTTATCTTTGCGTAGGACTGAAAAAACTGCGAGAGGCAGTTAGTGCTTAATACTTGATAAGATGTTATTTTGCCAAACTTCACAAGCATTGCCTCAGTACTTTTTATTATCAATAATAAACAACCAACCCTTGCCCGGCAAAACGGGAATCGGATCGTCTGTTCCGAAAACCATCTCTTGTTGAAAATCTCTTATCGCCGGTGCATATAGCTGCGATTTATTTTTATCGAGTCCTAACTTTTTCCAGTCTATTTTCAAATGACACTTAGCTGGGGCAGGATTCCAGCTTGCAACTGATATCAAAGTCTTATCATTTTTAACATAAGCAGTTGCCAGAATATTATTAACGTCAGTAGTAACCGGACAATCATCTCGCCAATAACCGATCATTTCCGCATTTTCTATTCCAAACTCATCCCAGAGTTTCCACATTGGTCTGGGGTCCGAATTAAAAATCCAGGGCCTCCTTGCTGTCATCCCGTAAATCATTCCTCGCCATCTATTGCCCCCACTTTGAAGCATGTCTCCCATAAGTCCGTAAGGTATCCCTGATACCTCAACAAGCCAGAAATCAGGGCTTTCGTCATAATTGAATGCCTCACCGAACCAAAGCCGATCAATATACGGAAAAAATTCAAGATACTGATTTGCAGGCCCACCGGAAAAATCTCTGTGCGAATGTAAATCTATCATAGAACCCGGACGCAATTTGTCCATTATCTTACGCATACGCTTCAAAATATGCCTGTCATAGCTGACATCATCGAGATAAAGCCCATCGATATTCATATTCTTCAACAGCCAGGCATAACCTTCGAGGTAATAATTATGCCACCTTGATACCGGATTCGAGCTTGTCACTATTGCCGCACAAACTCTGCCGTCATCCATTTTGTCAAACCATGCAGACTGATAATCTTTAACCAGATGCTCCTTAAGCCAGACATAACCACCAGCGGCACCATCTGATAAAATTTCATCTCCAAGAGTTCTAAGAGGCCACATCTCCGCAACATGGTTAGTAAGTTCACGTACGGTATAATAAATTTTAACCTTTGCACCTTTATCATGTGCCTGGTTTACATAAGCAGAGAGTTTTTCATTTGCCAAAAATGGATAATTAATAAATGGGTTCAACTCACATGCATGATGAATATTAATAATATTTGCACCATCATTAACCGCGGTATCAACGCTCTTATAATTGGGGTAATAGTGGTAATACCTGTTTCTAAAGTGTTTCGCAGTATCCAAAGGCTTAACTGGTGTCAGCATAAATGCAAATTCAAATGTAATTTCCTGGTCCTTTTTAAACTTCCTGTTGCCGCTGTAAAAACTCGCCAGCTTTTGCTTTTTTGAAATATCTTTTATAACCGCCCCACCCTTTTGGTTGTTGTTCCAACTATCCGGCGCCTTAAGACCAGCCACCCACAAATACACATTAACCATAGGCCCGGTATAACTTGCCCCTTTAAGCTCGCATTGCAAGCCCGCATCAACATCACCTATCCACATGCTGTCCCAGTACTTTTTATCCTTACC
>CAYZEH010000181.1:0-3469 GCA_964477135.1 uncultured Pirellulales bacterium | reverse complement strand
TTCACAGACTCGTCAAGAAGTTCTCTGCCCCAGCAATTAATACTTTCAGGCAATCCTGACTTTGATATTTTAATTTCCCTGCCAAGACAGCTGATCTTGTTTCCTTTAATTTCGACTTTTGTATAAGGGGCAACGATCTCATCATTTTGCTCAATTGTCGAATTTAACCACCTAAGCCTTGAAAGCCTCCACAAATCACCATCCCCCCTGTCATCAAGTATTTTATCAGTAACAGCAATTTCTAATTCTACTGTGCTGTTGTGAGCATTTTTCGCAGAGATAATAATTTTACCTTTATATACGCCGGGCTTTGTATCGGCATTTATATCAACACCAACCCAAAATGCCTGGACATTGTCTTTCTCGACGGTGACATCTTTAGCAAAACAGTTCCCCTTGGAATCTATCCCTGTGAGATTAAAGCATGTCAGAGCTTTGGCAGCTATTATCTGTCCGGAGTCATTTTCCAAATCGCTAAACTTAATATCAACCTTTTCAATTTTCTTTTTGACCGCCCAGAGACCGATCTGAAATACATAATATTCATTCTTACATGCCACAGCTGAGAATTTGTCGCTTGAGCCATTAATTATCCACCTTTGAGGCAATTTTTCCGTCATACGGATAGGATATTTTCTGTCTTCCGGAAAAATAAGATAATCTTTTTTGCTGTGCTGCTGTTTAATTTTCTCGGTTTCCGCCTGCGTTGCTATAATTTCCATAGGATAGAAGCTTTCAAATTCGCTTCTCGATTGCATATCGATTATCTTTGCCTGCGTAAAATTATCCTGTTTCAAATTACCAATTTTCGTCAGAGCATTTTTTTCTCGCCAGCGAACATCAGCCTTGTCATTTGGTTCAATATATATGCCGTATCTTTTTTCGTCCGGAGGCCAATTTATGGAATCTTCGGGCGAAATTTCATAGGGCATGTAATAAACGTAATACACCCCTACGCCGCTTGCAGGTTCAAATACAATATCGGCAAACTCATTATTGTTTTCTATAACGACAACATTTTTAACAATTTCTCCGCTGGTTTTACTTTGAACAATAACAGCTTTTTTGGCAGGGGCAGCATCTCTGCGTCGCCAGGGAATATGTGCCCAAACAGCTTCAGCAGATTCAGATACTTCAATTCGTACCCTGTGGTTACCAAAACCATTAGGGTCCCATTGGCCAAGCGAATATGGTATTTCTCTGCTGTAAACTGATGTTGACAATGTTTGAATTGTAATAAAAACAAAAAAAACAATAAATTTCTTCATAACCAAATCCTTAAAGATTTTACTTATTGCTGCATTGAATTAAACCCAATATACGCTAAGTCTTCTATGGATTCAAAAAAATAATATAACAAGAATGTTATTATTTAAGATAATTATCTACACGCAAGGAACGATGAAACTTTTCCAATTGAGCTATTCTTTCTTTTGACAACGTATAATCCTTTAATGTATAATATTGTTTATCGAGCGCAAGGTAGTTTTTGATTGAAAAATACGGGGTTTCCCAGGCGTCAGTTTTCAAATAAATATTTTTGGAGATTCAATTATGAGCGAAACGACAATCGGCCGGCGTGCATTTTTGAAACGTCTGATAGGAGTAACTGCCGCCTGCGCCGTCACAGCCTCTTTGCTAAATGAGGATGCATTGGCGGCATCGCATTTCAAAAAGGGCAAAAGGCGTCCTAACGTTATTCTGATACTGTCCGATGACCAGGGAACTGTGGATGCGAACTGTTATGGGTCCGAGGACCTTCACACACCCAATATTGATGCTTTGGCCAAGCGTGGTATACGATTTACACAGTTTTATGTTCCCGCGGCAATATGTACACCGTCACGAGGCGCATTGCTTACGGGACGCTACCCTTTGCGTAATGGTGCCAGCGATAATTTCAAATCGCTTAAGTCAAACGAGATTACGATTGCTAACGTATTTAAGCAAGCAGGTTATCGTACCGCGATTTTCGGAAAATGGCACGTTGGCGATGCTATAGATCACGGCCCATTAAGTAAAGGTTTTGATGAATTTGTCGGATTTCGCGGCGGCTGCTTCGATAACTACACACACTCAGGTTACGATTTTGAGGGTAAGCTGGTTTGTGGTTGTAACGATGGAGGATGTGAATCATCGAAAAATGGTCATGATTTGTGGCGAGGAAAAGAGCGCTTGCACGAAGAAGGTACTTTTTTCCCGGATATAATGGTACGTGAAACAAACCGTTTTATAGAGGAAAATAAGGATAAGCCATTTTTTGTATATGTGCCTTTTAATGTTCCGCATTATCCAGAGCAAGGCTCCGAGGAGTGGAAGCATATATATAAGACCAAAGGGATGGTTATGCCGCGGTTGTCTTATGCCGCATTTTTGTCGACCATGGATGAAAAAATCGGTGAGATACTTGACAAAGTCAGACAGCTGAACCTGACGGAGGATACGCTGGTTATCTTTCAATCTGATCATGGCTATTCCACAGAAGCCCGTGCCAATGGCGGCGGCGGCAATTCAGGTATATATCGTGGAAACAAATTCAAAGTCTGGGAAGGCGGAATCCGTGTCCCTTGTATTGTTAGTCTGCCGGGTGTGATTCCTGAAAATGAAACTCGTGACCAAGTTGCTACCAGTATGGATTGGCTTAGCACCTGCGCTGCTATTTGCGACATTAAGCTGCCTGGTCTTAGTCTCGATGGTAAGAATATTTTCCCAATTCTGAAATCTTCAAAAGCTCCGACGCCTCATAAGATACTTCATTGGCAATGGGGAAACAAAACCTCCACAAAATGGGCAGTGCGTGAAGGAGATTGGAAGTTAGTCAGCCAGGATGGTCTGTTCTTAAGCAATATGGCGGTGGATCCTTCGGAGACGAAAAACATAGCATCTCAGTACCCGAAAAAAGTAAGTCATTTATCGAATCTTCATACCCAATGGCTTGCCTGCCTATAATACCATTCATGGTAATAAATTTCCGCGAATAAATCCATAACTTCTTATCTTTGAGTTAGTTACCTGTGGATAAAGCGAAAAATTTAATTGGGATTGGTATAAGGGCTCAGATTGGAAATTTATAACAGCGTATATTCAGCCCCAAATACAGCCACCCCTTGGCGGTGTTTATACTCCGTTTCCAAGGCCGGCCTCCAACAGGACCAGCCACAGAACAAAAACACTGCCTTATACATAATTGTAGACGATACTGGTGAAAATCTACAAAAAAGTAGATTAAGATTCTACAGCAGGTTAGTAGCAAAAATGCTTAAAGCCTTTATTGACATGGCATTAAGAACAAATATAAAGAAACTTAATAATTGGCACAGCTATTGCACATCAGAGTTGAAACTTATAGAGCTGATAATGGTGTCGGCTGAAAAATTGGTATTAAGATCTGGTTTATTAACCAAAGAATGAAAGTACAGGAGAAAACAGAAATGAGTCAATCTTTTGAGTCAATTACAAGCCTGTTTGG
>CAYZEH010000180.1:0-5700 GCA_964477135.1 uncultured Pirellulales bacterium | reverse complement strand
CCAGAAGATACCCATCAACATGACTGAAATGAAAGGCGTCGCCAAAAATGTCACACCCTTTTGAAAATACTGAAATATACCACCAAGCTGCCCAACTATCGGACAAGTGGCAGCTGCAAGAACCAACGCCGTAAAAGCCGCAGTCCTTCCAACCCAAACCATTCTAATATCACTGGCATCTTTGTTTATAACCTTCTTATAAACATCCATCGCAAAGATAGTTGCCGTTGAATTCGAAAGAGCCCCAAGAGTCGACATCACAGCCGCCAGAAAACCCGCCAGCACAATACCACGAATCCCCCACGCCGGAGCCATTTCACTCATAGCAAAAGAAAACGTCAAATCTTTATTCGCCAAAGGCTCAGCCATATGCATCTCATGTATCCAGTGAAATACTATCACCCCAATAAAACATGTCACCAACGGACGAAGCCTGTTAATAAACCCAGCAAAAATAATTCCCATGATGCCATCCCACCTGGAACGAGCACCCAAAACCCTCTGAATCATAACCTGATTAGCAGCCTGATAAAACAAGAACACACCAAAACTCGCGACGACCAACCCTAAGAACGGAGCGATCTTATCTGTCGGCGGTTTATAAAGATGAAACCTTTCCGGCCGCGCCTGCTGCATCGCCGCCCAACCACCCGGTATCTTATCGAGCAATACAAAAAACAGTATCACCCCGCCACCCACAAGCATCAAACACTGCAAAGCATCAGCCCACATAACCGAACCAAGCCCGCCTTTAAGCGTGTAAAGGCTAATAATAATTACCGTCAGCCAGACTACTAAATAAAAATTACACCCAAGCAATGATGAAAACGCCAAAGCCCCAGAATAAAAAACCGGCACCATAAAAATAAACACATAAGCAACCAGCATTATCCAGCTATAAACATTACTACAAGCAGGACTAAACCTTTTATTAAGAAAATCCGGCACCGTAGTAATTTTATTTTTCAGATACATCGGAATAAAAAATATGATCAACGGAATATACGCCAACCCAAACCATTCCCAGTTGGCGATAGCCATGCCGTGCTCATACGTCGCACCAACAGTCCCCACAATCTGTTCACTCGAAACCGAAGTCGAAACAAAAGCAGCACCAATGATATACCAGGGCAATTTACCGCCCGCAAGGAAATACCCCTTCGCTGTTTTTTCCTGATACCTTGAAGCCCAAAGCCCAACGATTATCACCAGCGCCGGACATCCAATTATTATCGCCATATCAAGAGTGCTTAAAGAAAAGCCATCCATATATCACCTTTCATTTTACATTTTGCCAAACAGCAATCGGGCAATCTATACTGCCTGCCATTTACCGCTCTTATTACTTTTCAAAACAGCCTCGATAATTTTATCACGAACATTTATCGCCCTGAAGGATGCTACTTTCCACCAAGTAAATGGTTCATTATTAAGAGATCAAGTTCTTCGTAATCTCTCTCAGCAATAAGTGCCTCAACTTTCGCCTCATCAAGACTACGTGACAATTCAAGCAACCGAAGGAATATCGTTCTACTATTGCTAAGATGCTTAGTAGCAACATTATCCTTCTGAGTCCTCATAGCCTTAACATCAAGACCAATCCATTCCCCTTTTTTACCGTAGTCATACTTATCAAGAATACGCACCTGGTTAAACGCTCTTCTCAAATCCACTGAGCCGAAAGATTTATCCTGATCAAATTTCAAACCATTCTGGTCATTAAGGTGAACCGTAAACAGCTTCTTATGAGCCAAAGCAAAACCCATCTCATCTGACGGATCAAGCCCTGCAAGTATCGCGTGTGCACTTTCAATATTAACACCAACCCTATCAGCATCTCTAGTCATAAGCCCCAAAGCAATCGCATGTCCCGTAGTTGGAATATAAGCATGATCCATAGGCTCATTTGGTTTAGGTTCGATCGCGATCTTTATCTTAGGATCATAACCAAGCATCCCATCAATTGCCGCTGCTATACGATCGACTGCAAGCTTACTATCTTTTGCCTCACGGATATATGTCCCTTCTCTTGCGAGCCACAATACAACCAGCTTTGCCCCCAGCGAATTTGCAATATCGATAGTTCTCTTATTCCTATCAAGTGCAAACTGACGACAAGCCGCGTCATTTGATGTATATCCGCCATCAATAGTTCTTGCATCTTCCCAAAGCCTGGGAGCCACAAATTCCGCTACCAAGCCATGATCATCCAGCTTAGCCTTAACCGCTTCAGCCTCTTTTATCACCTGCTCAGGGCTCAGATCATTCATATTAGGCACAGCATCATCATCATGAAACTGCACACCCTCATAACCAAGCTCTTTATACATTGTAAGTTTTTTATTAAAATCAATTGAATCTCTCACCATAGGACCAAACGGGTCTGCACCCTCATGTATATTCCAAGGCCCAAAACTAAATCTGAATTTACCTGCCATTTTTTCTCCGATCTGTTTTTTGTCTTCTTATGACTGTAAATATTCGAGCGTCTTCTTAAGAGACTCAAAGTGATCTGACATCTTCGGGAAATATTCCAACCCGAAACACCCTTCATAACCCAACTCGTCAAGCTTTTTCATAATAGTTGGGTAGTTCACCTCTGTACCAAACAATTCCGCTCTGCCCGGCACGCCCGCTGAATGGAAGTGTCCGATAATATCTATGTTCTTCTCGATGAAGTCAATTATATTGCCCTGCATTATCTGCATGTGATAAACATCGTACAATAATTTAAGATTTGGGCTGTTAATTTCACGAATTATCTCCGCTGCTGTCTGCGGACAGTCAAGGAAATATCCCGGATGATCAACGAGAGTATTTAAAGGCTCAACCAGCAAGGTAAAATCCTGAGCCTGGGCAATTTCTGTAACTTTTTTGAAAGCCTTCAATAAATTTTCTTTCATCTGATCGGCTGTAAGATTTTCATCAACAGTGCCCGAAAGAATGATCCCTTTATTGCAACCAACTGCTTTTGCAAAATCGATCATCTTTTGTATCTGGACAAAATATTTCTCATGATCCTGGGCTTTTACAGGACAGCCGCCAATCGAACCATCCCATGCGTGCATCGCAAAATCATTAATCGTTATGCCGTTATCGGCACATGCTTTTTTCATAGATACTGCATTTTTGGCCATAGAAAACTGAACATCCTTACCATCAAAAGTCCCCTCAGGATGCCAGAACTCGATATATTTATAACCAACCTCGGCGATTTTGGCTATTCGATCTTCCACCGACATATCTGTAAAAACTGTCTCAAGACAAACTGATACTGGTATCATATTTAATCCCCTTGTTTATAAAACCAGGTTATTTTAGATAAGCTCTCAGGACTTTGTTGATCGCACCTGCAATAGCAGCACAATCGGCATCGCTGTAATTGTAATTCAGGTCAACCATGATTGCTCTTGAGAGCAGCTCCAAAGTACGCGGGCACATATCCCTGGTATATTTGGGTAATTCGTTTTCAGGAACCGCTGACCATGGCAGACCGTCAGAAGCAACAGACTTCTTTTCAAGAATGTGCTGCCAGTAATTATAAACATGCCAGTCCCTGACCTTTGAGTCATAAATACCTCCTGCCGGTACTCCCTCAGCCTGCATAGCGCTGAGAATTTCAGCAGTATTTTCAGCCTTTGGCATAAACATAACCAGACAAATCGCGGTGTCACCATCAGCATCAGTCTGACGTCTGAAGCTAAGACCTGGGAAATCTCCTATTATACCTTTAATTTGATTCTTAGCATTTCTATAACCAGCAAGCATCTTATCAGCTTTATTAATCTGAGCCAAAGCAACAGCCCCGTCGGTCTCACTCATTCTATAGTTTTCACCACAGAACAGATCCTCATCTGTGCCTTCTTCAGCAAACCTGTCGGGCCTCCAGCAAGCGGCACAGTCATGCCAGTTCTGAGCTCTGGTATAAAGCTTTTTATCGTTAGTTGTAATAAAACCACCCTCGCCGCTGACAATAACCTTATAATAGTCAAAGCTGAAACAGCCAAGCGTTCCAATACTGCCTAAAGGCTGACCTTTGAAACTGCCGCCGCCCGCCTGTGCTACATCTTCTACCACAGGGATACCTTTTTTGTTAGCGATATCCATTATCTCATCCATCTGAGCAGCGCTGCCGCGCATATGCACAACAGCAATTGCTTTTGTGCGTTTAGTAATTACTTTTTCGATCGCAGCCGGTGACATACAAAGCGTTTCATCAACATCAACAATAACAGGAATCGCATTTGATGAAACCACCGTCGCAGAAGTTGCAAAAAACGTATACGCAGGAACCAGAACCTCATCGCCTGCGCCAATGCCAAGTGCACGATAACTTGCAACCAGAGCTGAAGTACATGAATTAACCGCCAGACAATATTTAGTACCAATAAGTTTTTTCATCGCTTCTTCAGCAGCAGCAACCTTACTTGGCTTAGGATTATAATAACGGAAAAGATGAGGCCCCTGCAGAGAAGGATCATTTTTTATCAACTCAATGATCTTTTCCTTATTACCATCGCTGAATTCCCACATGTCGACAATTTCCACAAGTTCTTGAGAGCCAATCTTAGTTGGGAAAGGCCCAAGCTTGTCAATTGCCTTGTTGCCGCCATTAATTGCTAATTTCGCATCACTCACTTTTTACCCTTTCACTATCATTTAATCAGTATACCGGTGGTTCAATAACCGTAATTTGCTTTAAAGGCCTTTTCCCTGTGTTTATCAATCTATGTTTAGAAAATGCTTTTACATAATAAGCATCACCTTTTTTTACCGTCCAGCTGCCCTGCTCTTCTATCTCAAGCTTTGCCGGGCCGCCTGATATTACTACACCGCCAAGGTCAAAATTATGAGATTCCCATTCAACCTCTTCTTCTCCACTCGGTGCTATCGTCTCATAAACCATCCCAAATCGGATATCTATCTGTTTCGGAAGCATAAAAGTATATTGTCTGTACTCGTCCTCAATACTTTCCATATTCTTTAATAGATAGACCGGCGTTTGATGGCCGGGTGCAACAGTAGAAAAGAAATCCGCAAAGCTTACTCCCAAAGCCTTCAGTATTTTCTGCAATGTAGCAAGCGTAGGAGAAGTTTCACCTTTTTCAATAGTTATCAAAGAAGCAGGAGAAATCCCCGCAATCCTGCTCAAACCCCTAAGACCAATACCAGCTCTTGTCCTGAGCGTCTTAATTTTTTTTCCAATATCTTTAGTTTCCATAATAACCTTCTTACCTTTATATGTTTAATATTATGAACACAACGTTACCCTAATCAGTAACAAAACTCAAGAGTCTGTTTGCTTTTTGAACAAAAAAACTAAAAAACAACCACACCCTGCTTATAATGCAGAAAATAACGAAAAAAGTTATTGGAAAAATTATTGTTTATTGGCTCAAAACGGGGTGTCCTGTTCAAAAAATAATATTTGGCTCAAAATCTTGAATTTGGGTTTTCGTTTTTGGGATTTTGCTCATTGAAAATTGTATAATGAGAGTTTAGCAACTGATAATCTTTGTCAAAATATTAACTTTGGCAAATTTTTTGAAATCAGCGTAGACCATTTCCATCTTGCTTTGCACTCAGACCAATTTCTTCAGTTTAAGCAACACTGCGATAAACGTGATGCAGTCCGCCGAGAATTGGCTTGCTGACGATTTTGCCTTCAGTTTGAGCAGGGCGGTGAATTGGTGAATCCTT
>CAYZEH010000179.1:0-5725 GCA_964477135.1 uncultured Pirellulales bacterium | reverse complement strand
AGATAAATTTATCTGAGCTTGAGCCCTTAGCGGCATGTCCTTCTTCGCCTGATAATATTAAGCCGATATCCCGGTTGGCTGGTGAAAAAATTTCTCAGGTACTCATCGGAAGTTGTACCAATTCAAGCTATGCCGATCTGATGATGGTTGCAAAAACTTTAAAAGGCAAAAAGATTGATAAAATGGTGGAGTTCGGCATAGCCCCGGGTTCTAAGCAGGTCCTTGCAATGCTGGCGCAAAATGGTGCATTGGCAGAGCTTATCTTGGCGGGGGCTCGAATTCTCGAATCGGGTTGCGGGCCATGTATAGGCCAGGGATTCTCACCCGCAAACGGTGCGATCAGCCTCAGAACTTTTAACCGTAATTTTGCCGGCAGAACAGGCACGAAAGGTGACCAGGTATATCTTGTCAGCCCGGAAACCGCGGTAGCTTCTGTATTGACGGGGGAAATAACTGATCCGCGGACTATCGGCATTGACTATCCAAAAGTTGAGATGCCGGAAAAATTCCTCATTGATGACAGCATGGTCGAAAAACCGCTCAGCACCGGCGATGCTGATAACACTGAAGTTCTCAGAGGTCCGACGATTGTCGTTCCCCAGGCAGCTCCAAAATTAAAAGAAAATCTGGTGGGCAACGTTGTATTGAAATGCGGCGACAAAATAACCACAGACCATATTATGCCGGCGGGGGTGTTCCTGAAATTTCGCTCAAATGTTCCGCAATACGCAAAAGTGGTATTTAACTGCTTCGATGAAGAGGGCGAACCTACTTTTGCCGACAGAGCATTGGAGCTTAAGAAAAAAGACATTGCCGGGGTTATTGTAGCTTCTGAAAGTTATGGGCAGGGTTCTTCAAGAGAGCATGCGGCTCTGTGTCCGATGTACCTGGGAGTCCGTGCAGTAATCGCTAAATCCATTGAGCGGATACACAAAGCCAATCTTATCAATTTCAGCATCGTGCCGATAGAATTTGCTGACCCGGCTGATTACGACAAAATTAATCAGGATGATGAAATCGTTATAGATAATCTGATCGAAGCGGTCAAAAACAGTGACCAGATTACCATAAAAAACAAGACCGGCTCATTTGAATTTATTGGCAAGTTGAATCTTTCCAGCAGGGACAGAGAAATTCTTCTGGCAGGCGGTAAATTAAGCTATACTTTAAAACAGAGCAATGGATAAAAAAACAGTAGCTATTTTCGGCACGAGCAAAGCCAAACCCGACGATGAAGTTTTTCAGTTGGCCTACGAAACAGGCAGATTTCTTGCTGAAGCTCGTTTTGATATTATTAACGGCGGTTACGGCGGAATTATGCTGGCATCGGCAAGAGCGGCAAGTCTGGCAGGTGGTAAGGTAACAGGCGTTACATGCGATGCTTTCGGTCGCAACGGACCAAACGAATTTATTACCGAGGTGATAAATACATCGTGCCTGGACGAAAGGCTTGATGCGCTGCTGGAAAACGCGGATGCATATATTGTTTTGCCGGGCTCGACAGGAACGCTGCTTGAATTTGCTAAAATATGGGAATTAAAAAACAAACACTTTCTGCAAGCTGACAAACCGATTATACTAATGGGCGGTTTCTGGAAGCCTTTGATAGAGATTATTGCTGCTGTCGATGCAGATATCGCTGAGTCGCTGACTATTGTGAAAACTCCTGACGAGGCAGTGGATTATCTTGTTAAAAATTTAAAATAGCAGGAAAGTATATAAAAATGAAAAAATTGATAATAATATTAACACTGGCAGGTTTTCTCACAGCTTTGCCGGTGATTGCAGAAGAAGCTGGAAAAGATGTCTCAAAGCCGATAATTGACGGCTTCGAACTCAGAGGTGCCGACGGAAAATTAGTGCACCAGAATTCGAAATGGCACTTTGTATTTGACCGTGACGTTAAAGGCCCAAAATCAGGTCTGATCAAAGCTAACACCCAGATTACTTTACTGTCTTCAGCAGCTTTGGAAAAACTTATTGTCGATAAGCAGAAGAATCCAGCTTCAAGCTATAGGCTATGGGGGATCATTGCTAAATATGACGATAAAAATTATATCTTCTGTACATACTTTTTGCCCTTCGCAAAAATTGCACCTGCCAAAAAGGCTAAACAGATGCAGATCAATGAGCCTAACGATGCTCTTACAATACCAGATGAGATCATTAATAAACTCAAGGACAGAAAAGTTATCAGGCCTGAACAGCTTAGAAAAGGTCTCAAGCTTGAAAGCGATTCCGTGCTGATAGACCGTGTAGGCTATATTAAAACGGATAGGGACCGACAGGCCAAATTCGTATTTGACGCTTTAGGCAGGAATGCTAAAAATTATTCGATAGATCTTTTGCCTTGTCAGGTACTTGAATTAGCTAAGAGAAAGTCAGCAAGAGCACTTGAAAAAACAAGATTTAAGATTACCGGTATCGTTACACAATTCAGCGGCAAAAATCACATGTTCCTGCAAAAAGCAAGTGTGGTTCACAGCTACGGCAATTTTTCAAGGTAAGGGATAAAAAGTGACTGATCAATTAGCTGATATTTTAATTTTGTCATCACAGCCTGATTTCCAGCAGAAACTATCAGCTGTCAGGCAAACTATAATTAATGCTGCCGGTTTTGAATCTGGTTCGCAGCAGCAGCAACAGCTTATAAATATTGTCAACGAAGTTGCAAAAACCGGTGACAAGGCATTAGCGGAGTTTACCGAAAAATTTGACAATGTTAAATTAACGCCGAATCAGTTCAAAATTGATAAAGCTCAATTAAAAAAAGCTCACGATGAAATTGACGCTGATCTTTTGAAGGCCTTGCGGAAATCCATTGAAAACGTCAGAAAATATCAGACTGAGATTTTCATGTCAGGTAAAAATAATCACCCGGGCGTTAAATATACTCCTCTAAACAGAGTTGGAATTTGTATTCCCGGTGCATCTGCGCCTTTGCCGAGCACAGTTATAATGTCGGCAGTGCCCGCACAGGTTGCAGGAGTAAAAGAAATCGTAATTATCTCTCCGCCGAGATGTGAAAATTCAATCCATCCGGTGATACAGGCTCTTTGTTTTGAGCTTGGTATTGACGAAGTTTACCGCATAGGCGGTGCCCAGGCGGTAGCAGCATTAGCTTATGGCACCGAGACTATCGAAAAAGTAAATAAGATCGTCGGCCCCGGAAATCAATGGGTGCAAATGGCAAAGAAGCAAGTCTTTGGTAAAGTTGATATTGATTCGATTGCAGGTCCGAGCGAAGTTCTTATTATTGCAGACGATTCGGCAAACCCGGCATGGGTCGCAGCTGATATGCTAAGCCAGGCCGAACACGCACCAGGTTCAGCTTTGGTATTGACCGATTCAGAGAAGTTGGCGCGGGCAATTCTTGAACAATTGGCTAAGCAGGTTAAACAGCTTGACAGAAGTCAGCAGACTTTGGAATGTTTAAAGCAGTTCAGTGCTATCGCAGTTTGTGAAAATTTCGATGATGTTATCGTTCAAGCCAATGATTTTGCAACCGAACACCTTGAAATACAATGCGGCAATAAAAGCGATGCCGTCGCGGAAAGAATCATAAACGCCGGCGCTATTTTCATAGGTCCATATACCCCCGTAGCTGTCGGGGACTACTGGGCGGGTCCAAGCCATACCTTACCTACCGGCTCAAGTGCAAAATTCTTCAGTCCATTAAGCTCAAACGATTTTGTTAAGTCATCCAGTATTATTCGCTATAACAAAGAAAAATTGGAACAGAGCGCCGAAGACATAATTCGTCTTGCAATGGTTGAAGGCCTCGATGCTCATGCCAAAAGCATTGCTATCCGAACAAAGAAAAATTAAACCTCCCAGCGAAGTTTGGCTTGATTTATTTTTAAGGCTTTTTAAAAATCATATATGTCACTTTATTATCAGTGACTACAAATTGAGCCTTTATATTGTCATAGAACATCATAGTAACATTTTCCTGTACCGGAACCTCAGAGCTTGATGTACCATATGCCTTGACAACATCTTCTCTGCTCGAGCCCATACCGATACCCTTACTGGTTTTGCAATCGCAAAGTCGTATCATGTCTTTGTCAGTCTCATTTGTCGCGCCGCAAGCTATTGCCATAAGCGATTCATCTTTTGGTGATAATGATAATTGCAGGCCATGAGAAAGATAAAAAAGCGTATTACCCTTTATCCGCTGTGGTTGGCCGAACTCGTTTATTATCTTACGTTTGTTCATCCGAAACCGAATGTCCCCGATGCCGCTCAAAGGGACTATCCGCAGGACTTTTTCAGCTTCTTCCGGCTCAGCCTGCTTAACCGGATCGCTTTGAATACTTTTAACGCTGGTGTGGTTTTTCTTGAGCCATCGCATACCCAACTTTATCGTTTTCAACGAATTCCCCTGCCAGCCGTGCCCGCCCTTATACGTTTCCATATTAACGATACCGCCGTTATCAGCTATCAGTTTATACGCCAATTGCGGCATCTCGACCGGGCAAATATCATCAGTCACCGAGTGAAGAATATAATAAGCCTTACCATTTACATTTTTAATGTCACCGAGCCAATCGATTTGAAAATCACTCATCACAATGAGATTGCCGGTTATTGGCGTGTCTTTTCTCACAGACGCCATATAACCCGCCCGCCCGGCGCAGTCCCAGCAAAGAGTAAATATTCGTTGGTTATTGATCTTATATTTATCGCGGACATCCTCGATCACCGCTTCGATAAATTCTTCAGTGCTGAACAACTGCCCTTCAACCTTGTTCGTTTCTGTAGGCCAGGCAATTCTTTGTTTGCGATCCCACCTGACTGCTACAAGCTGGGCAACGATAAATTTTTTATCAAGCGAATTTTTATAGAGCTCTTTCACAAAATCAAGCAAGTCAGCCCCACCTGTTTCGCCCGGCAAAACAACCACCAAACCAAATCCGTAGCCGGGCACATCTGTATCATCGCCCGCATTGATAAGAAAATATTTTTTATTTTTGTCATCACCGGCAAAACATTCTTTACTGTTTGCTTCTGTAATTTGCAGCCTGGATATTCTATTTGCAAAACACCCGCCAGCTACTAAAAATATTGACAGCCAAATTAATATTGATCTTTTTTTCATCTCTTTTAGTTTCTGTCAGCCTAATTTTTCTTTGATCATCTCAATCGCCGTTGAGAGAGCTTCATCTATTTTGGCGGGGTCTTTACCGCCAGCCTGGGCCATTTGAGGCCTGCCTCCGCCACCGCCACCAACTATCGGAGCGATATTTTTTACAATGTCACCAGCTTTGAGACCTTTTTTTATCAGGTCATCACTAACCGCTGCCAGTAGTGTCACTTTATCCTCTTCAGCAAAGCCGAACACGATCGCAACCGAATCAGCTTTTTTCTTGAGCATATCGATAGCCGTCCGCCCCTGCTGGGCTGAGGCATCTTCGAGTTTGCTGACTACTATTGATGTCCCATTGATCTTTTCACATTTTTCCAGCAGCTCTCTTGCCTTGCCTAAAATATCATTACCGGTTTGTTTAGCCGCTGATTTAAGCTGTTTCGTCAGCTGCTTATTATCTTTTATCAGCCCCGCAACTCTTTCCAACACTTTCTCCGACGGGACTT
Organism: uncultured Pirellulales bacterium; assembly: GCA_964477135.1. Classification (GTDB taxonomy): domain Bacteria; phylum Planctomycetota; class Phycisphaerae; order Sedimentisphaerales; family Anaerobacaceae; genus JAGLTN01. The sequence goes on along the minus strand of CAYZEH010000179.1, from coordinate 130 downwards.
TCAAGAGAAGCGTAAGTTTGTCAATAACTTCACTTCTCTTCTGGAAGTATTCGTTCAGACCCGCACCGGTCAATCCGGTTATTCTTCTTACACCTGCAGAAATACTTTCTTCTTTGATAATCTTAAAATT
>CAYZEH010000178.1:0-5784 GCA_964477135.1 uncultured Pirellulales bacterium | reverse complement strand
TTTGCGGGTCTCTAAGCGAACCATAAACAAACAAATTGACATTTTCATTATTCATCGATGCAATAGTAGCAATTTCAGCTTTATTAAGCAATAGTCATAAGAACAATTTGTGCAAGATATACCTTTTAGGGTAACATCCCGATATACATCGGGATACTCACGGATAAACGGAAAAATTCAACTGGGATCAGGATAATTCAAGCATGCTATGATTTTACTGCCTATCTTTGATAAGACGATTAAATATTTCAGTAAAGCCAAACCAAAAATATGTTTTGTTAATCATCGTTTTTGATTTGCCTGTGGAGTTCGAAAAGCTCTTTGAAGGCTCGTAATATAACTTTAATGTTTGCGCCGGTTTGCTGACCTGCTGTTCTGGGATAATGATGGACGCCCTTTTGCGTAATCTTATAGCCTTTACGAATTGCTCTTGCGATGATTTCAGTATCAATAAGCGCTCCGGTACTGAACATTTTTATATTGTCAAATATCTGCCGTTTATATAACTTAAAGGCACAATCAACGTCACGGACTTTCATCTTAAAAAGGAAACACCCAAGCCTTGTCCAGCACCATGCATTTAGCCTGCGAACAAAATTATCCTGACGTTTGAGCCTGTAACAGCTAACGATATCACATTCTTTTATAAGCTCCAGCAACGGCAGCATCTCTTTTATATCGAACTGGCCGTCGCCATCGGTGTAAAAGACAAGCTCTTTAGATGCTGCTTTAAACCCAGACTGCAAAGCTGCGCCATAGCCCAGATTCACAGGATGGCTAACTACTTTTATTCGATTATTTTCCTGTGATAACTGCTCGGCAATTTTTTTCGTATCATCCCTGCTGCCGTCATCGACAACAATAATCTCATAATCTGCGTTGATGCCTTGCAGCAGATCGACAGCGGTTTTTACCGTTGCAGAGACATTATCCTGCTCGTTATAACAGGGGAAAAATACACTAACAGAAACAGGCTTTTCCTCTGTATGATGTGCTTTTTTTGATAAATCTTCGGACACTATTACCATCTCTTTCTGTCACGAAGTGCTCTTAATTCGTCTGCAAGTTCCTTCTTTTTATTGCTATAGAAACCAACCTGCTCTGTGTTTTTTTGACGTATACCGACATTACGCAAATAATCGCAAACAAGCATAGAAACGACTGCCTTGTGATGGTAGCCATCCTGATTTGCATAATCGCTGTGGTTAGCAACAAAATCATCGAAATAGTTTTTTAAAATCTTTCCTACCTCATCTTTTAGCTGAGGCAGTCTTGATTCCGCCATAATTAATTCCATAACAGATATCTGAGAAGGATGTAACTTGAAAGCTTTTTTAGCAAAATCAAAAGCGTTATTTTTAGTATCATCACTTTGTCCATAGCGCATAAGATTATGTGCCAGGATAATATTTTTCGTAAATTCTGTCGGATATACCGTCGTATTGTCAAATATACCCTTAAACAATTTCTCGCCTCTTTCCGTGGTAATATCAACGAGTATATTTTGTTTATTATTAAAAAATACCAGCCTCCAATCCTTGTTATGTTCCAGGCCTTTGAACATCGGCGCTTTAAACTGTGTCGCCGGCATCATCACCAACCAAACATTATGTTTTTTAAGCTGCTTATCAGCCCATTTGCCAACCTTTATATAATCAGCATTTTTGAATTTCTTTTTCCTGAGCATAACATTGCGAACCTCGGGGCCGCCGCTCATGATCTGTGTCCAGGTTTCAAATGCCTTACGTTCATAAGCAGCCTGTGCTCTGCCGTCCATAAACAGCTGTAAAGGTGTCTTGCCTGTTTCTTCGTCTGGTTGCTGTCCCCATGCGATAAAACCACCTTCAGTCCAGTAATTAAACATTTTACCGTCCAAATGGTTATCCTTAATAAATTTGCACGCATAGAAAGGCTTAGCGTCCGATGCCGTCATCCGGATAAATACCGAATTATATTTGCTATCGGTTGGCCAGGCGTCGAGGTAGACATATTTATATCTAAGCAACCACCATGAGCCAAAGCACAATACCGCAATCGTACCTAAGAGTGCTAAAAACATTTTCACCCTGTTGCTGATACAGGGCAATGTAAATTTGCCGTTCCTGAAAAAATTATTCGATGATGCAACAGACCTGATCATCTCTGTCACTATCATAGCAACTACCGGACAGGCAGCTAACGCTGAAATAGTAATAAACCTTCTGCTGCGTATGGCCATATAGATAGTAAAACCTGCAATAACCACCATCGCCAGGTCAACCGGTCTGGATACATAATTTGCCTGCTCAACGTCTGCTTCCTGGATTTCTACAGACTCGACTGGCTTAAGACGAGTAAAGAGCTTCTTTATCGTATCAAACCCAAACCAGACAATTATTGAAATAAAGTTCAGTAAATAAATCGCAGGGAAAAGCTGATTGCGATTTAATGCTTGCTTGCCCTCATAAACAGGCCTCCACGGACGCTGAATCGTCCACAATTCATTGATCTTTCCGAAAAATGTTTTTGCTGTGAACTTATCAATCAACATTCCCATCGCCACCGCCATTACTATCGCGGAAGCACCGGCAACAAAAATAATGTTAAACTTTTTGGTGTTAATCTTTTTAGAAACAGACGAAAGGACCATTGCTGTAAGTACGTACCCAGGCAATATCAAAAATGAATAAATATACCGACCATTATATCCACCATCTTTATCTGAAAGCATAACAGCTGTCAAAGCTAACGCTGCAGCTGCATATATAAAATGAACGTTCTTGTAAACGCTGAAAACAATTATCAGAACAAGTAATGCACATACGAAGAAGCTGACAAAATCAAGGCTTAGAAATGAGAAGCCTATGCAAGCTGCCCAACCAATGAATACAGCGGCCATGCATACAAATACCTTTTGCGTAGTATCAAAGAATTTTCGCTGATGATCCATCTCATCTTTGGGTGCTTTAAGCTGCCTTGGTTTGAGCAGAGAGCTGGTTATCCACAATATCGGCAGAGACAAACAAATTATATAAAGCACCATGAACGGGAAACTGGTACCAACGGGATTTTTCCATTCAAAAGCTGGATGCCACTCATTTACACTTCGCCACTTTTCAGCAGATTTGCTGAGACTAATAACAAAAGTATGCGTCAGATTCGTTAAGTGGAACGGATTGAACACAATCGTCGCGATAAAAGCTGTAACACCGGCAGCGACACTATGGTAAAGGCCTTTTTTGCCGATGGTTTTAAATTTCTTAAAGAAAAGTCCCGGCAGGTTAAAAATGAAAAAAGGCACAAGCATTATGAAAATATAAATGTAACCGCCGTGAAGATTGCACCAGAAAATCCCTATAGGTACAAGAAGCCAGATATATAAATAATTACGATATGTCGTAAGAGCAAGGATAAGCAGATATACCGCTACGAGCATATTTGAAAACCCCGCGGGTCTGACATCGTAAAAGGATCTGCCTGCAAACATCGCAAAACACGCCAGTGCCGCTGCCAAAGTATAATGAGCACCTAAAAGTCTGGCAGTATAGTAAACACATATTACCGTTATCAAATATGTAACAAACTTCCAGTATACAAGGGCATTTGATGTAAAACTTAGGCCGTCTTCATAGGTTGACTTTGGAGTAAGCTGATAAAAAATAACATGTGTGAGCCAATTCTGATTTATCCAACCTGTTGGATGCCAGTATTTTACGGTCTTCATTCCGACGGTTTGCGCAAGCCACCTTGCCGGGCCGGGCCAATTGGCAACATCTTCTTCTGTTGGACCTGCTTTATGAGAATTGGCACTGAAAGGCTCGACTGTATCGACACCTTGATTGGTAAAATGCCTCCCGCAAGCCATTGCAACCCATGTGTCGCCTGCGCCAACCATATGCGTGCAGGAATGGAACGCAAAAATCAGCATCAACATCCATCCCAGGATTATTAAGCACTTAGAAAGAAAACTTTTCGGTCTATCTGACAGTTCATTCATATTTCAAGTCCCATATAATTTTACATAACAAGTTATCAGAGTTTAACTTATATCACTATTACTGTCAAAACTCAATAACTATCAAGATTAGTTACATCGGCAAAAAGTATAGCTTTTCCAAACTATTTATTGTTGATATTTACGGTAAAAATATCCAATCGGGCTGAATTATACCATTCATGGTAATATCCCGATATACATCGGGATACCCACGGATAAAGTGAAAAATTTAATTGGGATTGGTATAAATACCAAATCTCCCCCAAAATCCTCGCTGATCACCAATAAAAAAAGGACCAAGTCACAAGTACTCAGCCCTTATAAAAACTATCTAAAGATTACCATCTTCTTTTTAAAACAAAATATTTGCTTTTATTTCTTAAAATTACAAATATCATCTCTGGTGCCATAAATACCATCATGTCCTGCAGCAATTAAAATATATGTATTTTTATTGTATGGCTGATGAATCGAAGGAGCTTTTTCATTCCTGGTAACCTTGTAAAACGATTGTCCTTCATTTGGATAAGTCAGGTCCGCGACATCCTTGAACAAAGGGTGTACAAAAGTAGGTTCATCGGGCAGCCCCAAATTAAGTAAATCATAATTATCACTATAATTATAAATATTTTCATTTGGGAGACCACCAATAGTTTCAAGAGGACCAGGGTCATCAATATTATGGCTCAATTTATCACCATCCGCACGATAATATAAAATAGGCAAACCTACCTTTTCCATTGTTTCAATATTGCGATATTTTTTGTAAACGTCCGTAATAACCGCACAACCGCCACCTTCATTAGGATCAGCAGCAGTAAACAGACCAACATTGGAATATAACTGAGACAACGGTGTAACATTTATCTTATCGTTATCGACATACTTGACTCTTGCCCGCAAACTCCTGATTTGTGCAGGTGTATAAACAGGTAGTCCGGTTCCCCAGTTAGGATATAACTCTTCACCAGATGCAGAAAGGCCATCTTCATTAAGCATGGAGTCCTGATGAAACCCTAACCCATCCTGCCCTTTCATTGCTTCACATAATTTCATAGCACCGCAATATTCATTATCATCAGTATCAAATCGACTGGAGTTTACATATTCTTCATCATAATCATTAAAAAATAAATCCTGTCCAACTTCAATATCATGAAACTGCGACCTTTGAGTCAAATCTTTTGCATATCTTCTGACCATGTTCATTCCGGGAAGCAAAAGAGAGAGCAATAAAACAATAATGCTCATAACGGTCAACAACTCCACGATTGAAAAACCTTTTACATTCCTTTTCATAATTTTATCTTTCCTTTCCTAAAGGCAATAAAAACAACTCTCAATTCTAACATGGCATAGTAACCTCAGTTCAATTACACACTCAAGCAATAAACAAGCTGTAAAACCCGGGTCATTATATCGCTAACCACATAAAAAATCAAGAAAAAAGAAAGAAAAACAGAGTGAATATCATAAAAACCTGACATTGAGCCAGAAGCAGTGATTTTAGACCAAAATCAGGCACATAAAAGAATGAGAGTGTTGGGTGGCAAACCTTGATACTAAACTAATAACAAGGTTTAAGGTATAATTACAAAATAAACATAAAAAAAAGGCCAAGATTCAAAGTTCTCAGCCCTTATAAAAACTGTCTTGCAATTATTATTTTCGGCTTCTCTTGCGTAAAACTAAACTGCCCAAGCCAAGCAGTAAAAGTGTAGCCGGTTCAGGGACAGAGGCGACACGGAAACCTATGCCGTCGTCCTCGAAGTCCGGGTTGAACCAGTACCGGAAGGACGACGCGAGGC
>CAYZEH010000177.1:4437-5790 GCA_964477135.1 uncultured Pirellulales bacterium | reverse complement strand
GAGAAAATAAGATTGAGTTACCAAATAAAAATATAAGCGTTACCAATAACAGTTCACAAGCAAGAGATGAAGAAATAAGCACAAAGCCAAAACCGTTGTCTGAAGATTCCCATACGAAAACATCTTCCGAACCAAATCAATCACATGCTACAGCAACTTTCTCACCGGATAAAGATGAGGAACTTCTTATGCTTGAGCAACTTGGCTCGTCTATTTCTCATCAAGATATGATGGCTGTGAGGGTTGCGATGGAGAAATCTGACCGACCTGATTTGAGAAATAAACCATCTCCCTCCGAACGAAGGAGAGAGCTCCACAAAAAACTTCAGATTCCAGATGCAGAGTTACTTACGCTTTCAACAAAAGATCTACTCAACAAGGTCAACGTGTCATCAATGACAGTTCCCATGTTTATATTTCCATGTGCGGATGGCGGTCTCAGCCGGTATGCGGCGAGCTATAACGGCGTAAACGCATTTCTCAACCGCCCGGATGCTGCAAAAGTGCTTCTAAAGAAGTATAAGGATGCCCCTAACCTGGTTTCTGAGATTGACCCCAAAACCGGTGAGGGAATTTTTCGTTTTGCAATTATGGACGTTTTAATGTCTTCGAAACAGGTAATAAGTCAGTTGGCTACTTCTAAGCAACAAGAGGAAGCTATTGCTTTAATAATAAAGTCAATAGATGCCCAGGCACAATACGATGCCTCCTTGCCGGAACCCGCATATGGCGAGTCGACACTGGAATATTCTGGTTTAGCAATTGCTAAATATCTTGAAGCTTTGCAAGACGCTGAATACTTACAGTGGTTTGCTCCAAAACGTGATACTGATTTGTTTACTAAATATCTTCCCTCGACCAGCCAGGCAAAAGAAATAATCAGTATGGGCCGAAAATATGTAGAGAAATATTAGAGAAAACAAAAGAATGAAGAAACTCTATTTTCTAAAAGTGGTCATATTGTGTTTACTCCCGGGGTTGTGGGCTATTGGAGGATGCAGGAAAGACGATCTTGTAGTAGAAACTCCAAGGTTAATGTGTGAGGAGACAGTTTATAACTTTGGTGAAGCCACTAATACAGAGGTTATTGAGCACATCTTTGTGCTGAAAAACATTGGTGCCCTTAAGAATCCACCGGGTAAAGTCGCCTTGCCAATGTACTATTGGTAAACTTTCGAAGAATATAATCCAACCGAATGAAGAGGTTAGTATTTTTGTACAACTTTCTCTTCGTGGTTTCCGGGGGCATATTTGTAAATCTGTGTTGGTCAAATCGGATGATCCCGTCCAGCCACAGCTGACACTGTTTCTTGAGGGAACGGCAATTGAAGATATTTTAGTCACGCCTGCCAC
>CAYZEH010000177.1:0-4337 GCA_964477135.1 uncultured Pirellulales bacterium | reverse complement strand
CTTGAAAAAATATTTTGCACTTGACCTTCAACTTGAAATGTGTTGTAGTATTACCATATGTCGCTTACAAAGAAAATAAATCCCTCGGTTAAGCCATCAGATTTTTGGCGGCTGTGCCAAAGCATAAAAAGAAAGCTGCCAAGAACAGAAAGCTGTATTTTACTTGTTGGCTTAGCATGTACCGTTTTTGCAAAGCTGATAATTCTCCAGCATCAAAATCTACCCTTTTTTTTCATTGAATTACTTAGGGTAGTCTTCCCTGATATTTTTTTCTTCATTGCTGTTTTTGCTCTCATTCGCTGTCTGTATATCCTCAGGCAGTCTGTTGTTATGGCCAGAATATCGCTGCTAATCGCCGCGGTGGTTGCAGTATGGTCTGTGTTAAACGCGGTTTGGCTGTTGCATAGCGGCGTGCAGTTGCAGCCTGGAATACTGAAGGTATTTATTTTTGATTTAAAAAAGCTTTGGCCGCTTTTGGTGCCTCATCTGAAAATGAATCTCGGTAAGCTTTGTGTATTCGGCATAATGGGTTTTTTGGGGTTGGTGTTTTTCTTATGGCGATTTATTAAGCCTGTTAAGATTAAACCTAAATGTTCAGCACATATGTGGCGGGGATTGGCGATATTTCTTTTGATCCTTGCACTGCTTTTGGCTCTGCCTTTCATACTGCCGAATAAAAATGCAAGTTTTGTGTGCGAGGTATTAAACTTCAGCAGTCACTGGCAGGTTTTGGCTTCTACTTTATCCTCATACGGCAAAGACCAGTTGCCACCTGTACAAACTCGCAACATAGCACGAGTTGGTCAGCGTAAAATCGGTTTGCCGGAATGTTCACAAGATAAATTACCGAACGTGGTTTTAGTATTATTGGAGAGCATTTCGTATACAGCAACCTCTTTGGACAAGACAAGTACTATAAGCACACCCAATCTCGTGCGTCTGGCTAACCAGGGTGTTGAATTCCGACTGACAAGGGTTCCTGTACCTTATACGACAAAAGCATTCTGGGTAGCGTTGACTTCGACAGATCCGATTATCCAGACAGACAATGTTGAAGCAATTCTCGCCGAGCCACCCTATGAGGGATTACCTTCAATTTTGGCAAGAGTAGGATACGGCAGTGGTTTCTTTGAAATGTCCAAGGGTAATTTCGAATGCGCCCCCGGCTTATTCAGTAACATGGCGTTCGATTGGGCCTGGTTCAGGGAGAATTTGGGTGACCCTTCCGCATATCTTGGTTATATGGACGGCGATGATTGTCGTATGCTTAAACCAGCCTTTGACTGGGCGCAAACTAAATCAGAACCTTTTCTGCTTATGATGATTACCTCGGTTTCTCACGACCCATTTGAAGTACCTTCATGGTTTGAACAGCCGAAAGAAAAACTCTATGACAGATATCAGCAATCCGTTCGGTATAATGATTATTTCCTGGGGCAACTCGATTTGGAGTTACGCAAGAGGGGGCTTGATAAAAATACAATACTTTGCATTATGGGCGACCATGGAACCAGTTTCAGGCCTCAGATGGGCAAGGGACGGTTGATACCGTACGAAGAGGTCATCCGGGTACCATGGATTGTACGTTGGCCCGGTCATATCCAGGCAGGTCAAATAATTGAACAGCCTTGTTCGCAACTGGATGTTACACCAACCCTCTTAAGTCTGATTGGTTTTGATATTTCCGACGCAAACTTCGAAGGTATGGATGCCTTGCATTTAACCGAATCCGATAACCGACGATTCTATTTTTCCTCTTTGTTTGAGGGTACCCCCTTGGGTTTTGTTCAGGGAACTCGTAAGGTGGTTTATTGGCCTGATAACAACAAGGTTTTTGAATATGATTTAATCGCGGACCCAAATGAGCAAAACCCAAAACTATTGCCTTTATCTGAAGCTAAACAAGCTAAATATGATATAATGGTCTGGCAGAAAAGAACACAGATTGATGCAGAAGTTACCCGGTATACTGAGCGTCTGTTGTTTTCTCATTGGCAGGTATTCAGTACAGGACGAAGCGCCTGGGCATATTATGTGCCGTAGTGTTCTTTAACGATGTTGCATGAAAGGGCGGTAAATGCAGATTCACCAAAAGACAGATACTGATCAAATAATATGGGCTTTGGTCAGGCTTGTGGTTTTGTCAGGTTTTTTCGTATGGCTTTTTCGGCCTGAATTGATAAAGATAGTATCAATGGTATCCAGGTCAAGCGAAAGCATACATGCTTTAGTTGCTCCTATAGCAGCAGTGTTAATCATTTACTGTCGGCGTGATTTATTTGCTAAAAGCCTGACTAACGGGTCATGGTGTGGAATTGGACTTATGGTTCTGGGCATTGCCATCTATGCCGGTACCACATGGCCTTTTAATTATGGACAGGTTCGTGATATCGCTATGATCCCGACTTTGGCAGGGGTGATATTAGTTGCTGGTGGATGGCGTGTTTTAAAGCTCTCGTTGCCAATATTAATACTTTTATTGTTGGCAATCCCAATCAGCGTACGCATATATGCCGCCCTGGTCATCCGTCCGGAAACATATACCATAAAAGCAGTAGCTATGACACTTGAGATGTTACCCGGAATTGATATTGTGCTTAAAGGTGTTGATGTGATTTTTTCATCAGATAAACAATCCGGGGTGGTTGCACTTGGCGAATCTTTTCGTGGAGTAAGGCTGCTGATGAGTATGGCAATGATAGGGGTGTTTGTTTTATTTTCTCAAAGCCGATCAATTTGGCGTATTCTTGCTGTTGGTGTTATGGCGATACCGGTTATATTATTCTGTAATTTCCTGCGTTTCCTCTGCTGGGGTTTGATTGTAATATACACACCGGTCAGTTATGCAAGCCCGCTGCCGAGAAATATCTCAGCTTTGTGTTGCTTGTTTGTTGTTTATGGTCTTTTCGCGTTTATTTCCTCAGTAAATTTGAATCTTTTTATCGAAGTCGATGAAGATGAGAACTCTGATGGAGGCAGCAGCCATGATTAAACTTAAAAAAAGAATTTCTGGAAGTCAGTTATTTTCTTTGCGTTTTTTATTGTCGGTAGCAATCCTCTTTGCAGCGGCAACAGGACTTCGACCTGGCCTACAGGCTTTGGAAGAACATTATATGAAAGAGCCGATAGCTATTCGTAAGGCATTGAAAGATTTTGATTTCTTATCTTTACCATCTTTTCAGAAAGGCTGGGACTTTATCCGTAAAGATACTTTGAAAGGTGATATCGGAACCGATGAATTCCTGTATCTTGATTTGATGGCAACTGATATCATGAAAAACCCTGACCATTTCGTTCTGTTTGTAACATATTACAGTAATCCCGGAGACAAAATACCGCATACACCCGAGGTATGCTCTCGACAGGCCGGTGCTATAGTTAAGAAAATGTCGACATTTACAATCGACACACCTCAATTGGCACCGGAATATCCATACGTTAAAGCACGCTTGCTGATACTTGAGAAACCAGAGCATTATAATATTGTGGCATATGTCTTTTTTGTAGAAGGGCACTTTCGACATAGCAGGGAGCAGGCCAGATGGGTTCTAGCCACACCCGGAAATCGTCATGTCTATTTCAGTAAGATTGAGGCCGCAACATTTTGTCCTATTGGCGGCGATTTAACTGCGGGCACAGACCAATGCAAAAATCTTCTGCGGGAGGCGTTAGGTATCCTCTTAAAAGAACATTTTCCACTTACCGAACAACTCAAACGGTAAGTTTTCCTCCCCTGCGATTTTTATAGACGACAATGGCAGTATGAAACAACATAACAGCCAGAATTAAAACTGCCACCAGGATAATGTAACTTTTAGGTTCCGGAGCCGGTACCCATAAACTGTCAAGTGTGCTGATTTTTCCGGATTGAAAATATACTTTGGCTGTCCCCAGCCCGAGAACAGCGCCACTGCTGCTGACTCGAATGGAAAATTCAGCGGTCTTCTTTCCTTCTATACCATTTTTCGGGTCATCAGTCCATGCTCTGAAAATATCAGATGCCTCTTCTTTTTCCCAGCCTTTTGGCGTAATAAAATTGTATGCCGCATGCTGGTTTATCTCAAATTTAACTATCGGAGAATCGCCAGGATTAGTCACTTTATAAGTATAAACGCTTGACCGTACCTTGACGATAATATGGACGTCGTCGTTCTTGAATTCAGCAGAACCCGGCAATAAGTTCTTGTCTTGAAGCACAGCAAAAACATTTATCGCCATCGTCAGATTCACAGCGATCATTGCATACATCAACTTTTTTTTCATTTTTTACCTTATCATACTAACCCTAATTGAATTTTCGCTATCGCGGCTCTTCGTGTTCCGTTTATCCGCGGGTA
>CAYZEH010000176.1:0-5799 GCA_964477135.1 uncultured Pirellulales bacterium | reverse complement strand
CGTTTATCCGCGGTTAAATAACTTAAAAATAACAAGTTACGGATTTATTCGCGGAAATTTCTTACCCTGAAGGGTATATTCCGTTTTTTAAGATATGAACCACGATAGATGGAAACAGGTCGGACAAACAGTAAATGAAAGTTAAAAGTTTGGTATCAAAAAACAAGGTGTTTTACGCGATAAGCTTCGTTATGGAATTATGTTTTCAGATTTAACGCATCCTCGGAGAGAGGCTGATAGCTGTAAAATGGTTCGCCGAATTTTACGCCGATAGACTGACCAAAATACCTGCATACTATTTCAGTTTTTTCAACGATAGATATTGTATTTGGCGGATGATTTTTTATCTGACTTTGATACGCTTTTATGGATTCCATTTTCACGTCCCAGTAGTCTGTGATGTCTACGATAAAGCTCGGCGTCGGATAGTCAAAGCGATGTGGACTGTAATAGCCGAAGCGTTTTGAAGTCCAGTGAGGCTCACCCGCCAATCTGGTTTTGCACAGCTTTGCCTCAAATCTTGCACCGTCGATTAATTTCACAGCCGCAATGTGATCTGGGTGCAAATCAGGCTCAGCGGGTCCAAACAAAATATCAGGCTGATAAATTCTTATAGTCTCCGCGACTTTTTTTCTGTTTTTAAGCGTAGGGTAAAGATATCGGTTTGGCAGGTTCAGACAAAGGCGATTTTTTACCTGGAGTATTTTAGTTGCACGAGCGGCTTCTTCTTTTCTGATTTGTTTTGAACCGAAAGGAGTAGGCTCACCGTCTGTCAGGTCTGTTATAGTGACATTTAACCCGGAGTCTGTCATCTTTGCTATTGTCCCCGCCATTGCCAGTTCAGCATCGTCAGGGTGAGGTGCTATTATCAAAACGTTTTGCATTTTATATTTCCTTTAACAGGTCATATTTCCATTTCAGGCTTTGAGAAATCTTTCAGGAAGCTTTCGGGAAATAGGCCGAAGAAGAATTGACGATAATTCAGAACTTCTGTGCTATGCTGAAATTGCTTAGCAAGTTGAATCTGTTCTTCGAATTTTTTTATAGAAGGCTGAGCATACTTTATGAGCCTTCTGTTGATCTTATTAATATTTTTCCAGGCATCTTGTTTTTGTTGTGCGGATTTGTTCAGGTCACAGGCCTGGCGAATCATATTGTTTTTTGTTTCGATAGCTTTTTTTATACTGTCATCTTCCAGCAGCGTTTTATCGATGTATTTTTCCGGACTGTGGTGGATTTTGTGAATATTTTGGTTTAAGATTTTTATATCGTACTGCTGAGGGGATTGTTTCAATAATGGCAAGGCAGCAGTAGCTGTTGCAATTGCAGCATCTGTTTTTTTCAGGCTGTAATAGTTGTCCAAAATAAAGTTGGTTATTTTTTTATATGAACCGCCCCCTACGCCATGAACAAAAAAGTCTGATAAGAACAGCCTCACAAAAAGCATCATTGTGACAGCTTTTGGTCTTAAAGATAATTGATGTTCGTTCAGGATATTTTTTAACTGTTGGATTATATTGCCAGCCAAGTCGATTGCGCCAAGCTCTCTGCTAATAGTTGAGATTGTAATTGTCGAAGAGCCTGTTTTTTTTGCATACATGCAGGTTCTTAACCCCGAAGCTGTTACAAGCCATAATGGAAGAGCTGTTTTACCCGAATTATCAATGTTTAAAAATTTAAAATTGCTGTGTGTGGTGTTTTTTGAAATAGCGTCATTGTAAATATAAATGAATTTTTCATAGTTTTTTATTATCGCCCCTGCAAACTTCAGGAAGCTATTGCTCTGGGACATCAGCGATGTGGGTAAATAAAGCATTTCAATGCCTAATGCGTTATTCAGAACTGCCTGTAGAGACGTGATAAGATCACCTGTATTTTCAAGTGAGAAAATTATTTGTGGATGTTTTTTCAAATGTTCAGACCATAATTGACAGCAGAAATTTTCAGGACAATTTTTAGCGATAGAGCAAATAAGATTGTTTATCATTTTTAAGTCAGGTTTGTTTCTGAGTTCAAAAGGTATCTTACGCTGGTTTTTTTCAACAGGTATTTTTATAAAATCCAGCGTTTTATCATGGTTTGAAAAAGGCAAAACCATATCACTGTCACCAATGTCATGGTCTACCACAAGATGAATGCACAAGCCTTTCATTTGCCTGGCAAATTTGCCTGCTATAATATTTTTAGCTAATATTCCCGGATGATGCCAGATCGGTTGATGTCCGGTGACAACTAAATTTGCGGTTTTTTGCTGATAGTGACAGCCTGGTAGCAGTTGAGATGTATATACGCGAGCGATATGCAATAGCTGACTGCGGGCGGTTGATCTGTCTTGTGAGTCGGAACCGGTTGCACGATTATAGTCAAGCATCTCTTGCCAGTTAGAATATTTCGGACTTACGAAGATAGCGTTTTTTTCAGTGGGTATTTTTAATTGTCTAAGCGTTTTTATTTTCATAGTTATGAAGCTCCCGCATTATTGTCTGCATGTAGTAATTCATCCTGCATCTCGGGTTTTCAAGTTCACCTGCAAAGTTTCTTTTCCTGTCGTGGTATATCAGGGGCACTTCGATCTCTGTTATTTTAAGTTTTTCTCTGGCAGATTGTATCCAGAGTTGTAAAGGCATCGCGTAGCCTTTTTCAGTAAGATCAAGGTTTGTCAGAGAAGCCACTTTATATGCCTTAAAGCCGCAAAAAGCGTCAGTAATATTCAGGTTGAACCAGCAATTCAGTAAAGAAGTTATCCTTTTGTTTATCGTGATACGATCTATAGGCGAGGCAAGTGTTCCCTTGTTTTCAGGAACTAAGTATCTTGACCCGCTGATTATATCACAGTTGTCTTTTTTAATTTCGTCGTAGAATCGGGGCAAGTATTCGGGCTGATGCTGGTGGTCGCAGTCTATTGTAATTAGCCAGTGAAATTTGTTTTTTTGTGCGTAATCGATGGCATCGATAATGCTTTGACCATAGCCTTGATTGTTCGAATGAATTATTTTTCTTATGAAAGGGCAATTACTTATCCACATTTGGCTTCCGTCAGTGCTGCCGTCATCTATAACCAGAATCTCATCTGTGAATTGCTTAACCGCGGAAACTATCTGGCTGACATACCGGCATTCGTTAAATACCGGTATAGCGGTTAGTACCCTGATAGATGAATTTTCAAAGCCTTCTCCGATGTTGCGATGGTTATTGTTTTTGTTCATCCTGCTGGATTTCCTCCATTTTTTTATCGCTCACTTCTTTCAGATCATTGAAGTTGTCACTTTCCATTATGATTGGTGTAATGAACAGATAAGTAGTTTTGTATTGCTTTTCTTTAATAGTATTTTTAAATGCCCAGCCTATAACGGGAATGTCACCAAGCAGGGGAATCTTATCCACATTCTCAATTTCATCTGAAGTTTGCAACCCGCCAACGACAATAGTATAGCCATTAGGAACAGTTGCTTCGCTTTGTATGCTGCTTGTATTTCTTGGTGGTGGGATCGATGGGTCGGTAGGTTTTGTGCCGAAAGAGTTAAGCGTGATCTGGTATTCTATCCGGAGATAATCCTTTTCACTAATGTGTGGGGTGATGGCAAATTGTGTACCTGCTTCTACAAATCCTGCAAAGGATGTTGTTGTGGTCGTCTCACCCTGGTTTGTTTGTGTGGTTGGTTCTTCTGCGATGCTGTTAATAAAGCCGACCGCATTGTCGTTTACGAGTATCTGCGGAGATGAACTTATTCTCGCTTTACCATCAGATTTGAGAGCCTGTATTATCATTTGAATACTGCCGGGGTTTAAAATAGAAGCGGTTCCGCCTGGGCTTACAGTGATATTTCTTGTGCCTGATTTTGTATTCAGACCGGTGGACAAACCAAAGCTGCTGAAAATCGATGCATCACCTGACGCACTGCTTAACTCTATGCCGAGATTCAAGTCATTGTTTTCGGATATTTCCACGATCATCGCTTCAATAAGAACCTGCTTTCTGCGTTTGTCGAGTTGGTTGATAAGTTTTTCAAGTTCGCGGTGTTGGCGGGCAGTTGCCTGAACGACAATCGAATTGGTTGATTTGCTGACAGAGACCCTTGCTTCGATTTTAGGAACGAATTCTTCGGTTTCCGACATTTCTGTATTACTGCTGCTGTTCGTCGAAGGTGAAGTTTTCCCTGCGAATTTCGCATGGGTAGTCTTTTCCTTTTCATCTTTGTTGTCTGTGCTTTGTATAAGTTCTGATATTGTTTTGGCGACTTCGTCCACGTCAGCGTTTTCAAGCTTATATATTCTTATCATACCTGCTTCATAAGAGCTTGCTTTGTCAATGCTTTCGACTATGGATGTCATTATTCTATGGATCGCAGGAGGCCCGGTCAGCAGGATGGAGTTCGTTTTTTCAACCAGCGTTATGCCGCTTCGATTTATCCCGTTCGCACTTCCGTCATCTTTGCCGGATCGGTTGTTGTTATTGCTTTGCCCTGATAGGCCGACAATTTGCTGTAAGCCTGAAAATATCTCCGAAGCATCTACATAGATGAATTGATAATTTTTGGTTATAGGCTCAACATATTTATCGAGCTTTTTTATAAGAGCTTCGATCCTTTCAGCATCACAACGAACAGCCTGGATGATGATCTGATTTGTCCTTGCTATCGGATAAACCTGCACCTGAGATTGGGGGCTTAGCGTTGCGTTTCCTGCGGTGTTTTGTATTTTATCAGCAGATGATCCCAGGCGGGAGCTTTTTTTGCTGCTGTCATTCTTTTCGTCTGCGTTGAAGAGCTGTTGAAAGGTCACAGCGATTTCCTCACAATCTGCATAATCAAGGTCTATCACTTCCAGCAGTACATTGTCATCGTAGATGTCTATCTTATCTATTATTGCTTTAATTTCCTCAAATTTTTCCTTGGTGGCAACAATCACAAGCTGATTTGTTTGTTCAACAGGGTAAACAGCAGTTGGACTTTCTGTTGATAGATTTTTTGAGCTTGTTTCAGTGCTTATCTTTTTTGTGTTCTGATTTTGTTGATTTTTTTCTGAAAATAACAGCTGCAAAACTTTCGCCAGCTCTGCGCTGTTCGCGTACTTAAGTGCTACTACTTCTATAGCGGTATCTTCCGCAGGGCTGTCGAGTGTAGTTATTATTTCTTCAATAAATTTCAGGTTTCCGCTGCTTTCATAAAGGATAATTGAATTTGTTTCTCTATGAATCACACTTTTTGAAAGTTTGGACAGAAAAGGCTTAATCGCTGTTTCGATTGAAGCTGCTTTTGCAAATTTTAGTGAGAACACCTTTTTTGCCAAACCAAAATTTTGCATATATTCCTCGTAGGTCATAACGCTGATAACTTTATCTTTGCGATGATAAATAAACCCTGCGTTGGTGACAATCGTATCGAGCAGTTTGACAGCGGTGACATTTTTAGCCCATAAGCTTATTTTGGCTCTGCTTACCGTATCAGTGGGGAATATACTCCATCCTGTAGCGTCACTGATGATCTGAAATGCCATTGATATGTCATTATTGTTGAATTGTACCTGTGGTATCACAGGCCCGGCATCGCTCTGCTGTTGAGAAATTTCTGATTCACTGCCAACAAGCTCATTGCTGAATGGGTCAAATCCATCGATTGTTTTTTCATTACCAACAGCAACCAGGCTGATAACAAGAAAGCATCCCAAATATGTTATAAGGCTTTTTTTGTTCATTTTTTTTGACATAGTATCCTCTTTTACAGATTTAACATTACTCTGTGATTGATAATTGATATTTCAACACTTTTTTCATTTATGCTTATCACGGTAAACAGATCA
>CAYZEH010000175.1:0-5821 GCA_964477135.1 uncultured Pirellulales bacterium | reverse complement strand
TGGGCACAGACGGTTCCTTATTGCATGGGTAATCCTCTTTATCACTGGACGCATCTTGAGCTTAAGAGGCCTTTTGGAATTGAAGGGGTTTTGCTTGGCCCGGATACTGCTAAAGGAATTTATGATAGTTGTTCTCAGATGCTGCGGAGTCCGGGTTTTAGTGTTCGTGGCATAATGAAAAAAATGAATGTAAAATTAGTCTGTACAACTAATGGGCCTTTAGATTCATTGGAATACCATCAAAAAATTGCTTCGGATAATTTTGAAGTTAAGGTTTATGCAGCTTTCAGACCTGATGCGGGGTTGGCGATTGAGAAGGCGGGTGTTTTGAATGGCTGGATCGATAAGCTCGCTGAGGTTGCTAATATTGATATCAATTCTTTTGAAAGTTATATCGAGGCTCTTCAAAACAGACACGATTATTTCCATGAAAACGGCTGCAGGCTTTCGGATTATGGTTTGGAAACTGCTTATGCCCAGGATTACACAGCCAGCCAGATTGAGAAAATATTCGCTGATTTGCGGGCGGGTAAAGAGATCGATATTGCCAGTCAGTTCAAATTCAAATCTGCGATGATGTATGAGTTTGGATTGATGGATGCCAAAGCGGGTTGGGTTATGCAATTGCATTTGGGGGCACTTCGAAATAATAATAGCCGTTTGTTTAATTCTCTTGGCGCTGATACCGGTTTTGATTCTATAGGCGATTTTGAAATAGCCAGGCCTTTGGCGAGATTTCTGGATAGGTTAGATAAGGAGAACAATCTGCCCAAAACGATTCTTTATAATCTCAATCCGAGAGATAATGAGTTGATGGCGACGATGGCGGGTAATTTTCAGGACGGCAGCTGTCCGGGTAAAATTCAGTATGGTTCGGGCTGGTGGTTCCTTGACCAGAAAGACGGGATGGAAAAACAATTGACCGCTCTTTCAAACCTTGGGCTTTTGAGCAGGTTTGTCGGTATGTTGACGGATTCGAGAAGTTTCCTGTCTTATCCCAGACATGAATATTTCCGCAGAATTTTATGTAATATGGTTGGCGGTGATGTTGAAGCGGGACTTTTGCCAAACGATATCGATTGGCTCGGCCGGATGATAAAAAATATTTGTTTCAATAATGCTGCTCAATATTTTTCAATGTCATTGGATTGATACCACTACAAAAAGAATTATAAAATTACAAAGATTAACGAAGAAGATTTACAAAGAAAAAATAGATTTATTCTTCCAATCTTAATACCACCAGTTTTAACCGGTGGTTGTTTATTTGTTTCCGATGGTCCTGCGGGTAAATTTACGCCGATGGACAAAAAAAACTATTAGGTCCATCGGCACCACTCCACGATTTTTTCGGTTACAGCACTATAGTCTTCATCCGGTATCCTTTCCCAAAAGACAGGCAGATGAAAGACCTCAACAGAAGCTGGTATCCCGGTTTTTTTCAGATGTTCCGCAAGCAGGTCATATTCAGAATTTATTCTGGAAGAAGTAGATATCTGAACAATATGAACTGTTGTGCCTGATTTTATTTTTTCAGCTGTTTCAATTAGTTGAATTTCTTTAATTTGATCGATGAATTTGCTGTTTGTTTTGTAGCCCTCCAGGTTGCAGAAACCATTCTCATCTGTAAATTCATTGCTGTTGCCTGTCATTATGTCCTTTAAGTGCTGTTTTCTGAAAAGATATCTGGCATAACTCTGGCCGTTCACTACCGGCTCTATCAGAATAAGTGACTGGACGTTAGAACTATTTTGGCGGCAACAGTCAAAAGCAACGGTTGCTCCGAACCTTGTGCCTATAAGACAGGTTCTGTCGCTGTTAATGATTGCCTCAATGTCACCCCTGAGGCTATTTGTGGTGACATCACAAAACGCACCTTTCGCTTCGCCGGTTCCCTGGTAATCGAATCTCTCCAGTTGTAGATTGTTTTTTTCAAAGGTCTTAGCCAACTGGTAGGAAAATCGATGGGCACATTTCCGCTCATCAAATAATGGATGGCAGTATATGTATCTCACGAACCGGTCCTTAATTTATCAAGTGCGATTCCTTTTAATTGTCTTCTGTCTATCTTGGAACTGCCGAGTTTGGGGAGTTTGTCTACAAAAAAAACATTCCTGGGTACTTTGAAACTGCTTAGCTTTTTTCGGCAAAAATTTACAATATCCGCTTTACTGCAAAAGCCTTCCCTCGAAACCACAAAGGCACACGGCACCTCTTCAAGTCTGTCATCCGGCAAACCAATAACAGCAACTTCTCTGACAGAACTATTTTCAAGAATGGTTTCTTCGATTTCGGCGGGGAAGATATTTTCACCGCCGCACAGTATCATCTCTTTTTTTCTGCCAGCCAGGTACAAATTACCCAGGGTATCCAGCCTGCCGAGATCGCCAGTTCTCATCCAGCCGTCTATAATTGTCTCTTTAGTCAGCTGAGGCTGATTGAAATAGCCTTTGAAAACTCCGCTTCCTTTGACCTCGATTTCGCCTATACAGTCAGTTGGCAGAGTTTCTCTGTTCTCATCAGTGATCTTTACCTTAACTTTGGGAATTGGTCTGCCCACGCTTTCTATTGGAAATTCAGCGGGATCAGGTGCCGCTATTGATATTCGTGAGCCTGCCTCACTCATACCATAGGTATTGATAAATTTTATATGGCCGAAAGTTTGAGTTAATTTCTGGTAAACGGGTTTCGGTGTCTTAGCTCCGGAAAGGGTAATATATTTTAAGCTGGATATATCGAACTGATCATGGTCAGGGTATTCAGCCATCAGGGTAGCCAGGTAAGGTACAAAGGCTGTTATGGTTACTCTATGCTTCTGTACTGCTTTGAAAAAATCCTTTATGAAAAACGGGCGATTCTTTACTATGAAGGTATCACCGAGGCTGATATGGGTAAGTATCTGGGCGCAGATGCAGTAGATATGGTGTAAAAGCAACGAACAGTAAACAATGTTATGCTTGTCGAAATCCATTACAGCCCTATAGACGAACATATTCGATATTAGTTGATCATCGGTGAGCATGACAATCTTGGATTGACCAGTGGTGCCTGAGGTATAAACCATCAGTGCAACATCGCTGTTATCAGCATCTGTTCGGGCAGGGGCAGAGGCAAAGGTCTCTATTTGAAAGGCAAAACCTGTATTTTGCTCAATAGTCAATATGGCAATCTGATTTTTATCATCCAGTTGCGCTGCCAATTTGCCTGCAAAGTTTCTTTCAGTCAGCACCACAGAAACATTAGCTCTTTTGAGAAATCCGGCAACCTCATAAGCTGTCATCTTTGACGACATGGCAACAATAGTGGCCCCAGCCGAAGAGACCGCAAAAAAACTTGTAAAATAGACTTCATGATTGGGCAAAACAATTGCAATTTTTACCCCGGGGCCGCATCCAGCCAATTTCAGATAATTACTTAGTCGCTGGACATTTGACAAAAGCTGAGCGTAAGTTATTTCACCAACATCATCTTTTATAGCAATACGGTCGGGGTATTTAGTGCTGCTTAGTTTTAACAAGTTAATTAGTCTCATTGACTTTGCTCTCTATAATGTCAATCAGATTTGCCATCTTTGAAAACACATCAGAATCCAACTCGTTATCCTGTATGGTGATATTAAATTGCTTTTCGATTTCTAAAATCAACTGCAGTATCGCCACGGAATCCAGGCCCATATCAGCAAGCAGATTGGCTTCTTCACTTATCTGGTTTGACTCGTCAATGTCATTGAGCCAGGGTTCTAGTAATAGATAAGTCTGCTCAAGTATTTCTTCCCGTGTGAGATTTTGTTTTTCAATATTCATTTACTTCTTTCCGATAATGCTTTTGGTGTTTCTAATAACAGTATTTGACAGATAATATTTGAACAGCAGAGTGAATATGCCGTGCTTAATCCGAAGCTGGAGTTTTATTTTCTTGTTATCTCCGTCTTTTTTTACCACCAACGCAATAATGTTCGTATTTACTCTCTAAGCGGAGCTATATCGTTAGAGGTTGATGGTTTTGGCAGGTGAAAATAAAATATAAAAATGAAAAGATAAAAATTGTGGAGAAGGAACTGGCAACGCAAGGCAGGTTTAGTGATTATACTCGGCGAAAAGAGCTTGTCCGTTAGGAATAAACCATCCCAGATGTGTATAAAAACAACGAATCAAACAAAAGGCCCTATGCTGAAGCTGCTATATAACTGTTGCATAGAGGTCGTGATGTGCTTATAATTGCCGAGTTGATATCATAATTACAGCAAAAGGGAAAAATGCAGGATAAGAAACGCTATATTGCAGTAGACCTTGGAGCGGAAAGCGGCAGGGTTATGCTGGCGACGATAGGGGCAGGAGAATTGTCTCTTGAGGAAGTTAGCCGATTCGGCAATGGGCCGACAGAAATCGATTCATCACTGCGTTGGGATTTTCAAAAGTTATTTTCTAATATCAAAGAGGCAATAGCAAAGGCTGTCAAACAGGCTGACGGCGAAATTTCCGGCATAGGTGTTGATAGCTGGGGGGTTGATTTTGGTCTGCTGGATGAAAATGGTGAGCTGATTGAAGATCCATATCATTACCGTGACAGCAGAACTAACGGGATGATGGAAAAAGCGTTTGAGCTTTTAGGTAAGCGCAGCATTTATGAAAACACCGGCTTGCAGTTTATGCAGCTAAATACTATCTATCAGCTCCTGGCGATGAAACTTGCGGATTCGCAGGTTTTGAAAAAAGCAAAAAAACTCATCTTCATGGCTGACTTGGTCACTTACTTTCTTTCCGGAAAGGCTATTGCTGAATACTCACTGGCGAGCACTTCTCAGTTGATGGATATGAAGACGGGTTTGTGGTCGAAAGATATTTTCGATAAACTTGCTCTGCCGATGAATATTATGCCTGAAGTTGTAAAACCCGGGACGGTTATCGGAACATTGAAGCCGCAGCTTTGTAGTGAGTTTGGGTGTGGGCCTATAGATGTAATTGCTGTTGGTTCACATGATACCGCATGTGCGGTTGTTGCGGCTCCTGCGCAGGAAAGAAACTGGGCATATCTTTCGAGCGGGACATGGTCCTTGCTGGGGATAGAGACGCCTAAAGCGATTATTAACGATAAAAGTTTTAAATATCTTTTCACTAATGAAGGCGGTGCGGAAAACACTATTCGTTTTCTGAAAAATATCATGGGGCTTTGGCTTTTGCAGGAGTGTCGCAGGCAGTGGCAAAGAGATGGCGTTGAGCTTTCTTATGATGAGATAACCGCACTTGCAGAAAAAGCGGAGCCTTTCTTTGCTATTATAGACCCCGACTATAACGATTTTCTTGCTCCGGGTGATATGCCTGCGAGGATCAATGAATATTTAAAGAAAACAGGCCAACCCACGACCGATGATAAAGGTCAAATCGCCAGAGTGATTCTCGAATCGTTGGCGATAAAATACCGCTCGGTTATTGAAGCGATTGAAGATATTACGGGACAGGGGATAGATGTCCTTCATATAATTGGAGGCGGGATACAAAATAAAATGCTCTGCCGGTTTGCCGCTGATTCTACGGGCAAAAAAGTTGTTGCAGGCCCTATAGAAGCTACAGCTATCGGCAATGTTATGATTCAGGCTATTGCCAGGGGACAAATCCAATCGCTTGCTGATGCGAGAAAGATAGTGGCCAATTCCATAGAGACAACGGTGTATCTGCCGCAGGAAAACGAATTTTGAATTAACGGGGTCCGGTTTGACAAAGGAAATTGAAAAGAAGTTAGACAGCTTTGACTCTGCTCAACGAAAAGAAGCACTTAATCTGCTAAAGGAAATGGTTGATTCAGCTAAGGTTAGTTTACCTGA
>CAYZEH010000174.1:0-5834 GCA_964477135.1 uncultured Pirellulales bacterium | reverse complement strand
CAAAAACAAACATTCCAAAAGTAACTGTCTAGGCGACTGTCTAACAAATAAACTGCATTATTTAGACAATAATCCGCATTTTAGACGGTATGCATTTCAAGATTTCCAGAAGACCTGAAAAACACCCAAATTTAACATATATTTCGCTAATTAAGCTCCTATTAAAATGTTGGAGTTTGGAAATTAATTTAGGCAAGAGTTAAACAATCTCCACCGCCAATTCTATCGAAAAGACGTTTTATGAATTCTATTTTGCCATACCTAGCACTGGATTTTCACGGTAAATGGGAGAGAGGTAATATTGTAATAAAGGGAACGATAGACCATACCTCTGATTTGAAGTCGTTCAGATTAAGATAACTGTGGGAAAGTGGTTCTATTTCCCCTCAAAAAGACGTTTTATCAGAAAATTGGGACAATGCCAATATGTCGATGAAAAGCCAAAACGTAAACATATTATCTGGAAAAGTATTGTCTTGATGAGAAGGCGAGAAGGGAGAGCAAAATAATATCCTTGAAAGAAGTAGGATTAATTGCACAATAATGAAGAGGAGATAAAATTGTCTCCACCTGAAAAAGCTAATCTGGCTCCATCGTTTTGGATTAATACTACATTTAAGGAGTGGCAATATGATGAAATACATTTCAATCATAATTTGGTCAATATTTTTTTTTGAGCGTTGCGGGGTGTATTCCGGTCCAAAATACAGGGCAGTTATGGGAAGATGCAGTTGCGGATGAAAGATTGATTGGTGATTGGAAGTCTGATACCGACTCTGCTTTAAATGAACTTTATAATGCCAGAGCAAAAAATGGCACTTTAGTCATAGAGCCAATATCCTCTCGTGCCTCACAAATGAATGAATTAGATATGTCTTTCCAAGGCAGGTCGATGCATCTCAAAGGCTATTCTATTTTGCTTCTAAATATTGAAAACTACATCGATTCAACTGCGAAGGGGAACGAATCTGGTTCAAATGAGTTGTCGAATATTCGTTTTGCTTTTTTGATATATTCTGTGTCAGATAATGGTGTAGACCTTTACAACTGCAATAGTAAAGACTTTTTAAAAGTCCTGTCAATAGAAGCTTCACAGGGCATTGAAAACTTTAAAATGTCAGTTCTAGACCAAGCATTTTTAAAAAAGCTAGACGATTATATTGTAAAGCATGGTGATGAAATTGCCAAAATCCATCTTACTGCTGTAAGCGACATTGAAGTTGAAATGCAAAAACAGCGTGATTATGTTGAGTCTTTGAAAGTTGACATTAAAAAAAGAAAAATCAGAGTTGTTGATTCTAACCAAATTGCAGTTAATGGTGTTTTACTGGTTCAGGGTGAATTGGACAAATCCACTTTTTGTTTTTAGACTTTTCTTGCCTTTGGCAAGTAATGAAGCCTTATCAGATGCTATGGGTAGTGCTCAAATAATGATTAAAGCATTGGAGAAGGGATATAAGTTTTAGAGGGAGTTAAAACTCGGTTCAACCCTTTACTGTTATTACTATATCGGTGAGAGGGTATTTTCTATTCTCCTAACACACAACTTCAAATTTTTCTCTTTGCTCTGTATTTAATCAATGGGCTTTTTGCTTCGATGTCCCGGTTTTGCTAGAATTTCCAAATAAAATGATTCGAGTTGTTTCGACTCGGCTTGAGAAATGTATTTATTGATTTCTGATACATGAATAACTTTACTAGTTGTTTCATTGACACCAAAACGACAGTCAAAATCCCAAAAATCGACATTTTCGGGTAGAGTCTTTTGACGTTCTCTTTTTATATATTTTTTAACTTTATGTTTGATTGCATCAACAAGCCTTGGAACTTTGATTTTGGGATGGGTCAAATTAAACGTTTTCTTCATAGTGATTCCATAAGTGTGACTGGCATTAGTAAATAACAAATTTCAGTATATCATAAAAAACACCATTGTCAATTTTTAAGTAGTAATGTAGGATATAGAGTTAAGGAGAGTTCTAACTATGAAGCACACAATCATCATTAGACAATAGGCTACCTGCCCCTTTCCCTCAATATCAGCCTCCAACTGTCATTCATATATAGACATGGTCACCAGAGGGAACTGGCAAGCTGTGTGTAAGGTTGGCTGGGGAGGACTAAGTGTTCTTGTATAGTTTAGAGAAAGCTATGGAATGCGGCAATTTCAATAATTTATTTGTCATCAGATAAATAACCAGTACAATAACCCTTAGTAAAGAGTAATGTCTGAAAGGCAATTTATGAAAATTAAAACAGTAGGTGCATTTGTTCTGATGCTTGTATTCTCATTCTTTATTACTGCCTGCGAGCAAAAACCTTCCAGCAAGAAAAGTGAGGCTAATATGAAAAGCAATTTCCATTCATTTACAATGAACGACATTGATGGCAAAGCTGTTTCTTTATCTCAATATCAAGGAAAAGTTCTTCTTGTAGTCAATGTTGCCAGCAAATGTGGTTTCACCAAACAGTATGCAGGTTTACAGCAACTCTATGAGAAATATAAGGATAAGGGATTTGTAATTCTGGGCTTCCCAGCCAATAACTTTTTGTGGCAGGAACCAGGGACCGATTCTGAAATAAAGAGCTTCTGCATCATTAAATACAACGTAACTTTTCCAATGTTTTCAAAGATATCCGTCAAAGGAAAAAACATACATCCGCTGTATCAATACCTGACCAACCCTGAAGAAAACGGAGAGTTTGGCAAGCCCATAAAGTGGAATTTTAATAAGTTCTTAATTGGCAAAGATGGAAAAACAATTACTCGCTTTCCATCAAAGACCGTCCCCATGGACGATTCAATTATGGAAGCTATTGAAATGGCATTGAAGGAGTAGGGAGTTTAATTCCCACACAACCCTCAACAGCTATCCTACCCCAAACTACGCCCTAGCCTATGGCTCATAAGAAGAAAGAACTACCAGAAAGGGGCTGGTGGACTGGCGTGAAGAGATGGGGTTAGAGGAAACCTATAATCGTTTTTTTGAAGGATATTCCAATCCCACCCCAAATTTTCACATATTTTTTCACAGTAAGGTACATAAGTTTACAAAAAAAAACTCAACACAGTCGTGCGGTAACTGATAAATAAGCTTGAAATGATTTGATGCTCCGGTATTATATTAATATAAATTTAATGTATTAAAATAGGGAGAATTGGAATGAATGTGATGAATAAGACTTGGAGTCCTTATGTTGCCGGAGCCTTAACAGGTTTACTGGCAATTGCATCAGTTGTAATTACTACACAAATGATTGGTAAACCAAAATACCTCGGCACATCAACTACGATGGTGAGAGTTTCTGGTCTGGTGGAAAAACAAGTGTCGCCGGAACATGTCAATAATAACGAATATTTTAAGTCAAAAAAAGTTCTCGTTGAATGGCAAATGATGTTAGTGGCTGGAATAATGATAGGGGCGTTTATTGCATCAAAAATATCCAATCAGTTTAAGTCTGAATTAGTTCCTGGAATATGGTCCGAAAAGTTTGGAAACAAGTGGCAGGTCAGAGCGATAGGAGCATTTTTGGGAGGCTTTATTGCAATACTGGGAGCAAGGATGGCAGGCGGCTGTCCAAGCGGACACGGATTAAGTGGGATGATGCAGCTTGCTGCAAGCAGTTTATTAGCGATGATGGGTTTTATGGGTGGCGGATTTGTTGTTGCACATCTGATTTATAAAGGAGGTAAATAACGATGGAACTGACATTAGGTTTAATAACGGGTGTATTGTTTGGCTTTTTGCTGCAAAAAGGTGGTGTGCTCAGGTTTGAAAAACAAGTAGGTTTTCTATTATTAAAAGACATGACAATAATCAAGTTTATGTTTTCAGCAATATTGGTAGGTACAATAGGTATTTATTTGTGCATGGATATGGGATTGATTGAATTAAAACTTAAATCTTTAAACATAGTCGCACAATTAGTTGGTGGTGTTTTGTTCGGGGCTGGTTGGGCGATATTAGGTTACTGCCCAGGTACAGCTGTCGGAGCACTTGGTGAGGGACGTTGGCACGCAGGATGGGGAATCCTAGGGATGTTAGCTGGGGCAGCAGTTTATGCCGAGATATACCCTTACCTGAAAAATAATATTCTCAGCTGGGGCAGCTATGGTAAGAAGACAATTCCAGAACTAGTTGGGGTTAATCATTGGATAGTCATTACATTATTTATTGCGGTATACCTTGTGATATTTTTCTTGTTAGAGAAATATAAAGTTGGTTATAAAAACAAATCAGATAAATCGTGAATATATAAGGTAGTTCAAGTTCAGGGCTATACTTCACGCAACCTCTACCGACGCATCTGGATTGAAAGGGTTGGTCTTCACTGCGAGGGAGAGCAGATACGGATAGCTAACTCCATTTTCTGCCTCCAGCTATGACTTATATATAGATATAGTCACCAGAAGGAGCTGTGGAGTTGTGTGGGAGATTGGGTTAGATCGCATCTATTACGAACCAGTTCCTGCCTACTTTTTCTCCTGTCCCCTTTTTGTCATATACACGCAGCAAGTTTGCTATTTTCAACCTTACTTCTTATATTCTCTGGCCGATCCTGCTTATTGCTTTCAGGAGTACTTCTCCCGGTGGTTTTATGATATGAGCATCGCATCCGAGTTCGTAACATTTGCGTGCGATCTGCTGGTCCTCGTTGGTTGTGAGCATAATTACTGAAATATCGCGTAGAGATTCATCCTGTTTTATTGTGCTAAGAACCTCAATTCCGTCAACTTTTGGCATATGCATGTCGAGCAGAATAATGTATTTTGTGCCGGTTTTCCTGGGATTGCCTTCGCCTGTGAGATAATCAATGGCTACTTGACCGTTTTGCAGCCATTCGATTTTATTGTTAATGCCGGCTTGTCTGAGGCAATTCTTAGTTAAAGTGTAGTGGCCTCGGTTATCCTCGACTATAAGAATAACTATCTCATTTCTTAGGCCGGTAAAGCCTGAAGTAGACATATTTTCAGTTTTTGTTAACATTTCGATCCTTAGGTTCCTTGTTTTCTTCAACGGGTTAGACTGAAGTCAAGTTTTGTATACCTAACTCTGTTTATATATGTTCGGCAAATAAACAATTAAGTATATAAAAAAATACCGGTCTAATTGTGATTTTTTACGCAAAACACTCTGTAATTGACAGGCTATCCACTTCACTTGACGGCTTTTTTCCTTGTTGGTAGAGTTTGTATTTCCTTGATTTGGCTTGAAAACACATTTAATGCCCTAATAATGAAATATGGCGTGAAATGTCATGAA
The DNA here is from genome assembly GCA_964477135.1 of uncultured Pirellulales bacterium. Lineage (GTDB taxonomy): Bacteria > Planctomycetota > Phycisphaerae > Sedimentisphaerales > Anaerobacaceae > JAGLTN01. The sequence continues at coordinate 570 of CAYZEH010000174.1, read as the reverse complement.
GTATCACTCTTGGGGGCAAAGTAAGGTGTTTTACATTTTTTTTGGATTATGAATTACAAGTTTTTTTTCTGTTGAGCATGTTTGTCAGGTTCCGGCAGTTTTAAGTTCCGATAAAGAATGCCGCGCATGCCAATTTGGGAATTTGACCTTATCGTTCTGCGGGCAGGATCCCGATAGTACATTGTCTCAAAATAATTTCGCTGACCTAATAAAGTGTGTAAAGCGTGTTGAGCCAATCCTTTAGCTGTTCACCGTAAAGTATGATTCCGCCGGTCATTAAGGTCCACAGCCCAATAGTGAATTGAAAGGGCCTGTCGTGAATTATCAGGTCGGTTGGGTCGGCGTATACGCCTCTCATCGAAAGCATCGCGAATCTGAAAATGGCGTAAACGACCAGCGGTAATGTGTAGATCAGGTAGTTTGTTCCGATACGCTCAACGGTCGAGGGGGTTAGTCCATAGAAAAGGAAAACGACAACTGCGATAGCTGCTGACAATGTTATCAGGTGGGTAAGCAGATCCGGGGTGTAAAGTATCAGGGTTGGTCTGTGGTCTTTGGCGGTCTCTGCAT
>CAYZEH010000173.1:0-5872 GCA_964477135.1 uncultured Pirellulales bacterium | reverse complement strand
TGACATGTGGTGTTGGGGTGCATTCGATGATACTTCTGCAAACTTTATCTTCGCACAGAACGGCGTAGGTAAAACCTGGGGCGACTTCATTAGAGTTACAACTACTGTTAACTTTGATACGGGCGATTATAAAATTTACGTTGATGATAAGCTTTATAACTCAGCAACAGGTAAAGTCGGTTCATTTGCAGATCTTACAACTTTCACTATCGGCCGAACACTTTGGGCTGAGATGGAAGGTTCGATGGATGACTTCAGAATTTATAACAGAGTTCTGGAGCCTCAGGAAATCGCTCAGCTTTGTATTGAAGTACCTGAAACTGCCTGGAACTATAGCCCCGCTGATAGTAACATTGCAGCGGTAACACCAGACTTCGATCTTACATTAAGATGGTCCGCGGGTAAATCTGCACAATCCCACGATGTCTATTTCGGCACCAGTTATTCTGCTGTCGAAAATGCTACCCACGCCAGCTCGGAATATAAAGACAACCTTTCAAAATATAACACAAGCTATAATCTGACAAGCCTTGACCCAAACTTGACTTACTACTGGAGAATCGATGAAGTTAACACTGAAAGAATTTATACAGGTTCAACTCTCTCATTCAGCGTTAGTGATGTCTGGCTTTATACTTTCCATAGTAGCGTCGGAAGTCTTGATGCTGATGAAAGACTTTGCGCCTACGCAATTCAAGGCTTTGCAAATAAAACTAAAGCAAGACTTTTCATTGACACCAAAGGTGGAAACGCCGGTAACTTAACAGCTGACGAATACTGGGTAAATTACCTACAGACAAATAAAGGCATCAGGTTTGGAATTGTCAACAACCTCAGAGAGCTTGTTCAGTTAGCAAAAGCCTCTGGTTTTGTTAATGGACTAGTTTTGTATGACCCTTATACCCTGGCCGAGGCCGGTGAATTGATGCCTGCGCTGAATATCGCGTCAACACAAAATCGCCTGCCGGTAACTGCTAACATGCTCGCCTACACATCTAAAGAGCTGCTAAACTACGGCTCTGCCAGCTGTTTTTCCGCCATGGACACCGTGGACATAAGAGGCAGCTGGACAACTCACCTTGCCGCCCAGACAGACTACGTCAATAACCACATGACCGGTAAACCAAAAGATGGCGTTTGCAAAATACATCAGAACTTCACAACTTTCAATGACATCCACAACTTTAATTCAGGTTTGGATTACGGCATAATCAAAGGCTACTTCATCATGGATATGGCACCTATGGAAACAGCTCAAAGACCTCTCTACGATGCCGTAATGGATTATCTCGATAAGCCTGCTATGGTATTCGGCGGATGGCATGACGAAGGGGGAGATCTCGCTGCTTCCTCAGCAAAAGGTAATTACACCGTACTGTCAACTGTCAACCTTAGCTTCTTTGCACATGTCGAAGCTAACCCGGCTAATCTGTGGATGAGAAAACCAACAACAGGAAAAATCCTCGATGAAAACAAATACTACGTTATGATACAGGCTTCTGACGGCGATTCTATGGGGTTTGAAGCTGGGCTAAAAGTTTCTGGTTGGTATGGCTATTCCGTCTGGCTCGATGTAGATAGAGGCACAACACCTGTAACATGGACATGCCAGCCTCTGGCTGCGGAACTTTGGCCTGCTATAACAGAATACTATGTCACTACCTCCACAGCAAATGATACTTTCTGTACGGGCCCTTCAGGTGCGGGATATTGCAGACCTTCAGAACTGCCTAACCTCGAAGATTTCTCTGCCTTTACCGAAATATATCTGCAAATGACTGGTCTCCAGTGGATAGAAAACTGGTGGGGAAAAAGCGAAGATATGTGGAACACTATGAAAGCATATGCCCCTTCTATCAAATGCTTCGGCCATCAGGGAACCTCTGGAGGTTTAAACCATTGGCTCGATGATGGCACACCAGTTGCAATTTCACAAGGTGACAGCCTATGGCATCCAAAGCTTGAACCAACAAATCCCGCTGATCCATATAACATCAGCGATCCAAACAATATCGCTAATCATATAACCGCCTTTGCTGCAACCAAGGAAACGCCTTACTTTATAACATGTTATGATAGCCCGCCTTATGCACTTCGCTATTCAAAGCAATGCCAGGCTTCTTTGCCAGCTAACTTTGAAATGGTAACTGTGGAAGATTTCATTGACCTTATGGACCAGATGGTACATCCGAAACCATGGGGAACACTGCTGACTTATGACGATTTTGAATCAGGATTCGGCAGCTACACTGATGGTGGACTTGATTGCGGCTATTACACCGGAAGTGATTTGTCAAGATTAGGAACGCATGCTGTTTACCTGCGAGACAATAGCGGCACAAGCTCTTCTTTCTCTCACACTAACGGAATTAATGTCCACTCTCCAGACTACAACCAGATAAAAGTTACTTTCTGGTTTATAGCAAGCGGTGTCGATGCAGGTGAAAGCCTTTTAGTACAGTATTTCGATGGCTCTGCATACCAAACAGTTCAGTCATATACCAACGGAACTAATATAGTAAACGACCAGTTCTACCGTAAAACTGTATATATAAATGAAAGCTCATATAACTTCCCAACAAATATGAAGCTGAGATTCATGTCTGATACAAGCAGCGATTCCGACCTGTTTTATATCGATTGCATAAGGGTAGAAGCACAATAAAAGAAGTAAACTTTCCCATTTAAAAACAAAGGTGTGATGGCTTTAAAGTCGTCACGCCTTTTTTATTTATACAACATTGAAATAATCTCAGAACAAGTTACCATAATGTTTTGTATATAAGATAATGAGTAATTTTATCAATAAATGGAGAAAATAATGAAACTAAAACACAGCATCATCACAGCCATCACATTGCTTTTAATATCTAATATCTGCTGCACTGCACAACAACCACTTCAAACAGATATCCAAAAAAGAATAATGAAAAGATCACTCGTAACCATGGGAGATACAACCAGGATCGAAAACGTCTTAGCAAAAGCAATAAATAAAGAACCACTCGTTATCAGCGTCATTGGTGGCTCTATTACCGAAGGTGCTGCAGCAAGCAAATATCAAAATCAGTATGGACACTTAATTGCGGACTGGTTCAAAGAAAAGTTTCCTGAAACACCAATAACATATGTAAACGCCGCTATCGGCGCAAGCTCATCAAATATGGGCACACACCGCGTAGAAGATAATCTCTTAAAACACAAACCCGATTTTATCGTCTGTGAATACGCAGTAAACGACGGTGGAAATGACCTCATACCAGAAACAATGGAAGGCCTTGTCAGACAAATGTTAAAAGCTGAAAAAAAACCCGCCGTAATACTGCTCTTCCTGTGTGGCAAAAAAGGAACTAACGAACAGGAAAAACACTCTATAATCGGAAAACACTACAACCTGCCGATGGTAAGTTTCCGTGACGCCCTGTTCCCGGAAATTGAAGCTGGTAACATAAAATGGGAAGACATAGAAGCCGACACTGTCCACCCAAACGATAGAGGACATCGCTACTGCGCAGAATTTGTTACCGACTTAATCCAAAAAGTCCTCGATAAAATGCCAAAAGAGCCAAAAATCAAAAAACTCCCGGATTTACCAAAGCAGACAACTTCAAATCCCTTTGAATATACAACAATGCTTTGCACAAAAACCTCTGTCCCTGCAAAAAATCAAGGCTGGGTAACAGACGATGACAAAGGCCCATATCGACAATTCTTAGGCAACGGTTGGCTAAGTGAAAAGCCTGGCAGCACTCTTGAATTCGACATCAAAGGCTCATTCATAAGCATTGTATATCACATTGACAAACAAAAAGACTTCGGAATGATACAAGTACAGATCGATGATCTCGAACCCGTAAAACATAATGCCTATGCCGGTTGGATTTGGAAAGGCGGAATGTGCGTCTGGAAACCAGTTGCCACTGACCTGGTCGATGGTTGGCACAAAGTAAAGATAACTCTGCTTGAGGAAAAAGACAAAAACAGCGAAGGAAACAAATTCAGATTCCTGGCTGCCTTGGCCGCCGGTAAAAAGTAAAAAATACCATCGATACCAAACAAAAAAGCCCGCTGATAATATTCAACGGGCTTTTATTATTTATTAACTGGCTGTTATTTCTTAGCCTTCTTTTCTTTTTTCTTCTTAGGCTTTTTTTCCTTCTTAACCTTGGCTTTCTTGGTACCATCGCCACCGCCGGCAAAACACGCGATAAGACTAACAACAATAGCTACCGCAATAAAGCCAATAAAAATATAAGAAATATAACCTTCGATCGCATTGAGGATTGATGGTTTAAAACCTCTGCCGCCTGCTATCACTACCACTGTTGTATAAATCATCGCAACAAAAGGCAATATCAATATCGCCCCTAACATGTTGCTGGAAATATCCGGTGCAGGCTCAAACCCCTGCATCATTGCAGCACCGGTAAAATTAGCTTTAGGCTCACCAATCGCCATATCACCTTCACCAAACATCTCTTCCGCTGCTGCTGTCACATCCATCGAGGAACCTTCTGTGTCCGCTGAAGTTTTCGGGACTTCTTCATCTGAAGTATATATTTCATCAAGAATGCCGCCAAGAGATGTATCATCTGCCTGCAAAGAAAGGTCAAGCAATCCTGAGCCGCTGCCGAAACTATCAAGATTCACATCATCCTCGATATCTTCCAGGGACTCACCATCAAAATCTGACGCCGATTTGGTTTCCCCCATCGTATCGCTCGCAAGCTCATAACCGCCGTCGGTCTCGCCAAGCATATTAATCCCACCACCATTTAAAGTTGTATCCTCAGCGCTTGTCGAAGCAGAAGTATCACCTGTACTATCAGACAAACCAAGAGTCTCAGACAAATCAGTGAATGTCTCGTCCTCAAAACCAGGCTCACTTACACTTTCTTCAGCTGCCGGTTCTTTCTGACTTTCATCCTGATTATCTGACAACATGAGAAAATCATCTTCATTTCCACTTTCACTGACATCACCGACCTCTGTCGTATCAGCCGAAGTATCAGCACCTGTCTCAGTAACTTCAGCTATCTCAGTTGTATCCTCACCATCTGCTAAACCAATAATATCGTCAATATCTTCAGATACACTTTCCTGCTCATCCGACGATTTAAAAAAGGCTATCGTATCTTCGCTATCAGCAAGAGCAATTCCTTCATCTTCAGTTCCTGCAGGCTCCTCTGCCGGTTCTTCTGCTTTAGGCTTGGACATCCGCATACTCGTATCTGCCAAAAGAGATTCAATCTCATCAACTTTAAAAAGCTGATTAGGACCATCAAAGAAAATGCGAAGTCTCCCTTCTTTAACGATTGCGTTCACTTCTGCTTCTGTTTTATTCAGCTTTTTAGCTGTCTGTTCTAATGAGTAAAACATACCGTCCATTTTAACGTATTCTCCTGCAAGTCATAACCCAATTCTTTCCCATTTCTACACTGACAATACCGCTGTCTGCTAAAATCTCATTATCATTAAAAAAGGGCAAAACCATTTCAGCACTTATTTACATCGCCCCAAAAAGCAACCTACAAACAACCATTATACCCAGACAGACAAAAATATGCAAATTATTTTTACTCTGCAAGGGCTTAAAACTGGTTATTTTAAATTATACTGCTCACAACTGAGTTTTCCCGTTTATTCGCGGGTAAATAACTTTGAACCAACACTTTACAACTTTCCTCGCGGGAATTTCTTAGCCTCAAAGGGGATAACTTAAAAACTTTTCATCAAAAAAAAACACGTTTTTCTTGCATTAGCATTGGTTTCTATGTAGAATGCCCCGATTGTACGCGGGGTGTAGCTCAGTTTGGCAGAGCGCCTGGTTTGGGACCAGGAGGCCGTAGGTTCGAATCCTATCACCCCGATT
>CAYZEH010000172.1:0-5900 GCA_964477135.1 uncultured Pirellulales bacterium | reverse complement strand
TATGGCGGATGTGCGAGGATGGGGTTGAGTATCCTAAGCTTTGGTGGGAGTTTGGGGGGGGTGACTTTGTTTGCGGCGATGGTGTTGACTTGTTTGATTTTGCGGTATTGGCTGATACGTGGGGGCTTTGGGATGGGCAAGCTAATTATAATGACAGGTGCGATCTATCCGGCGATTGGACAATCGACTTTGATGATCTGGCAATATTGGCGCATAAGTGGCTTGAAGGGATATAGGCTTTTAGATTGATATTTAAAAAGGCTTCTGCGTATGGTTTGCGGGAGCCTTTTTTGTTTGGAGGGTGGGGTGATATTTGTGATTTTGGGGGATAGGGGGGTTGTGTTTTTTGTCTGGGGGTGGTATAATTCTGGGTTAAGAATTTTTAATCTTTTTTTTCAGGTAAGTATGGGTACAGAACATATACGTAATTTTTCGATTATAGCACATATTGATCATGGCAAAAGCACGTTGGCTGACCGGATGATGGAAATTACGGGGGCGGTTAGTGAGCGCGATCGTAAAGATCAATTGCTCGATAGTATGGATCTGGAGCGTGAAAGAGGTATTACCATTAAGGCATCGGCGGTGACGATGGATTATGAGTATGAAGGTAAGAAGTATATGCTCAATCTTATCGATACGCCTGGGCATGTGGACTTTCATTATGAAGTCTCTCGTTCTTTGGCTGCCTGCGAGGGTGCGCTTCTGGTCGTTGATGCGACTCAGGGGGTTGAAGCTCAAACGGTGGCTAACGCTTATCTGGCTACTGAAGCAGGGGCTGAAATGCTGGGTGTTATAAATAAGATCGATCTTCCGGCGGCGCAGGTTGATGTTGTCGGTGAAGAAGTGGAGAATATTCTCGGGATCAGGAAGAACGAGTGCTTTGCGATAAGTGCCAAGAGCGGACTTGGGGTCAAAGACCTGCTTGATGCGGTAGCTGAGCTTTTGCCGGCGCCAGAAGATAAAAGTGATGAGCCTACAGCGGCTTTGATATTTGACAGCCATTGTGACGAATATCGCGGCGTGATTTGTTATGTCAGGGTGTTCGCCGGTAAGCTTAAGGTTAAGCAGAAAATACGTTTTATGGGGGCTGGCAAAAATTACCTGATAACGGAGCTTGGCAAGTTTAAACCTGAGATGGCCGCTATCGATGAGCTTGGTACGGGTGAGGTTGGCTATGTTATCGCCAACATCAAGAAAATTGCGGATGTGCATATCGGCGATACTATCACAGATGAATTGGCTCCGACTGGTAAGCCATTGGCTGGGTATGAGAAACCGATGCAGATGGTTTTCTCTGATTTTTATCCGGGCAATAATACCGATTATCCGAAACTGCGGGCTGCGTTCGATAAGCTGGCATTGAATGATGCGAGTTTCTCGTTTGTGCCTAATAATTCACCTGCACTTGGCTTTGGTTTTCGATGCGGGTTTTTGGGGCTGCTTCATATGGAGATCGTTCAGGAAAGGCTTGAAAGAGAAAACGATATCGATGTCATCCAGACCGCACCGACGGTAAGCTATGAGATTTTAACAACGACTGGTGATATAAATAGAATAGACTCTCCAAGCGAGCTGCCTGATGTTACCAGGATAGAAGAATTACGTGAGCCTTTTGTTAAGCTTGAGATAATTACCAGAGCTGATACCATTGGCGGTATTATGAAGCTGGCTGAGGACAGACGGTGCAAACTTATCCGGACCGATTATCTCAGCACTACGAGGGTGATGATGCAGTACAAAGCACCTCTTGCTGAGATCGTGTATGATTTTTACGATCTGCTCAAAGGTATAAGCCATGGGTATGCTACGATGGACTATGAGTTTATCGGCTTTGAAAAGAGCAACCTGGTTAAAATAGATTTCCTCGTTAATAAAATTCCTGTCGATGCTCTTTCGATGATCATTTATAGAGAAAATGCAGAGTACCGCGGCAGAAGAATGCTTATCAGGCTCCGCCGGGCGATACCGAGACATCAGTTTGAGATACCTTTGCAGGTGGCAGTCGGCGGTAAGATAATCGCCAGGGAAAATATAAAAGCATTCCGAAAAGATGTTACCGCGAAATTGTATGGCGGTGATGTTACGCGTAAGATGAAAGTGCTGAAGAAACAGAAGGAAGGTAAGAAGAGGATGAAGAATATCGGGGCTGTTCAGATCCCTCAGAAGGCTTTCATGAGTATTCTTGAGAGAGAGGATTAGAAACGTTTTATTGTACCCTTAAGGGTAGTAAATGCTCGCGAATAAATCCATAACTTGTTATTTTTAAGTTATTTACCCGCGGATAAACGGTAAAATTCAATTGGGATCAGTATACTTATGAATGATAAAGATTTGAAAAATATGACCCTTGCTGAACTTGGTCAGCTTGTGGATGAATTTGGTCAAAAGAGATATCTGGCTAAGTATATTTTTAGTTTTATCCACGCTAAGGATGCAGACGGAATTTCTGATTTGACTACGTTGAGTAAAAAATTCAGGGATGAGCTTGTTGAGCAGGAATATTTTATCTCGCAGATCAAGTTAGTCGAAAAGCTTGAGGACCCCGATGGAACGATAAAATATCTTTTCGAGTTGGCTGACGGTCTCCAGATCGAGTCGGTGCTTTTGTTTGATGACAAAAGAAGAACGCTTTGTATTTCTGCGCAGGTTGGCTGTTGGATGGGATGTAGCTTTTGCGCAACGGCAAAGCTCGGTTTTTCTCGCAATTTAACCGCTGCTGAAATGGTTGACCAGGTAAACTTCGTAACCAAAGACGAATGTAAGACCAGCAATGTGGTTTATATGGGAATGGGTGAGCCTTTAAATAACTACGAAAACCTTATCAGGTCGATAGAGATTTTGAACTGTCAGGCCGGCAAAAAACTTGGTATGCGGCATATTACGGTCAGCACCTGCGGGATAGCTGATGGTATCGAAAGGCTTGCGGACGAGCAGGTAAGACCAAGGCTTGCAGTATCTTTAAATGCCCCTGTTGACTCGGTCAGAAGTGCTATAATGCCGGTTAACAAAAAATACAAACTTAAATATCTTTTCAAAGCTTTGAAAACGTATCAGTTTAAAACGGGTAATCGGGTCACATTCGAATATGTTATGATAAAAGGCGTTAATGATTCGAATGAAAACCTGGATCAGTTGATTCGATTAGTTAGCTCTGTCAAATGCAATATAAATCTGATAGAGTATAATCCGTATCGAGGTTGCGATTTTTTGCCTTCGAGCAGGGCAACTATGACGAGTTTTGCAAAAAAACTGCAAAACTGCGGAATTGAGACTACTATCCGTCTTAAGATGGGACAGACAGTTAAGGCTGCTTGCGGCCAACTCGGTGCTGACAGGATAACAGTTGAAAAGAAAGTGTACCCTTCAGGTTAAGAAATTTCTGCGAGGAAAGTTATAAAGTGTTATTTCAAGTTATTTATCTGTGGATAAACGGGACACGGAGAGCTGAGATGGCGAAAACTCGGCTGTGAGTAGTATATAAGTAAACGTTTTCATAGCTAAATGCCGAAAGTAAGGGTAATGTGTATTTATAATTTATTATTTTTTGCGGGATATTTAATAACGTAGAAACAAATTTATAATTGATTGGAGGTATTTTATTATGATGCTTAGTGTATTAAGAATTTTATTTTTTGTTTTGATCATAGCAGTTTTGTTCGTGAATGTCAGCTCGGATGAAGCAGATACAAGTAATTTTATAATTATTTTAACTGCTGGGTTGGGTATAGCTTTAATGGCTTTTTTAATTGATATTTTAACGCCTAAGAAATCTCTTGCAGCTTTGGCGGGAGTGTTTTTCGGGTTGCTTGTGGGTATGCTTATAAGCTTTGTTTTTATGCTGGTGCTGGAAATGATAGATGAGATTTATGGACTGGAGTTGAGTGAGATCGCGTTGCAGGCGATAAAGTGGGTGACGGCAGTTAGTATATGTTATCTTGTTATAAGCATTGTAGTGAGAACGAAAGACGATTTTCGCTTTGTTATACCTTATGTCGAATTTGCAAAACAAACAAAAGGTGCCCGCCCGTTGATACTCGATACATCCGCAATAATCGACGGCAGAATCGCTGATCTTTACAAAAGCAATCTTTTCGATGCTCCCCTGATCGTCCCGAGATTCGTACTCAATGAATTACAGCTGATATCGGATTCATCAGACAAGCTGAAAAGACAAAGAGGCAGAAGAGGTCTGGATATTTTAAAAGCAATGCAGGAAAGCAGTACTATAGACATCGAGATCGACGATACTGTTGTTGCAGATGCTGCTGATGTTAAAGGGGTTGACCAGAAACTTGTTGTTTTTGCAAAAACCTGTAACGGCAGGATCGGAACTACTGATTATAATCTTACCAAAGTTGCACAGGTAAGAGAAGTTGATGTTGTTAATATTAATGACATTGCCAATTCTCTCAAAACTATCGTCATACCGGGTGAGCAGCTTCAGGTTAAAATACTCAAAGCTGGCGAAGAGTCTGACCAGGGTGTCGGTTATCTTGACGATGGTACGATGGTTGTTGTTGAGGATGCGAGAAACAAACTTGGTAAAGAGATGGTGGTTGCTGTTACCAGCTCTTTGCAGACCTCAGCGGGTAAAATGATCTTTGGTAAATTTGAAAGATTCATGCAAGGCAATGAAAGAATCAACAGTGACAGAAGCACAAATTCCGAGTATGGGGCTCGTACATTCAGAAATAATAATAATAACTCTTCTGATTCGAGAGGCAGAAACTCATAGTTTTGTTAACTGTTCCAGGAGGACATTAATTATATTATCCTTTTCCGCGGTTGCAACTTTTTTGCCATGGCGGTAGATTACAGCTTTATTTTTACCGGCGCACAATGCCAGATCCGCGTCAGCTGCTTCACCCGGGCCATTAACTATGCAACCCATTACTGCTATCCGGATAGGTTTGTGTTCATCTTTGAGGGCTTTTTTAATCTTTTTCGCAAGGGCAACAACGTTTATTTCAGTTCGGCCACAAGTCGGACAAACTATCAACTCAGGCTGTTGTCTTTGATATAGTTCCAGTGGTATAAGGATTTTTTTCGCTATCAAAGCTTCCTGTACCGGGTTGCCCGCAACGCTTATCCTGATCGTGTCACCTATCCCTTCTGCCAGCAATGCACCGAGCGTAACCGCTGAGGGCACTTCCGCATCTTCCGGCAGGCCCGCATGTGTAAGACCAAGATGTATTGGGTAATCGAAACTTTCAGCTATTTTTCGATTAGTTTCTATCGTTCGCAGTGGGTTTGTGCTTTTGGCACTTAGCACTATCTGCGTGAAATTCTGTTTTTCGAAGATAGCGATATATTTTTTCAGCTCTGTTACCATCAAAGCGGTTCTTTTTCCAGCGGGGATATCATCAGCTTTGAGATCTCTTATGCTGGCTTCGTTGACACCAATTCTCATAGCTGTTTTGTGCATTTTCGCAGCATCTATGATCTTTATAATGTCTTTGGTGTTTTTTATATTGCCTGGGTTGAGTCTGATCTTGGCAGCACCGGCTTCAATAGCTTCTATCGCCCGCGAAACGCTGAAATGTACGTCAGCAATTAACGGGATATTAACTTTATCTACTATTTTAGCAAAAGCTTCAGTATCTTTTCTTGTCGGCACAGCAAGTCGAACAAGCTTGCACCCCGCTTGGGCAAGTTGATTTATTTGTTTAACGCATTTATTTATGCTGGTTGTATGTACTTTGGTCATCGACTGGATTACGATCGGCTCCGATGAGCCTATCTTAACCGAGCCTGCCTTTACTATTATTGTTTTCCTTCTTTTAATCATTTCAAAATTGTAACTTGTTTTTTAAAAATATCAAACTAAAATGCTTTAGCCTTGTAATACCAATCCCAATTAAATTTTTCGCTTTATCCGCGGGTAAATAACTCAAAGA
>CAYZEH010000171.1:0-5916 GCA_964477135.1 uncultured Pirellulales bacterium | reverse complement strand
GAACCGCATTCATAGAATTCGCAAGATCACCCAGCGTGTTAAGCAGCGTACCATCAAGATCAAATAAAACAGCTTTGAATTTAATAACTTTTCTCCTTACAAAAACTTTCAAAACCGTGATTATACCCCCCTCACAACCCTAAATAAAGCGAAAAATGCTATACAACACCCAACTGTCATAAAATCAATTGACTTTTGCACTAAGAAGATTTACTTTATGCAAGAATAGACTTTAGCTATGATAAAATAAATGCGGCATGTCATATGTGAAGTTTACATTTTCGGAAAGGAAGAGTTATGGGAATATGTGGAGCGGCATCAAGTTGTGCAGGTGGCGGCGGTGTTTGCGGAGCTGCATCGAGTTGCGCAGGAAGCTGAGTAAATATCTGTGTTGCGCCGTAAACTTCTATCCGTGCTGAATGCAATAAAAATATAATTGTTAACATTAACTATTAAAGGAGATATCTTATGGGAACATGTGGATCAGGACTTGGTTGTGCTGGCGGTGGCGGCGTTTGTGGGGCGGGACTTGGTTGTGCTGGCGGCGGTGGTGTTTGTGGGGCGGGGCTTGGTTGTGCTGGCGGCGGCGGTGTTTGTGGGGCGGGGCTTGGTTGTGCTGGCGGCGGCGGTGTTTGTGGGGCGGGACTTGGTTGTGCTGGCGGCGGCGGTGTTTGTGGGGCGGGACTTGGTTGTGCTGGGGGAAACAATTGAATATGAAATCTACTTCTGTAGCAAAAATATATCCGAATTTATCGGACAATATTTTCGTTAATACTATGGATTCAAGAATCCTTTATCTTGAACCTGAGGTGCCAGACTGGATAACGATCAATGTTAAATACAAATCAATCTTCGATCTATTTGATGGATGTAATTCAATTGATAGTATTACAAAACATATCAAGAAGGATTATTCAGAGGAATCAGAACTGCTAATTAGTCAAATTACAAAACTAATAAGTGATTCAAAAATATTTGCCCACAACTTAATCCCCAAGAAGCAAAAGGGAAATAAAGAGAACGGGACACTAAAATCTGTCTATCTCACACTCACCGATGACTGTAATCTTAAGTGCAAATACTGCTATACAAAAGAACTGATTAGGGCAAAAACATCCGATTTGTCTCAATGGAAAGCATACATTGATAAAGTCCTCTCTATTTCAAAGCCCCTCAAGTTTACTTTCACCGGAGGTGAACCTCTACTGGTTCCTTTTTTGTTTGATTTAGCAAAATATATACATGAGCGAGGCTCAGAGTCTCTTCTTCTTACAAATGGGCTTTGCATCACCAACGAAGCAATTGCAAAGAAAATAAGCAAATATTTCACGCAAACCAGAATAAGTCTCGACAGTATTTATGAAGAGAAAAGTTCTTACCTCAGAGGGCCGGAAGTTTTGGAAAAGGTAAAATCTGCTGTAAGTTTATTAGATAAAGCAAAGGCTGAAATAATTCTTCAAGCAACCATAACGCAGATAAATAAAAACGAGGTTGCAGAATTCGCCAAATACTTCGACAACCGTGTTAATTTTCAACCACTTTATCAAATGGGTTCTGCAAAAGATTATAACGAGTTGGCAATTTCTGGAATGGAATACTACCAAGCATTGTCACAAGCTGGAATTTATGGATTTCGACGAAATATCCATAATTACAAATGTAATCCATGCAAACGATGCTCAATGGCTGTAGAAGAACTTAGTATAGCACCAAATGGCGACTTATATCCATGCCATATGTTACATTATTCAGATATTCGGATTGGCAACCTAAATAAAGACAACATTAATGAGCTATATTTTAAATCATCTATTCTTAAAGAGTTACGTGAAATAAACATTGATACCATTACGCAATGCCAATCTTGCGTAGTGAGAAATTTCTGTGGCGGAGGCTGTAGAGCAAGAATAGACTTCAAAAAATTCGGATTGAAAGGAAGTGACTCATTTTGCGTCTTTGAAAAAGAATCAATCTTAGATGCATTAATGTATTCGTTTGGATAATATGGCTAGTGATATTGAACGTCAAGTTGAGATACCTGTTGGTTCGTTGGTTTCGGCTGAGGAGTATAGGGGTTTCTGCGCAAATCTTATTCGTGTCTGTCTGAGTACGCTGGGTATCTTTCGGATTCTTTCCAGAATTTCCACTGCCGATACAAGCTGTTCTCTCTTTTTTACTTAAACACCCCCTCTACCTGTCTAAACCCGGAAAACAGGCAGATTTCGCTTGTTTTAAAGGTCTTTATATGTTACAATACAACAAAGGCTAAGATGCTGCTGCTGGAACAATAAAACGCATGCTTAATATGGCGTGCAACGTCTTCAGGACATCCGACCTGATATAGCTTCAGCATAAACTTCAATTACCACGTTAGAGTTCTTTTTTTTTGAAAACACCCCTTCAATGCCATCGATTATCTTTTCGCCTGCTTCGCCTTCCAAATGTTCCTTTAATTGTTCTTTCAACTGTTTCGGCATTACAAACTCACCTCTCTTATCGGACTGCGGCGGCGATCTGCATCTCTAAAGCCTGAAATGAGCGAAAAACTGCTCTGTTTTTAGCCAATCACTAAGGCCAAACGGGATTTTAGCGAGATTTATAAAAAAAACTTTGAAAAACTTTAAAAAAAATCAAAAAAAAGCAGAAAAAAATTTGACATCCGATAAAACATACTTTACATTTTATAAAACGTAAAAGTTATTGGTTCCTGAAAAAAATATTTTTCGGGGACATGCTAAGGTTTTTAAATCAGTAGCAATGAAACGGAGCTGGAAAGATAGTGACAACGAGCAACAGATTTTTTCAAATACCTGCGAAGCTTTACCGTATCGGTGACCTTGTGCGATACACACCTTTCTCCAGACAGACGATTCATAACTACACGATAATGGGTCTGATAAGCGAGACACAATGGACCGAGGGTGGACATCGGCTTTATGATGAGTCGGTATTTGAAAAGCTGTCCCAAATCCTCGAACTCAAGGAGACTAAAACGCTATCTGAGATACGCATGATGTTCAGTAAGAATAAAGAAGCTGACAGTTCGCAGCAACATTAAAGCTGACGGCTTAGGTTATAAAGGAATATATATGCCCTTTGGGGTAAGAAGTTTTTGTAAGGAAAGTTATGACGCATTGTTGCGGAGTTATTTGGTCGCGGATAAACGGTAGAATCTAATTAGGATCAGTATAAATGAATATATCATCGTTAATAACGGACAATATTACAGAGGTGCTGGTGAAAATCGTAAAATTTACAGATACCCGCCAGGAGATACTCACGATGAATCTGGACAACAGCCATAGAACTGATTACATCCCTAAGGACCTTGATGTAGATGGCTTTTCAGAATTGATGGACGAAGCTATTACTGAGCACGTCCTGAACAACAGGCTTTTGTTGCGTGATAATGACAGTATCAAGTTCGGTGTTAACGGCGATTTTCAGGTATCGGCGACCACAGACCATGATTCGCTGGCTCTGCTGAAAGAAAACAGGAACAAATATATTGAAGCCCAGATCGATAAAATGATGGAAAATTCGCTCAATAAAAAAATCGCAAGTGAGCTTTTGAAGCAGAAACAAGGAGCGGTTTCTATATTTGAATAGAAATAATAAGGATATACAGTTTTTAAAGGATTAAAAACGGAAAAATGCCAAACCAAGCACTTCAGTTACAACAGATGATGAAAGAAGGCCAAAGAAAAGCAAATGTTTTGGCGATAACAAGCGGCAAAGGCGGAGTAGGGAAAACAAATATCTCGGCGAATCTGGCTTTGTGCCTGGCAGCGGCTGGGCAGAAAACCCTCCTGATCGATGCGGATTTTTCATTAGGCAATCTTGATGTCGTAATGAACATCAACAGCAAATATAACATTTCTCATTTTCTTAACGGCAGGAAAGAAATCAAAGATATTATTCATACCGGGCCTGAAGGGTTGAATATAATCTGCGGTGCGTCCGGACTTGAACAGCTCTCAAATATCGGTGAGTTCCAGCGAAAGAGAATGATAAGGCAACTGGACCAGCTTCAAAACGAAGCGGACACGGTGATAATCGATACTGCGGCGGGCATTACAAAATCTGTGGTAAGCTTTTGTCTTTCTGCTGACCATGTACTGGTTGTGACTACGCCTGAAGCAGCGGCAATGACAGATGCATACGCAATGATAAAGGTTTTAGCAGGCAATAAGTACGACGGCAAGATCAGTGTTGTTGTGAATATAGCGGATTCTGTGGCTGAGGGCAAAAAAACCTATCAGCACATTGCTTATGTAGCAAAAAGATTTCTTAACGCTGATATATATAATGCGGGTGTACTGCTCAGAGACGAGCAGTTATTATCAGCAATCCGTCAGCGCAGAGCGGTAGTGCTGGCTTATCCAAAGTCGCGTACTACTACTTCTCTTGTGGCACTGGCAGCGAAGTTGGTAAACAGTTCAGCGGCTAAATGCAATAACGGTAACTTTTTTAAGAAATTTGTTGAGTGGTTTTTCTAAAGTTATCGGGCTATACGACGATAATTAGTACTGGTGATGTTTCGGGCTGTTTTAATTGATGGCCAAAACATTTAAAAAGTAAAGATGGTGATTGGTTAATATCCGGAGTATTGGTCTTCGGAGCCTGGTTTTTGTCATAGATATTCACGGAGGACACCTGTGAAAACCAAAGATAAAGTGGAGATACAGAAAGTCTGGGATCAGTTCCATAAGACTCATGACGTTGAAAGCAGAAATGCTTTGATGGAACATTATCGGCCCTTAGTACAATACGCAGCAATCCGTCTTCACAATAAATTGCCCGACAAAGTTGAGGTCGATGACCTTGTGAGTGCCGGTATCTTCGGTCTAATGGATGCCATTGATGCTTACGACCCGGAAAGAGGGGTTAAATTTGAAACTTACTGCTCGCCTCGTGTCCGAGGTTCTATTCTTGATGAACTTCGCAGTATGGACTGGGTTCCAAGGCTCGTCCGCGCAAGAGCACATCAGCTTACAAAAGCAACACAGGAATTAGAAGTAAACCTTGGGAGAAAGCCTACAGAAAAAGAAACCGCGGAAAAATTACAGCTTGGTAAAGTTGAATTCGAACGGCTTCGCAGGGACGCCAACGCAATCGGTCTGATTTCTCTGACTAATAACTACGGTGAAAGCGACGGCGACAAAGATATCCGTGAGATCGATATAATCCAGGACAAGAAAAGCCAAAATCCCCTCATTGAAGCACAAAAAAGGGACCTGAAAAACCTCCTGACCAAAGGCCTGACACGGGCTGAAAGGCTTATTATTGTGCTTTATTACTACGAAGAGATGACAATGAAAGAGATCGGCGCAACGCTTGATCTATCAGAATCTCGCGTTTCGCAGATGCATTCTTCCATCGTTGCACGCTTGAAAGCTCAGCTTAACACCAGGAAAAAAGAGTTTTCGATTTAATTCAGAGCAATTTGTTTTTTCGGAAGAGCAGGATTTTTAGTCGTTTTTTGCATAATTTCAGCAAAAGCAGTATGTTATACCAATCCCAAGTAAATTTCGCTATCTCGGCTCTGCGTGTTTCGCTTTATCCGCGGGTAAATAACTCAAAGATAAGAAGTTATGGATTTATCCGCGGAAATTTATTGCCATAAATGGTATCAATCGCCCTTTTGAGCAGCAAAACATCTACAATATCAGGGGTAATAAGCATTTTTGGGATGGGGATTTTATCAAATCGGTAGATTCGGAATGTTTTTCAGGGAAAAGCTGGAGGATTTTGTAGATTTTGCAAGGGATTAGGGGGAATATTTTAGAATCGGTTTTTAAAAATTTACCTTTTTTCACCTTTTTTTCGGTTTTTTTCGGTTTTTTACCCTTTTTTGTGAAAAATAACGGTTTTTGAGCAAAAATAACGGTGGGTAAATCGGGGTTTTGTGGATTT
>CAYZEH010000170.1:0-5919 GCA_964477135.1 uncultured Pirellulales bacterium | reverse complement strand
AAATTACAGGAAATGACGAAAAATGACGCTGGTTCGCATGAAGCTACAGGCGGGTGTGAATATTGGCAGGTTTTGAGGAGTAATGAGTGTGGATTAAAATATTGGTATGAAAGGTACGAAAAAGTGTGAAAGGTGCGAAAACGTTTAAAAAGTGTGAAAGGTGCGAAAAGTGAATCCCGCAAAGGCGCGAAGGGGCTAAGGAAAGATGAAAGAAGATGTGGGTGCTGGCTTTGTCCTCATTACGCCAAAAACAACGAATCAAACACAAGCACAAACGGAATGGCTCACATGCCTTGATATAGCAAAAAAGACGATTTGCTTTAATCCGAATGATTGGTATAATACCATTCATGGTAATAAATTTCCGCGAATAAATCTATAACTTATTATCTTTGAGTTATTTACCCGCGGATAAAGTGAAAAATTTAATTGGGATTAGTATAATAGGTTTTCGATTATTTTATTAATTAATTTTGAGGTACAGGCGTGATAGGAATTACTCTTCTTGAAACTCGTGGGCTGGTTAAAAAGTACTCCGGCAGAGTTGTTGTGGACAATATATCTATTTCAATCGCTCAGAGAAGCATTGTCGGGCTGCTTGGCAGAAATGGAGCTGGTAAGACAACAACCTTCAGAATGATCATGGGGATGATTAATCCCGAAGCAGGTTCAGTGATATTTGAAGGGTTGGATATTACGAAACTGCCCATGTACAAACGTGCCAGGCTCGGCATAGGTTACCTTTCTCAGGAGCCGAGTATTTTCCAAAGGCTTTCGGTTCGCGACAATCTCTATGCGATACTTGAGACGATGTCGATCACTAAGGCAGAGAGAAATAAGAAAGCGGATATGCTGATAGAGAGATTCGCTCTGACGGAAGTTGTCAACAGCCAGGGGAGATTTCTTTCCGGCGGCGAGCGCAGGAAACTGGAAATCGCCCGAGCGATGGTAACAGACCCGTCACTGATACTGCTCGATGAGCCTTTCAGCGGAGTTGATCCGATTGCGGTAGAAGATTTGCAAGGTGAGATCACAAGGCTGGTCGCTTCCGGCGTGAGTATTCTCATCACAGACCACAACGTTGAAAGAACCCTTGAGGTTTGCGATCAGGCATATATTATTGACCACGGCAAAGTGATCGGTGAAGGTCCTCCTGCGGAGATAATCCAAAACGAACTGGTAATCAAAAACTACCTTGGTAATACTTTTGCAGACCGTGAATTAAACACTAAGCAGCTTTAAAGAGGTAAGCTATGGCTGATATTGACCTTGAACAATGTAAGATAACCTGTTATCCAGCGGCAGTGCTTAAGCAAGTTGCAAAGCCGATCGATGAAATCGATGACAATGTGCGTAAGTTAGCAGAAAAAATGATTAATATCATGATCAAGAACAAAGGCATCGGACTGGCTGGGCCTCAGGCGAATGTGGGCCTTAGAATATTTATTATTTCACTTGATGGATCAAAAGAAAAAATAAGAGTTTATATCAACCCGACAGTTAAACCTGTTGGAAACGTGGAAACTATGGAAGAGGGGTGTCTGTCAGTATCAGGGATTTTTACCAGGATCAAAAGACATGAAAAATGCACGGTAACCGCAACTGACCTGGAGGGTAATGAATTTACCGAAGAGGCCGACGGGCTTTACGCAAGATGTCTTCAGCATGAATATGATCATCTTGAAGGTATTACCATCGCAAATAAGATGAGCTCTGCTGCGAAAATAGCTCATCGGAAGGCATTGAAAAAACTCGAAAACGAGTACGAATCAAAAAAACAATAATCGGAGCATTCGGGACAATCAATGAGAATAGTATTTCTTGGCAGCGGTGGATTTGGTCTTAACTGTTTAAACGAAATAATGTTTTCTCAGCACAGTCTTGAATTAGTTGTAACTCAGCCTGCGCATCAGGCGGGCAGAGGAAAGAAACTCACCCCGACAGAAGCAGCCTGCTGGGCAATGGAGCAGAATGTTGATTTTGCCGAAGCAGAAAATATCAACGATAGAACGATAATCGAAAGGATTAAATCCTGTGAGCCTGATTTGATCGTTGTTATTGCGTTCGGGCAGAAAATGTCTCAGGATGTTATTAATATTGCAAAACATAAAGCTATTAACGTTCATTCTTCAATACTGCCCAAATACCGCGGTGCAGCGCCGATCAACTGGGCAATAATTAATGGCGAATCTGAAACAGGTGTAAGTATTATAACTCTTGCTGAGAAAATGGATGCAGGGCAAGTGCTTTCGATGATAAAAACCAAAATCGAAGAAAATGAAACCGCAGGTCAGCTGCATGACAGACTGGCGGTGCTGGCTGGTCCTTTATTGATGAAGGCTATCGACCAGATAGAAAATTCAACGGCTGTATATCAAGAACAAGACCACGATAAAGCAACTTTGGCACGAAAACTGAAAAAATCTGACGGGTATCTTGATTTTAACCGGGATGCTGAAACGC
The DNA here is from genome assembly GCA_964477135.1 of uncultured Pirellulales bacterium. GTDB lineage: Bacteria > Planctomycetota > Phycisphaerae > Sedimentisphaerales > Anaerobacaceae > JAGLTN01. The sequence continues at coordinate 3,456 of CAYZEH010000170.1, read as the reverse complement.
TTAATAATATGATAAGAGGTTTTTGGCCCTGGCCTGAGGCAAGCGCTGATTATGTTTGCCGTAAAACCGGCAGATGTACACGCGTAATCATTGTACAGGCAGAGGTTGTGAAAACGGAGACACCAAAATATGGCCCGGGAATGCTTGACGAAAATCTAAATGTGGTATGCGGCAAGGATTGCCTTAAGATATTGAAGATCAAACCAGCGGGCAGATCTGTAATGGACTTCAGGGCGTTTGCTAACGGCCGGGCAACAGAAGCTGGAGATCTTTTTATGAAAATAGAGACGTAATCTTATGCAGCTACATCCTGTAGATATATCCATCATTGTAGGTTATCTGGTTGTGGTAGTAATCGCCGGTGTGATTATTTCAAAAAAAGCATCCCAAAACCTTGACTCGTATTTTCTCGGCGGGAAAAATGTTCCCTGGTACATACTCGGTGCATCAAATGCGTCAAGCATGGTAGATATCACCGGGACAATGTGGATGGTGTATTTAATGTTTGCTTATGGGCTTAAAAGCTCATGGATACCCTGGCTTTGGCCTCACTTTCTGCCAGTGTTTATGATGGTCTATCTGGGTATGTGGCTTAGAAGATCGAATGTGCGAACGGGAGCAGAGTGGATATTTACCCGTTTCGGCAATAACCTCGGCGGAAAGCTTTCACATTTGAGTGTCACGATATTCGCTATTGTCAGCACTATAGGTTTTTTGAGTTATGCGTTTAAAGGCATCGGTAAATTCGCGGTAGTGTTTTTTCCATGGGACTTATCGCCTGATGTCTATGCCGCGATAATAATGGGCGTTACTACTTTTTACGTCATCCTCGGTGGGATGTACAGCGTGGTAATTACCGATATCATTCAGTACATTATATTGACAGCGGTGGCGTTTTGCATTGCCGGTATCGCCATGAGCAGAACCTCGGCTGAAGCAATAGCAGCTGTCACGCCGGACGGATGGTCAGATTTGTTCTTTGGCTGGAAATTAAATCTCGACTGGACAGGGTTAATGGATGTGCTTAATGACAAAATCGCCAATGAAGGCTACAGCTGGTTTGGAATACTGTTCATGATGATGCTTTTTAAAGGGATTCTTGCTTCAATAGCGGGACCAAGCCCGAATTATGATATGCAAAGAATCCTTGCGACCAAGACTCCAAGAGAAGCTGCCCTTATGAGCTGGTTTACCTCAGTGACACAGTTTTTTCCACGATATCTGATGATAACGGGAATTACCGTCTTAGGGTTGGTATATTTCAGTCCTGAACTCAGGGCTATGGGGGCCGATGTCGACTTTGAACAGATACTACCTTTTGTAATAAGCAAATTTATTCCGGTTGGATTAGTTGGATTGATCCTTGCCGGGCTTTTGGCGGCATTTATGAGTAGTTTCGATTCGACGGTAAACGCCGGGGCTGCGTATATTGCAAATGATATTTACAAACAATACATAAACCCTAATGCCAGTGACAAAAAAAATATTTATATCAGCTATCTTAGCTCGATACTGCTTGTGCTTGTTGGTATTTCTTTCGGCTTCTTCACAGAGTCCATCAATTCCGCTCTTCAATGGATCGTTGCTGGTCTTGGTGCTGGATACCTGGCACCTAATGTTCTCAAATGGTATTGGTGGAGGCTTAACGGCAAAGGATATTTCGCGGGGATGATTTCCGGCATCGGGGCAGCTTTGCTGTTTCCAAAAGTCTTTCCAATGTTGTCGCCTTTGAACGCATTTCCATTTATCCTGGGGATAAGCCTTGCGTTTTCTATTGTCGCGTCTCTGATGACAAGGCCTGAAAGCGATGAAACGCTTAAAGCATTTTATAAGCAAGTCAGACCCTGGGGGTTTTGGAGGCCTGTCCTGGAAAAGGTACTGGTGGAGGATCCTGGGTTTGTGAAAAATAATGATCTGGTGAAAAACATTGTAAATGTTATTGTCGCTCTTATATGGCAGACTTCACTGGTGGTTATACCGATATATCTGGTTATTAAACATTACAGGGGTTTGGGGATATCTTTGGCTGTGATGGTAGTAACATCTATTTACTTAAAATTTTACTGGTACGATAAATTACCGAAAGATGATGAATGAAAAACGACGAAAATATTACCGCCAGATTTGTAGCGATGAAAGTTCTTAATCAGCTTGACCTTGAGAATGGCTATGCATCTAATATTTTAAATAGTTATTTAGATCAAACTGAACAAAAACAAAGGGCTACTGACCTGGTGTTTGGAACGATACGAAATCAGTTTGCGATCGATCTGGTTATAAAAACCTTTACAGGCAAACCTGTTAAAGCTATATCAAAAAAGCTGTTAACTATAATTAGAATAGCAACTTATGAGCTTATTTACCGACCTAGAGTTGCTAAATACGCAGTCGTTAATGATGCAGTTGAAAATATTAAAACCATCGCAGGTCAAAAACAGGTTGGCTTTGTAAATGCAGCTTTAAGGCAGATAACACGAGGGATCGAAAACAGAGATGCTGAAATTGAAAGTGCTGATCTGACAAAACTATTGCCAATATGGATCAAACGAGGTTGTTTGTTTAATAAAGAGATTCTGCCGAGACCGGAGAGGTTTCCGGAGAAATACCTTAGTGACGCATTTTCTCTGCCTTTGTGGCTTACAAGCAGCTGGGTTGAAAATTTTGGTTATGAAGATGCGCTGGGAATATGCCTGGCTTCAAACAGGAACCCCTCGGTATACCTGAGGGTAAATACGCTAAAAGCAACGCAAGAAAAGCTTGTTGCGATGCTTGAGGAAGCAGAAATCAAACATGAGACAATTGATGAAAAAATTATCAAGCTTAAATCTCCCAAAGCAGTTTTTGATCTGCCAGGCTTTGCTAAAGGCCTATTCTCTGTGCAGGATATTACAGCATCTAAACCAGCAAAAGCTATGAACGCAAAAGCTGGTGACAAGATTCTTGACCTCTGCGCTGCACCTGGCGGAAAAGCAACCCAATTGGCAGAGATAACAGCAGATAAAGCAACAATAATTGCAACTGATATTGACTCTATAAGGCTTAGAAGTGTTACAAAAAATACTAAAAGGCTAAAGCTTCAAAGCATTATTATCAGCAACTACGATCAATTAAGACAACATGGGCCTTTCGATCATATTCTCGTTGATTCGCCATGCTCTAATATAGGTGTACTTGCAAGACGGCCTGAAGCCAGGCACCGATTGAAAAAAGAGACTACCGGCAAGATGGTCGAAATGCAGAAACAAATTCTTGAGAAAGCTTTAGAGTTAATCAAACCTGAAGGTACGATATGCTATAGCACCTGCTCTATTACAGGCGAGGAAAATTCATTGCTGATCGAGTATTTTGTCTCACAGCATCACAATGTAAAGGTTATTCAGGAAGAGCTTACACTGCCATCAGCAGCTATGCCGGACTGCGATGGAGGTTACTTTGCAATACTGAAATGTTAGTTAA
>CAYZEH010000169.1:0-5985 GCA_964477135.1 uncultured Pirellulales bacterium | reverse complement strand
GATGGAGTATAATTATGAAAAAACCAATTAGTAAAATGGCAGTAGCAGCGGTGTTTGTAATAGCAGCAGCACTTTCAATAATGTTTGTAGATAAAGCAGCAACGCCCGCATATGCCTTAGAACAAACAATAGAAGCCATGCGTTATGTCAACTCAATTCATGTTTATTCCACCGATTGGGATGGTAGTCAGGGCCAAGCATGGATTAAGATGAATCCTGAGACGGGTAAAGAAGAATGTTATCATGCAGATCAGGGGAATCTTTTGATCATAGCAAAACCACACACGACCTATTATTACCACAGGGATAAAAATCTTGTAAGGATTATTGAAAAATATGTGCCAGCCTCTTCGGTAAGTCTTTCCAGGATTTTTGAAGAATTACCCAAATGGGTTCAAGACCATGGCGGCAAATATGAGTTCCATAATAAATTTGATGAAGAACTTCAAATGGAAGTCATTGAAATCCATGTTGATTTGCCAAGTCTGGAAAAGGAGTTTCGCATTTACGTCGATCCTCAGACCAAATTGCCAATAACCCTGGAGGCAATTCGTTGTAAGCCCGGACAAGGTGTCAAAAGCATAGATAGTATAGAGTACAATGTGTTAATCCCTGATGGAATATTTGAGTTTGAGCCTCCAGAAGGAGCTGAAGTTAAATATGAATAATTTGCAAGATTAAACAAACAATAGGTTATTAAAAGGCTGGGCTTTATTGCTTGGCCTTTTTTATTATTTTAACGCAATAAAGCAGGTTGTTTCTTTAATTGTAAATGTTTTTTGATAAATATACACGGTTTTTTGGCGAATATTCAAGCTTTTGAGGGAATAAAGGTTTTTTAGCTTTTTGAGTTCTGTTTTTTTGTTGACTTAGCTTTACAGATTTTGTATAAGTGAGGTAAGTTAGCAGCGGTTGTTTTCTGTTAACATGCGGAAAAGAAGAAGGAACGGATGAGAGAAGAAGGTTGTTGCAGCGGTTTTGTTTAGCATTTCTTTTATTATCTTTCTTCGATCGGAATTGATTGGGTTACCTATGATGACTTAATTGTGGTTTTTAAGAGAAGTAAGGAGGCAGAGTGATGAGAAAGTTAGTCGTTTTATGTGTTGTTTTGTCGTTATCATGCAGTGCGTTCGCAGCCATTAGTGACCTGAACCCCGCAAGTTGGCGGACAACTCCGCCTGGTCAATTCACAACTACATTCCAGGCGTGGTCCTTTGATGATTCTGTTAATCCAACCGCACCTGAATTAGTCTCTAACGACTTCGGAGTTCCAGTACTGAATGTTGTGGCTGGAGCTTATATGCAGTCATACATGGGCCATAGTGGTATATGGCGGTATACCGCAATGGGCGAAATTGGGATGTACATTCCTAACACAGGTAACAATGAAGAAAATACATGGAAAGAAATCTGGCTTCAGATCATATACAGTGACCCATACGGTGCCGGATTCGAGATTCCCATTGTTACTACCCCCGGATATGATTCATTTGACCGTGTATCCTCAGAGGATTTAGGTGATGGCTATTTGCTTGATACTTATAGCATAATCATCAGACCTAATCCCCCTGGAGAAGAACTCGTAACGTTTACCATTCAATGTGCGATGTACGTAGACGAGATCGTTGTAGACACTATCTGCATCCCAGAGCCGGCAACAATGATGTTGCTGAGTCTTGGCGGTCTGCTTGTTTTACGAAAACGCAAATAAGATTTTTTAAAAATTGTAAATTACAAAGGAGAAGCCTAAAAACTTCTCCTTTTTTTATTCCTCTGATTTTTTACCTCAGGGTATTTTACAGATGTAGGCCTGGTCGCAGCGGGCGGAGAGGTGGTCGGGAGTGTATGGTTTGAAGCCGTATTTCTCGTAGAGGCTTATCGCTTCTTTCAGTACAGATGCGGTTTCTAACATTATGCTTTTATAACCAAGTTCTTTTGCCTGTTCAAATGCGGCGACCATCATTTTTCTGCCTAATCGGCGTCCCCTGAAATTCCGGTTGAGGTACATTTTTCTAAGTTCGCAGAGATGGTCGTTTATTTTACATAGGGCGAAACTGCCTATGATCTGGTCATCTTTTTTCAGGACATAAAAGCAGCCTTTGTTTTGCCAGTAGTGTTTTTGGATATCTTCGAGATCGCTGTCTGTTGACGCGGGGGCAGGTTTCAGGCCATAATCTTTTAAAATTCCCAATATAAGCTGTTTTATGGCAGCAGCATCTGTGTTTGTCGCTTTTGTAATTTGTATTTGGTCGGACATTTAATTTTGGCCTTGATAAAAACTATTACAGGATTATAAGCGGGTTACGATTTTACGCAAGAGGCAGTGTCGTAAAATGAGTAATTTTAATCGTAATTTGGTGTTGTCAATCTTGCGAAAAAGAATTAGCATTCATGTCTGAAATTATTTTTTTAAGGAGATTAACAAATGAAGAAACTAATCATATCTTTGCTGTTAGTTATTTGCTGTATAGCTAAAGGCGAGGCTGACAAAGTTACTATCAAAGTTAACAAGCCTGTGGGGATTATTAATAAAAACATTTACGGGCATTTCGCTGAGCATCTTGGGCTTTGTATTTATGAAGGTGTTTGGGTGGGTGAGGATAGCTCGATACCTAATATTCGGGGAATTCGCAAAGATGTTTTAGAGATATTAAAGAAGATCGATGCGCCTTTGATACGCTGGCCTGGCGGATGTTTTGCGGATAAGTATCATTGGCGAGATGGTATCGGCCCCAGGGGCAAAAGGCCCAGTTTTTTTAATATCGGTTATGATTCCATAGAGACTAACCAGTTCGGCACACATGAATTTATGGATCTGTGTGAGATGCTCGGAGCGGATGCTTATATTTGCGGCAATGTCGGCACAGGCACTGCCGGGGAGATGATGGACTGGGTGGAGTATTTGAATTTCGATGGTGACACGACCTTGACAAGGATGAGGAAAGCTAATGGCCATCCTAAGCCTTTTAATGTGCGGTTCTGGGGCGTGGGCAATGAGAATTACGGCTGTGGCGGGATGATGACCGCGGATTATTACTGCGATCTTTATATGCAGTATCAGACGTTTTTATTTGGTTTATCGGGTAACTGGCTCTACAAGATCGCCGGTGCTTATAATACCCAATGGACTGAAACGCTGATGAAAAGGATAGGCAAAAATGTCGAGGGGATCAGCGTGCATTATTATGTTATGCCTAATGGTTGGCCGGCTAAGAAAGGTGCTACGGATTTTGATGAGGCGGGTTGGTATTATGCGATGGCGTCGGCGTTATATACAGATGCTTTGATAAAAGAGCATACCGATATTATGGATAAGTATGACCCGGACAAGCGGGTCGGATTAATATTTGATGAGTGGGGAGCGTGGGTTGCGGAGGAGCCCAATTCGCCGCCAAGACATTTGTATCAGCAGAACACTTTGCGAGATGCACTTTTGGCAGGGGTTTCGCTGAACATATTTAATAATCGTTGCGACAGGGTGAAGATGACGACGATCGCTCAGATGATTAATGTGTTGCAATCGATGGCTTTGACAGATGGGGCAAAGATGATAGTTACGCCTACATATCATGTTTATGAAATGTATAAGGTTCATCAAAATGCGAAATTACTGCCTACTGAAGTTGAGCATAAGAATATTTATGAATATAAAAATGACAAGATCAAGGCCGTTAATGTTTCAGCTTCTAAAAGCAGCAAAGACGGCAAGGTTAATGTTACTTTGTGTAATATGGACCCGCATAAAAAAGCTGACATTGAATTGGTGTTTGAAGGATTTAAGCCCGCTGGCGCAAATGGGCGGGTGTTGACTGCTGAGAAAATGAATGCTCACAATACCTTTAAAGAGCCTCAGACTATTAAACCTGTAGAATTTAAAGATTTTAAGATTAAAGGGGATAAGATAGAATTGTCAATGCCGGCGAAGTCTGTGGTTATTATCAGTTGTAATTAACGCAGGAATATTTTATTTTAACTGAAAATCTTAAGATAAGGGAATCGATATGGCTTATACAGTAGGGCTTGATTATGGTACGAATTCGGTAAGGGCACTTCTTGTCGACATTGCTGACGGCAGGGAACTGGCGAGTTTTGTTTATGAGTATCCGACGGGGAAAAATGGAATCATTCTTGATGAATCTGACCATAATCTGGCAAGACAGAATCCTGCGGACTATCTTAATGGCATAGAAGCTACAATTAAAGGCGTTCTGGGAAAGGCTAAGGCAGATAAGGATTTCAGGGCCGGCGATGTTATTGCCATCGGTGTCGATACCACTGGTTCGACGCCTTTGCCTGTCGATAAGACTGGCAATGCCCTGGTGATGAGCGATGAGTTTAAAGATAATCCTAATGCGATGGCATGGCTTTGGAAGGATCATACCAGCTTTGCAGAAGCTACTGAGATTACAGAGCTTGCAAGAAAAGAAAAACCCGAATATCTTGCCAAGTGCGGAGGGGTGTATTCTTCGGAGTGGTTTTTCAGTAAACTGCTGCATTGTCTGCGAATTGACGAGAAAGTCTTCGAGGCTGCTTACAGCTGGGTTGAGTGTTGTGATTTTATAACGGGTAACCTGACGGGTACACAGGCGCCTGATGTTGTTAAGCGAAGCAGATGTGCTGCTGGTCATAAGGCAATGTATAATAAGGATTGGGGCGGATTGCCTGCGAAAGAATTTTTGTCGAAGTTTGATTCCAGGCTCGGCGATTTGCGGGACAGGCTTTACGATCAAACTTATGCTGTGGATACCTCAGCGGGTAAGCTGACTGCCGGCTGGGCGAAAAAACTCGGATTGCAGGAAGGGATCGATGTTGCTGTCGGTGCTTTTGATGCGCATCTGGGCGCGGTAGGAAGCGGGATCGGTGCTGGCAAATTAGTTAAGATTCTTGGAACGAGCAGTTGCGATATGCTGGTATCCGAGCCTGGTCAAAGTGTGCCGGATATCGAGGGGATATGCGGCATTGTGGATGGTTCAATACTTCCGGGTTGTTTCGGCTTAGAGGCAGGGCAATCGGCTGTCGGGGATATTTTCAACTGGTTTGTTAATTATATTGAACCAGGCGGCAAACAAGCGGGCAGCCATCAGGCGTTGACCGAAAAAGCAAATAAACTAAGACCAGGTCAGTCCGGGCTTTTGGCTTTGGATTGGAACAATGGAAACAGAACCATACTTGTTGACCAGAGGCTTACCGGGCTTTTACTGGGGCAGACTTTGCACACAAAACCAGAGGAGATTTACCGGACATTGATAGAGGCGACTGCTTTCGGGGCGTTGACAATTATCAATCGATTTGAAGAGTACAGCGTTAAGGTTAATGAGGTTATCAATTGCGGCGGGATTTCTGAGAAAAATGCGCTGGTTATGCAGATTTATGCTGATGTATGCAACAGGGAAATGAAGATTTCCAGTTCTGCTCAGACGTGTGCTTTGGGCAGTTGTATTGCAGCTGCGGTTGTGGCAGGTGGCCATAGCAGCTTTGCGGATGCTCAAAAAGCGATGTGCTCTGTCAAGGAAACCACTTTCAAACCGATATCGGCAAATGTATCTGTCTACAAGAAGCTTTATAAGCTTTATACGCAATTGCATGACGCTTTCGGAAAGGTCGATTATAACCAAAGCCTGCACAATGTTATGAAAGATCTGCTTGAAATAAAAGATAACACCAACTGCTGAGATAGATAGAAGTCCTTATTTTAAAAGTACTTAGTAAACCTGGTGGTTGTTTTTGCCGATACATTCGCAGTTACAGTAAATTATCCGAAATGACCTATAATATCGCAATTAAAGGTTGTTTTTTGAAGATATTATGGTAGAATGGTCAAGTCAGTCTATTATTATGTGCCAGATAAGGCACTTTTAGGCAGGAATATAATGTTATTTTAGCTTTGTGAGGGTCGAATGATGAAAAAGTATTGTGGTGTTTTAGTTGTTTTTATCATTTCTTTAATTTTTAGTTGCTCAGCTCTGGCTGTTGATTGGTCGGCTG
>CAYZEH010000168.1:2821-5990 GCA_964477135.1 uncultured Pirellulales bacterium | reverse complement strand
TTTATCGATATAGACCAATAAAAAAGGCCCCGAAAATTTCGGAGCCTTTTTAAAAGTATTCATAAAGATAAAATAATTATTTGTCTTGTAAGAGTTCAGAAACAAGAAATGAATCATCTTCGTCGTAAGGAGCCATTTCTGAAGTCCCTCTATCGCCATCATAACTACTACCGCTAATACTAGACCAACCACTTGCGTCAAAGCCATTTACTTTCTTCCTAAACGCAACACCGGTACCCATACCTGTCTTGTCGGCACTCCAGGGAACATAAATATTGTCATTATTGATACCGCAGTTAGAAAGCTTTTCAAATCTAACGTGAATATCATTAAACAATACATTCTGTCCATTTTGCTGATGGGCTGTAGCATTCATTTTACCATCTTTGTCAATAAATCCATCGGTATCATCCCATATCGGATCAGCTATCTCAGTGTCAGGAGTACTATGAGGTGCTGAATCTGCTTCACCTGAAGGAATGCAGTAAGGATTTCTGTCAGCAATAACCGGCTTAGAAGGATTGCTTTGTTGCGTTATAGGGTAATATTTTTTATCCCTTCCAACATAATCGCCATAAAACGGAAAATGGTAAGAGTAACTGCAATATTTACCCGGAAGTACCTCTGTTCCGCCAAAATCCCAGACATCAGTCAAGTCAAGCGTGTCGGGACTACTAGGTGGGTCCTCAGCAAATGAGAACTCTAACGTGCCCACATCAGCTCTGTTGAGAAACTGTTTTGTCGCAACATCAGCATATTTAACAAGCAGATAGAAACATGATGTAATTGTCATATCTGTAGCATCAGTTGCTTTATCGTACTCGTAAGCTGTTTTTCTATCTTGTTCATCCCACTTCGGGAGGAATCCATTATCTACCCACGAAACATTACGACTTCCGGAAACAGGATAGTCGCCATCGTTATCGTTGGCATATATCATCATTGCCTTGCCGATACCGGACTGATTTGTTCCTGACACCATACGGTATGCTATCTGCCTTACCCTTGCCAGAGCGGGCATCAGAATACCCATCAGCAATGCTATGATCGCGATTACGACCAAAAGCTCAACTAATGTAAAACCTTTTTTCTTTTTCATGATAATTCTCCTTTTAATTCATGAGATCCGCAAGCCTAACCGTCTTTAAGCCCACATAACTTCATTTAATTTCTATAAATGCAATACCTGTGTTCAAAGCCAAAAACCTTTTAAGCGAATCTCTATTTTTTTATTTTTCACCTAAAAACGGTCAGTTTTTTTACCGAAATAAACATCACTCGCAAGAAAACTTCTTCTCACAGCGACCCCAACTACCCAAATCACCACCAATAAGCGAAACATCCAAAGGCAATAATTTTGTCGATCGATACGCAGGTTAAAGGAAATGATATAAAAAAACTTTAAAAATTATGATGACAACCTAAATATATATAATAACGTCCTTAATCCTTATAAACCTATCTATCTTTCAACTGGAGTGTATCACATAATTACTCACCTGTCAAGTTAATTTCGTCATTTTTTTTGTATCAACTTGAAAAAAATGTAATAATAAAATAGAATTTTGAGATTATCTTTATTTTCACCGATGAAGACGCCAGCGTTAAAATTAGTCGTTCCTTTAGTATCCGGGCGTCAGGGCCGGTTTTGTGCCGGTATTTTGACTTTTGGCGACTGCCTCAATTGAAAGAGAAATAATGGAAAATACATTAAAATTACTTAAAAAACACAACCAGGGGCATTTATTGCGATTCCGGGGGCAACTTGACCAATCTGCCGGAAAAGCCCTGATTGGCCAGATTAACAGCCTTGATATGCCAAAAATCGAATTATGGGCTGATAAATACATAAAAAATGGGTATAACGAACCTTTGCCGGATAAATTTGAGGCAGCTGATTATTATCCCGCTAACCCGCAGGATGATAAAACTAAGGATAAGTTCGATAAAGCTAAGCAGTTAGGCCAAGAGCTTATTTCCAGCGGCAAAGTTGGGGCATTTGTGGTAGCAGGCGGTCAGGGCACCAGGCTCGGCTTTGATGGGCCTAAAGGCAATTACCCCGTAAGTCCGATAAAAAACAAGACTCTTTTCCAGATATTCGCTGAAACGATAAAAGAAGTATCAAAAAAGTATAACACAACCTGTCCATGGTATGTAATGACCAGCCCATTGAATGATGCCGCTACTAAACAAATATTTGAGCAAAATGACTATTTTGGGCTGAAAAAAGCCAATGTATTCATCTTTCAGCAGGGTACGAACCCGAATTTTGACTTTCAGGGCCGAATACTGCTCGCTGACAAGGACAAAATCGCATGTTCGCCGGATGGTCACGGCGGAAGCCTTAAAGCTTTGTACCAGAGCGGAGCTGTAAAAGATATGCGTGATCGAGGCATAGAATATGTAAGCTATTGGCAGGTTGATAACCCCCTGATAAACATATTCGACCCGCTCTTTATTGGCCTGCACGCACTTGATAATTGCCAGATGAGTTCTAAAACACTGATAAAGAACAGCCCGTTTGAGAAAGTTGGTAATTTCTGCTTAGTTGACGATAAAATAAATATCATCGAATACAGCAATTTGCCGGATGAATTGGCAAAGCAAACTAATCCTGACGGCTCTTTAGCTTTTAAACTCGGCAGTATAGCAATCCACATAATCAGTACTGATTTTATCGAAAGCATCAACAGCGAAGGATTTTCACTGCCTCTGCATAAGGCTATCAAAAAAATCCCTTATATCGATGAGCAAGGCAACCTGATCAAACCAACAGAACCTAACGGCGTCAAGCTGGAAAGCTTCATCTTTGATGCGGTTCCGATGGCGTCAAATTCTATGATACTCGAAACGATAAGGGCCCAGGAATTCGGCCCGGTGAAAAACGTTACCGGTATCGACAGTGCTGAAACTTCAAGACTGCTGCAAATCGAAAGAGCTGCCGGTTGGTTGGAATCTGCCGGGGTGAATGTACCCAGAAAAGACACCGGCCAGGCTGATTGCGTAATTGAGATAGCCGCCAGCTTTGCTTTATCGGCTGAAGAGGTTAAGGACAAAGCAGCCCAGCTGCCGCAAATCAATCCGGGTGACGAAATATACCTGTCATAAAGACGAATAAGAATCAATAGATAAACATTGAATCGCCATAGGAGAAGAACCGGTATTTTTT
>CAYZEH010000168.1:0-2721 GCA_964477135.1 uncultured Pirellulales bacterium | reverse complement strand
ATAAGAATCAATAGATAAACATTGAATCGCCATAGGAGAAGAACCGGTATTTTTTCTCGACGGCATGTTTGTATGCTTCGAGTATCTTTTCCAGAGAAGCAAAAGAAACTACCAGCGCCAGCAAGGTTGATTTTGGCAGATGAAAATTGGTTATCATCGCATCGACGATCTTAAACCTGTAACCAGGCGTGATAAACAGCCTTGTTGGTCCATGTGTTGGCTTTAAGATACCATTTTCGTCCGCTATCGTTTCAAGGGTTCGCACAGAAGTAGTGCCTACAGCGATTATCCTGGAGCCTTTACTTCTGGCGTCGTTGATAAGCTGAACGTTTTCTTCATCAATGTCACAAAACTCTGAATGTATCTGATGGTCTTCAAGATTCTCAGCGGTAACCGGTTTAAATGTACCTGCGCCAACGTGAAGCGTAACGGTTGCAAAACAGATGCCGATATCTTTCAGCTGGGCTATCAATTCATCGGTAAAATGCAGACCCGCTGTCGGAGCAGCAACCGCACCTGGTTGTTGGGCGTAAACAGTTTGATAGCGAAGCTTATCCTGGGCCGCCTGGGTTGGGTCGTCAGTCCTTTTTATATAAGGCGGCAATGGTGGAAAGCCTATCCTCTCAAGAACAGTTTCAAGATCATCATCGGCAAGAATCTCAAGGACGCATCTGCCCTGGTTGTCTTTTTCAACTAAGACCGCTTTAAAATCCGATTCCGCGATATTATCATTATTGCTCAGGTTAATAGTTTCACCGATCTTAACTTTGCGGGAGCCTTTGAGCATTACTTTCCATCTTTTGTTATCAAGCTGAGCAAGAAAAAGCCCTTCAAGCTTGCCGCCGCTTTGACGAAATGCAAAAAAGCGTGCCTGCAGGACTTTTGTATTATTTATTACGAGGCAGTCGCCGGGTTTTAAGAATTCAGCGATTGAGCTGAACCTGCTGTCACAGAACTTACCTTTGCTGCGATCAACTATCAGCAGTTTTGAATCGCTCCTTTTATCTGCTGGTGTTTGAGCGATAAGTTTGGCAGGCAGATCAAAATTTAACTGTTCGGTTTTCATAAAAAAAGATTATCAGACTGTCGAGAAAAAACCAGAAAAATTTTTTGCCGATAATAAGCAAAATATCCATTTTATTAACATTACGGGTATTTTTCAGCAAAGCACTGGCTCTTTCAGGACGAAGCCATAACAGCAAAGAGAAAACAAATTTTAAAGGAATTCAGCAATGATCTCAAAACGGAATTTTGAAAAAACGGCAGTCTCGATAGCCACACTCGGCAAAATAGAATTAACAAGAAAGATCAAAACATTCAAAGGCCGATTCAAACTTGACTTTACCGACGATTATCTCAGAAAACTAAGCGCAGACAGGCTAAGACATATCCTCCTCGCTGCTATGATAAATACCAAATCTCATAACTATACTGATCACAATTGAATTTCCCTGTTTATTCGCGGGTAAATAACTTCAAAATAACAAGTTCCAGCTTTTTTCGCGGACATTTACTACCCTTAAGGGTACAACCAACTCTTCCGCTGGTTTTGTAATTTTTAATCACAAAAAAAAGCTAACCATCAGGTCAGCTTTTTATTTATCTCTATTAGCCTTATTAACTATTATTAATAATTTATAACACCTTCTTCTGAATAAGCTTTCATAAATTCAGGCCAAATATCCGGTTGGTCGATCATTAACTGCATACTTCCATCATCTATACGCTGATTTCTCCAGTTCCTATGCCAATTGAGAGACCACAATGCCTTAAGCCTTACAGGGCGAACTGAAAAATCCGCAAATGCCATATCTATATTCGGGTTTGACATAGACCCATGTCTGCGCAGACGAAATTCAATAATTCTATCGTGGTGCCTAAAACCCGAAATATCATCGCCACTAATATCCGGTTTCGACCACTTGGAATCTGCCGGGTCAGTATCAGCATTTACAAATTTTCTCGAATGGCCAATAGTATCACCCATTATAGGTACTATGTTAGGAGTTTTCGTCCTGTTTACAGTTGCCCATCTCCAGGCAGCGGGACGTCCAAGATCGTCAGCCCTTTTGGGGTTTTCCGCCTCACCCATCCAGCCATTATAGCTTACGCTGATTTTATATTCACCTGTATCATCACCATCATAATAACCATTACTAATACCACCACCCTGACCATCATCCATAAGCCTAGCACGATAAGGCCCCGCGGCCCCCTCAACTTCGAGTTTCTTGGCTGCAGGACAAACAAGCAAACCTCTGTCTTCGTAATAAGACTCTAATACATTCCACCAGTCTTTCCTATCACCAGTGCTGCCATCACTCGTCTTCTCATAGTCACCACAAAAATACCCATCAAAATCACCCGTGTACATTGAATATATAGTAGCCCACTGCTTCATCTGCACCATGCACGCAGCAGCAAAAGCCTGCTTTCTTACTCTTGCCAGTGCCGGCATCAAAATGGCCATCAGAAGCGCTATAATCGCAATTACAACCAATAGCTCTACTAATGTAAAGCCTTTTCGCCTACTCATTCCACACCTTTTTAAACTTCCTAACCTCAGCCTACTCACCTGCTTTAACTGACTCTGATAATCCTTGTAATATACTGATCCTAATTGAATTTTACCGTTTATCCGTGGGTAAATAACTTAAAAATAACAAGTTAAGGCTTTATTCGCGGTCCCGATATATCGGGGTACTACCCTTAAGGGTATAT
>CAYZEH010000167.1:0-6050 GCA_964477135.1 uncultured Pirellulales bacterium | reverse complement strand
GTTTTTGAACTAATAATGAATTCTTACAGTCACTCTATATAAAAGCGGAGTTTTCGAAGGCTTACACGTGCGTGCGCGAGGGTGATTATTTACCAAGATTGCACAAAAAGAGAATTAGCAGATTATAACGCTGATTATGGGAAATAAGCTGTATGACTGCCATCAAGGGCAGATCAGCGATTCTACAAGCGTAAGACTACCGTGAGAGGGGTCTTGTGAGATTCTGTGGGGAAGCAAACAAATCATATATTGTCTTGGTCTTTATTGTTATCACCAACCAACCATTTTTTTAGAGCTTCAACGGTTAAACTTAATCCGCCAACAAGAATGACACCTGCAAACCAAACGAGAATAATTATTCCAATAAATGTAAGAAATCCAAATATCAGCTTCATTCTCCTGCTCTTTCAAAAGGATTTAGCATTTTTCATTATCACCTTAAAGCTGAAACAGCCAAATTACAAAAGCAAAAACGAATAGGGCTATAATTGTATATTTCAGACGCTTAATTTTCTTCTCAAAGTACGTAAAATTTTCAGCCTGTATTGTTAGTTGAGAATATTGGCTTCTAAATAATTCAAGCAGTTTATCATTTGTGTCCATTTCGATAAATTCTTGCTCAATTTTTTCCATTCCTGCTATTTTCTCTTTTTCATGTTGGCGAACAGTAATACCAATAGGTTCCCTTCCAATAAGTTTTCGCCAGCCGTCTAAAGTGTTTTCAAAGATACCTCCTGTAATCAGTACCATAAAAAGGCCAAGTACATAGCATCCAAAGGCTGCACATATTACTACAGCAGGCCAGCGAATAATTGCTTGAAACCTGTTGAAAAAGAAATGGTCAGCTGACCAGCCAGCTAAAACCGCACATAGCAGCGGAAAGAAAGTAACGCTGCAATGAACAAAGCCTGTAATCAATTTGTCGTGAAAAACGTCTTTTTGGTCAAATCCTTTCTTCATTCTCCAGCCCTTCTATAAAAGGTTTTATCATTTCCAAACGGTACAATACTTTAACCATATTCATTTTCACCCCGTTTCCCTTAAGTGCAGTAGCCATCTGGCCAATATTCCAATGATGGGAATTTCAGACAGCAACCGCAACAAACCATCAAAGGCAAAAGAAGCAATAATAAATCCAACGACACCTGCTGCAATGCCAATTTTTTTCCAGAAAGTACTTTTTTGATTGCTCACTTGTAATCCCTTAAAAGATTATTGTTTTTTAAGCAAAAACGCTATAGCCAAAAACAGCAGGGCGCAAATCACGTCTATTGGCTGCCACAGTTCTTTTGACAGGTGTATAGGGATCAGCGGATTAAATAAAAGAGCGACAAAACCAAACAGCCGCACGGCCCACATCTTCTGCCAACTATAAGCTGTAAAAGCAACATATACGCCTACACCACAGACAACAAGCCTGAGCAGTTGATAGTAGCCGTAAGGCAATTCTGCTAGAGTCCCCAAGAGCATAGATGCTGTGATTAAAGCAGGTATTAGGTGAGGTCGTTTATCCATCTTTAACCTTTGATAGTATTGTTTGCTAAACTGCGTTTTCACTCGGAAGGAACATAGCGTAAACCATACCAAATATATAAAAACCCAAGCAAACTAATACCGACAGGGCAGCTCCTATTTCCACAAGGCGGAATATCATTCCAACAGGCCATAATCCTTTTCCGTAAAACCACAAACTTATAAGGCCTAAAATCGCTACAGCGACAACCCCGCCACCAAGTACGAAGACAACCCCAACGCAATTCATTGCGGCTTTGTGAAAACGGTCATGCCATCCGAACGGTAATCCAAAAAGGGTAATAATCCAAAGAGCAAGAATTACTATCATACCTATCATTAGTTCCCATGTCGCTAAACCTAACCATGAGGCTCCAACAATTCCACGATTATCGAGCCAATCCATTGAGACATTAAAAATGAGCCCTGCGAAGTAGAATAGTATGAAAAGCCCTATACCAATTCCGATATGAATGCAGAGTTTTTTCATTTGTTTTCCCTTTCAAGATAACCCTGAAATTAGTTTACCATAATTTTATATCGCTCTGGATGCTGGGTCAAGTGTTATAATTAGCGCTTCCTTATCACCATCTCCGCACCGAGGCCGAGGAGTAGGAGGGTTATAGTCTTAATCTTCCTTATTGTCCTTAAATGTCATAATAAACCCACTTGTTATAACGGCAGTCACAACCCACTGAATATATAAACGAGACGTATCGACACAAACATACCATAGATAAGGGATTGCTGTTGGTGGTTTAAATATAAAACTATAACCAGCGTTTCTTTGATTTGTACCAACATAATTCACAATTTTATAAATCCAAGGTGGGAACGCCCCGGCCAAAACAATTATTGCAATTCCTATCCAAAGAAAAGTTTTTTGATTTTTGTTCATTTGTTATTAACTCCTAAAGAATTTATTGGTTTGTAATCACCAACAAACACAAGATCTAAGCAGTTACCCGTTGCTATAAATATATTTGACGGGGCGAACTGAATATCTACAGTTTCGCCCCCAGAAGGGACGACATCTAGTTGAAATCTGTTTTTTTTGACTTCTGTCACTTGAGCAATCACGGCAAAGTTGCTCTTGAAGTCAAATTTATCTCTAGGCATTTTAAGAATCTTATCTACTTGCAAGGCTGTACATTCTAGAACATAGGTAATGTTAGCAGGTGAGTAAGCACCTAACATGGTGCCGGACAAACGACTGAAATAAATTACATAATTTCCATCTTTTCTGGCTATATCACTGATTCTGGCAAAAAATAAAATTGGTTGACCAGTAGTGTTAATTAGAGCGTCTTCAACTTCTACGCTGTATGCTGAATTTATTGCAAAAAGAGAGATGCTGTCAGAAGAATTAAAACTTTTGTCCCAGTTTGTAATAGCATTATGTTTGTCAATCATTTCTGATACGATATTTTTAGTTTCGATGTATTGTTTGGTTTCAAGTTTTTCTTTTTTGACTTTTGATTGCTTTTCATCGGTCTTGTTCGAGAACACCCAAACGGCTATTCCTAATATGACTATGGCAAATATGGCTTTCCAAAATAAATCTTTCATGTTTTTACTCTTTCAAAATATATACCTAGCATTTCCTTCTCAATATCACAACAATGCTTTATTATTTACACCCTTCAGCTTTTTTAATATTCAGAGTATAAAATAATGCACCTGTAATTAAGACCACCATGACACACTGAATCACAAGGCGAACTAAATCAACATGAGCGTGATATATGCAAGACTTATAGTTACCTACGCCAGAGGAAAACAAAAAATGGGCATGGCTTGCAATTTCACCACGCCTGACCCATGGAGGAAAAAGGCACATTGCCACGATAATAAGAATACTAGTCCAGAGAACAGGTAGCTTTTTCAATTTCCAAAGCCAAGCCATCCTAAAGCCGATATTAACCCATGCCAAATAAATTCCGCTTGCAGCTGTTAAAAAGAATGTAGAAATAATCAATGTATCCCAAATATACCCATCTCTTACTTCTTCCCAAAAAGCAAAAGCCCCGAAAATTGACCAGCCTATGCACATCAAAAGGTGAATGTAAAGTCTAGTTTTTTCTACACTTGAACCTTTAATATTTTCCAGTTGTTTCTTGTACCCAACTAAAATAATTCCGTTGAGAGTTGTTATGAGAATGGAAAAAAGTAAAAGAAAAGCCATCGTCATTCCGCTTATAGTGAAGTCACCTCTCATTAGTCCCGGCAATAAGACAATCAAAATGGCAATTAACCAACCTACACACCCTAGAAGATGAATGTACGAAATTATTTTATTCATTTTCATTATTTAAACCTTGATCAAAGCCATTTGTTTCAGCATTTATATGTTGCTCTTTTCCTTTTTTTAGTCCCATCCAACAAACCCAAATAGTTCCACCTCCCAAAAGAAATAATCCTATACCCGAACATATTTCCTGCCTCTTTAATAGTGACTTACTTGCCAACCATTCTTCACCGCTTTCAGAAGTAACATAAGCACCGCTCCGGATGTTTTTGACATCAATGAATGATAAGACAGAGCCATAGAAAAGCCACATAGCTACGGTCAAAAAAAACAAAATATACAGGACTTTTCCAATTTTTGACCACTTTCGTCTGATAACTCTATAAGCTGCGGAAATAATAAATAATGGAATTCCGCACATAAGCCCAATCCCAATAAGCCACCCAATGACTTTTAATCCTCCAAGTACAGCATCAAATCTGCCCTTTATTGCGCATATAGCCATAAGAATCAGAAGTACGTAGCCCATGCACCAAGACTTAATATGCTCTAATATTCTGTCCATAAAACCTCAATTTCTCATAAAAGTTTAGCGTTTTCTCACCACCGCCGCACCGAGCAGTAAGAACATCACAAAATTTAAGCACTCTACCTCTCGTCCAGTCCGTTCAAGAGGTAGCTTAGGAACTCCTGATGATCCTTGAATCCCGAGCCTATCGGGGCCTTCTGTCCAGTTTTTGAAAAGATCTTTTGTGACTTTGGCAAGTTTTTCGTTGGAAGAATTCCTTCAGAAACCAATTCGACTATTTCGGTCTCAGTTAAAGGCTTGGAAGCAGAAGCATCGGCAAGGGTTACACTATCACCTGACACCCAATTAGAGCCATCCCAAGTTTCTGCCTCACCGTCTTCGGAAACCCGAAGTAAAGTGCCATCTGATAAACGTGAAAGTTTCATATCAGCAAAACTCCTTTAATTAAGTGTCGATTTCCTGCCTATTTAAGTTTTAGGGCTTCGTCCCATACAGAGTTTTCTGTGCATTTAAGTTCTCGGTCTCGTGCATTATGGGGGTTGCTGTTTGTTCCGAGGTCGTAACCTCCCCTTGTGTTTCGCATCCATAGTTGACTTGTCTCTGTATCAATAACCCAACAGGCATTACTGCTATTGCTTGCTATTTGGTAACGACCATTATTGTTCACTGTTTGATAATAATCGTTATTGTTTGTATTTCTCATGCCCAACAAGATGACAACGACCAGAATGAGTAGGAACATGCAATAACAACCAGACCAAGATTTTAAATGTTGCAGAGATTTGTTCATTTTCCGATCTCCAAAAAAACATTGTTGTTTTCCGCCCATTAAAAAAGAGCACTACTACATCATGCCCCACTGAGGCCCGGCAAGGCCCACGAGAGAACATGCCGGTTTCAGTGAGAACTTCAAAATTCAGTAAAGTTTTGTTTTTTGTTCATAGTCCAGACCTCCAAGTGCTATCATCTGATATTTAATAATCGACCATGATTCAGTTGTCTTTTGTCTCTCGATATGAAAAGTCCTTACTTGGCCTCCACGGTTTTTCTTTTGAGATGTCACGTAGTGGCCTTGCAAAAAGACAAGTAACTCCATAAATGAACCAAGTTATCATTGTACAGCCAACCGCAGCTACAACTTTCTCAGCAAATTCATCGCCCCTGAAAATTTGAGGTTTCCCAATCCGATGGAGCACATAAAAGACTGGTAACGCAATGGAAAACACAGTTAACCATACAGGCCATTTACAGGACAATTTTCGCATTTCTCTCTCCCATTAAATAATCATTGTCATTACGCCCATTAAAAAAGGGCACTGCTACATCGTATGCAACTGAGGCCCGGCAAGGCCTGTAAGCAATACGCAAGCAGTACCCCGTATCGGGGCACTGACTTCTGCGATTGCTTACATTTGAAATTTGCCGGTTTCAGTTACAACGCTACAAGTTCAGTGAACTTCAATATTTAATTGTCGCTGGCAATTATACCACTTCCTGAGGGATTACCAAGGGAAAATCGAATCAACGGGATAAATTCTTTGCCATTCAGACCTCCATGCTATACAATATCGGATGACATTAAGGCTTTAAGTGGATTATTGAGCTAATAAAAGCATAATCAAGGGAAGCGGCCTAATTAACCGCAAGCGATTTGAGCAGTGGCATGGTTTTACACCTGTCTACCGGCCATTGCTCAGATCGACCTTTAGAAAGACAGGTAAAAAATGGCAAAAGAACAGGGACTTAAAACACTTGGGGATT
>CAYZEH010000166.1:0-6050 GCA_964477135.1 uncultured Pirellulales bacterium | reverse complement strand
CGTCAAATTTATACCAGACAACAGGGTCTCTGCCGAATATCTTAAAACTCCAGACGTCGCCCTTTACCATACTCTCTGCATAAATTTCATCTACTCGCCAGTAGTACCATGTATCCGTTTGGTAGCCAGTAACATAAAGCCCTGGTCTTGTGGTACTTCTTTGAAACTCATCTGATGAAGTATCCGCGGATTCAACAGCATTATAATTTGTTCCGATGTAAAAGTTTTGTGAGACCATGTCCTCACCGACAGTCCAATAGAAATACAATTCTTCTACATTAGGATCACCAACGTTTACCTGACCATCATAAGGATCAGGTGATAACGCTTTTTCCACCGCCAAAGAAGCTGAAGAAAGTAAAAATACAAGAATGAGAAACGACGAAAAAAACTTTTCAAACACCATGGATTCTCCAAAAACACCTAAACACTGTATATTTATACACCCCAAAAAGCATTTACTTTACATGCACCTAAAATCATCCGAAATAGTTTATCAGCCTAATATTGACACTGCTGAAGCTTCATTGTACCATAAACAGCCCATTTTAGAAAGCGAAAATAGTCTTCATCCGCTTTAGAATTTAATAATACTTGTTTTGATTGCTAAATGCCCGAAAAAAAGAGATTTTAACAATTATAATTGATACTTGAGGTTTGCGTCAACTGTGGATATAATCAGCCGAAATTCAAAACCCAATAAAAGGAATGACGGACTATGAATAAAACTAAAAATTTGATAATCCTGGTTTGCGGCTCAATTTTGCTGGTTTGCGGATGCGTTGAGGACCAGCGGGAAACAGTAGAAAAGCTATGTCTGACAAATATTGACAAAAAGACCGCGATGGAAAAAAGTGAAAAAGCCCTGTCAGGTCTGAATTTTGTAACAGAAAAATTTGATGTTGAGCAGGGCTATATCAGCACCAGACCTATAGCGGGCGGACAGTGGTTTGAATTCTGGAAAAGCGACAACGCCGGCGGTTACAATGCTGCTGAGGCAAATATTCATTCGATACGAAGGACCGCTGAACTGAACTTCAGCGAAGAAAACAACAATATATGTATCGATTGCAATGTTCTTACGCAAAGATTACACATGTCGCCAAGAGAAGATGTAGACGAAACGAAAATTTACGGTATGTTCACAAAAAGTGGAGAATCAAAACAGACACTAACACTTAACAAAGACCAGATGGGGAAAATGCAGTGGATCGATCTGGGTAATGATTCGCCGCTTGCAGAAAAGATACTGAAAAAGATTAAGAAACAGGCGGCAAAAAAATAAAAGGAATAGCGACAAGATGAGGATTTTGGTTTGCGGCGGTGCCGGTTACATCGGCAGCAATATGACAGCGGTTCTTGCAAACGAAGGATTGGAACCAATCGTTTATGACAATTTAAGTAAAGGCCATATTCAGGCTATCAGCGATGTTGAATTCGTTCAGGGAGATTTGAACGACTTCGACCTGCTGGTCAACACGATGAAAGACTATAAGATCGAAGCGGTAATACATTTTGCCGCTTTTATCGAAGTCGGTGAATCTGTGGCTTGGCCTTTGAAATATTACCACAATAATGTTTCAAATACACAGAATGTATTATCAGCGATGGAAGCAGCTGGGGTGGAAAAATTTATATTCAGCTCTACTGCTGCAACTTATGGGATGCCAAAGAAAACTCCTATAACTGAGGATATGGAAAAATCGCCGATAAATCCTTATGGTGAAACAAAACTGGCTGTCGAGAAAATGTGTCACTGGCAAAGCAATGCGGGCAAATTAAAATATGCGACTCTCAGATACTTCAATGCTTGCGGCGCCGGACAGGATGCTACCCTCGGCGAAGACCACAGACCTGAATCTCACTTAATACCGCTGATCATTCAGGCAGCGATGGGCAAACGTCAGGATATAAAAATATTCGGCACAGACTATGAAACAGCAGACGGAACATGTATTCGCGATTATATCCATGTTGAAGACCTGGCATCGGCACATCTGCTGGCTTTGAAAAACCTGGATGCTTCAAAAGAGCTGATATACAACCTCGGCAACGGAGCCGGTTATTCGGTGCGAGAGGTAATAGATACTGTTAAAAAAGTTTCAGGTAAAGATTTTAAGGTTACCGAAACCGGCCGTAGAGCGGGCGACCCGGCAGTGCTGACTTCCGACGCTTCAAAAGCAGTTAATGAATTAGGTTGGAGGAGGAAGTTTGCCGATCTGGAAACCATCGTGGAATCCGCATGGAAATGGCACAATGACTATCCGAATGGATATGAGGATTAGTTATAATATTTTACGAGAAGGATTTTTATAAAATGAGTAAGATTTATATCGGCATTGACATAGGCGGAACAAATATTAAATTTGGTATCTTTGACAAGGACCTTAATATAATCGGCAAGTCATCGATAGAGGCAAAGGTTGAGACCGGCGCTGAGGTAATGATTGACAGGATAGGCAGTCATATTGAAAAAATCGCTGCTGATAACAATTATACTACCGAAGACGTAAAGGCTGTCGGTATGGGCTCTACCGGTCAGTTCAACCTGACTGAAGGGATCATGTACAGCTGTCCTAATATGCCTTTGTTTAAAAATGTTCCGATCAGGAAAATGCTGAGCGACAGAACTTCTAAGCCTTGCGTTATCGAAAATGATGCCAATACCGCCTGTTATGGCGAATATGCCTGCGGCGCGGGGCAAGGTTCCGAAAATATGGTTTTCTTTACTCTCGGCACAGGTATCGGTGGAGGCATTATCCTCGACGGCAAACTTGTGCACGGCACAGAGGACAGCGGCGGAGAGTTGGGGCACATAATTATACATCCGGGCGGCAGGCTTTGCGGGTGCGGCCAAAGAGGTTGTATCGAGGCTTATGCTTCCGCATCTTCGACTGCAAGAAGAGCAACCGAAGCGGTTATCGCATGTGAGCCTTCAAGTTTGAAAGAAGTACTCGACGAAAAAGGGGTAATAAGCTGTAAAGATGTTTTCGTCCATGCTGCAAAAGGTGATAAGTTGGCAGAAAAAATAGCCGACGAAACCGCAAGAGACCTGGCTATAGTATGTATTATTATGAGACATGTTACCGAGCCTCATAAATTTGTCTTTTCAGGCGGAATGATCGCTGCCGGTGAACCGCTGCTCAATGCGATAAAAAAACATTTTGCAGATATGATCTGGTCTATGAAAAAAGAAGATGTTGAAATATGTTTTGCACAGCTCGGAGAAGATTCAGGAATTATCGGAGCCGCTGCTTTAGCCAGGGACATCAAATAATGTCCTGTATTCAGAGGAACTTGTGATGAGTAAATATTACCTGGGGATTGACCTTGGCGGCACTAATTTAAAGGTCGGCTGCTTTGACAGCGAGCTAAACCAGATCGCAAAGACATTGAATCCGACTCATGCCGATATGGGCCCTGAGGCTGTGATTGATACGATCGAAGAGACAACAAAAAAGCTCCTCAGCGAAAATAACCTTACGCTTGACGATATCATCTCGGTTGGAATAGGCTCGCCGGGCCCTGCTGATATTTCTGAGGGTATAGTAATATCGGCGCCAAATCTGCCCGAGTTTAAAAATGTTCCTCTAAGACAGCTTGTCAGCGAAAGACTTGGTAAAGATGTTGTCTTTGAAAATGATGCCAATGCTGCCTGTTGGGGCGAATACGTCGTGGGAGCAGGTAGAGGTGTTAAGGATATGATTTTCTTTACGCTCGGCACAGGTATCGGCGGCGGGATCATAAGCAACGGCGAACTGGTTCACGGCTTCAAAGACAATGCAGCGGAGCTTGGTCACATGATCATCTACCCACACGGCGGAAGATTTTGCGGCTGTGGTCAAAGAGGCTGTGTCGAGGCTTATGCTTCTGCATCCTCAACTGCAAGAAGAGCTACCGAAGCTATTCAGGCGGGAACACCATCAAGTTTGAAAAAAGTCTACAAAGAAAAAGGACACATCAGCTGTAAAAATGTATTCGACCACGCCGCACAAGGGGATAAATTCGCAAATGAAATAATCAAGGGCACCGCTGAAGCTCTCGGCATCCTGTGCGTCAACATTATTCACATAACAGGCCCGCAAAGGGTTGTCTTTGCAGGTGGAATGATCGCTGCCGGTGAACCTTTGCTGAAAAGCATCAAAAAATACTTCAACTACCACATCTGGCCTTTGAAACAGGAAAAGCTCGAAATCTGCTTTGCAACTCTCGGCGAAGACGCAGGAATCATAGGCACCGCCGCCCTGGCAGTACACCAAAACCAAAAGCTGAGAAATGAGAAATCATCCGACATGTTCTGAGTTTGGGCTATGCATAAAATTATTTCTCTCTTCATTTTTAACAGCTTTTATGGTATAATCAATTTTGTATAAGGTTGCATTACGTTTTTTTTAGTAGGTGGGTAAACAGATGAAAATCAGGGTTATATTAATTTCATTGGTGCTTTTGCTAACATGCTCATTCGTTTTTGGTGAATATCAAATCAAAATCCTCCCTATGGGCGATTCTATCACACATGCAAATTCTTCACATTACAGCTATCGCTACAACTTGTGGAAAAAACTCATAGACCGTAACATCAATTTTGATTTTATCGGTTCTATGAATACCAATAACGGAGGTAATCCTGATTGGCCTGAATACAAAGGGTTAAGCTTCGACCCGGACCACGAAGGGCACGGTGGATGGAAAGCTGAAGAATTATTATATGGCCGACCATCAGCCCCTGAATTGGGAGATCTGACAGACTGGCTTGAGGTATATACCCCAGATATCGTACTGCTGCACATCGGCACTAATGACATTGGAGCAGGCCAAAGCGCTGCCAGTACTGCTAATGAGATCAAGCAGATCATAGATACCATAAGAATAAAGAACCCAGATGTTACTATACTGGTAGCAAAAATAATTCCAAGGAGCTGGACGTACAATGACATTATCGCTTTCAATGAATATATAGATCCTCTAGCACAAGAAAAAAGCTTACCGAATTCGCCAGTTATTGCTGTTGACCAGTGGACTGGGTTCGATTACGAAGAGGATACATATGATGGTACGCATCCTGACGCCAGCGGTGAAGAAAAGATGGCGGAAAAATGGATGCAAGCAATAATGCCTTGCCTGAAATATTTTGACAGTAATATAAATCTTGACGACAAAGTGGATTCTGCGGATCTTGCTTACATTGCGGAAAACTGGACAACTGAACTTTCCGCTAACCTGTATCTCGGCGAAAATTTCAATGATGTTAATAGTGCAACCACATCATCGTCGGTCTATGTCGGTAATTTTTCCACTAACTCTTATCAGCCTGACAATCTTGAAGCAAACAATATATATTACTGGCGAATAGATGAAACAGATGCTAACGGAACGCACAAAGGCGATGTTTGGCAATTTACTACCGGCTCTGGTGACAGCAATATCGGATACTGGAAGCTCGACGGGAAAACAGAAGATTCAGGCGACAATAATAATGACGGAACCGCTTTTGGAAATCTTTCAACCGAAACAGATCCCAACTGGGGCAGGTGCTTTTCTTTTGACGGCAACGACGATTATATACAGATGCCGAACGAACCGACATTCGACCTTACAACCCAGATAACAATAGCGGCATGGGTTCGTCTCGGTACTGATGAAGAGGGTGTATATACTATTGCATCAAAAGGTAACAGCTTCTGGCTATATCGTGACAACTACGCAGAGGCTACTGTCTTTTACTGTGATGGGCTCGGCAGACCTGTGCAAAGCTCTATCGACATCTGCGATGACCAATGGCACCATGTCGTTGCTGTCTATGATGGTACAGAAAGAGCAATATACATCGACGGCATCAAGGATGCTTCCAGTCCAATAACAGGGACAATGGCATTAAATGATGAGCATCTGCTTATCGGCAACAATGAATCGAGCGAAGAGAGCAATAAATTTAAGGGTATGATAAGGGAACTGCGAATTTATTCCGGCAGATTGTCAGATGACGAGATTCTCTGGCTAAGCAAAACAGATAATTACAGCCCACAGCCTTTCGATGGTCAAAATAACGT
>CAYZEH010000165.1:4386-6059 GCA_964477135.1 uncultured Pirellulales bacterium | reverse complement strand
GCTCTTTGGGGCTGTATGCGTCGCAAAAAACGTGCTGTTTAGGGTATCAAAAAAACATTAAGCGAGAAAACAGAAAGTAAGGTGTGAAAATGAATTTTAGAATTAAAATAAAATTATTTATGGTATTAATATTGGCGATAATGACAGCAGGCTCAGCTTTGGCTGCTAATGAAAATATATATGCTGTCAGCACTGACAATGCCAATATTTATGAAATCAATATCACAACAGGGGTAGTGACAGTTGCTACAATAGGTCAATTTAATGAGTCGGTTAGCCTGGCCTACGATGGAACCTATACTTATTACTGGAATTCAGATGGCCCTAGTTTCAGAGGCCTGACAAAATGGAATCCTCTGACTAATAGTCATACTTCGATAAAAGGCTCCGAGATATCAGAGAAAAATGCGTGTGTAGACAGTTCAGGAAATCTCTGGGTACTTGACAGGACTAACAGCACAGTAGATGGTGCTGCTTTACATGACGCCACAAACTACCTTTACCAGATTAATAAAATTACAGGCGTAAGGACTGTCAGTTATACACTTCCGGATGTCGGTGGATATGCCGCTGGTGATATAGCCTGGGGGCCTGGTGGAAAACTTTACATTAGTACCAACAATACCTTTTGGACATACGACACTGTCAGTAATTACATATGGAATCCAGCTGACCCAACCAACATAGCAAAAAAAGGCGGCGTTTACCATGCAGGTCTTGTATGGGTAGATGACAAGCTTTACGGCAGCAAAACCGTCAGCGGCACAGGGGTTCTTTTCGAACTCAACCCAACTGATTTCTCAGAAATTGCTCAGATTGCAACCATGCCGACCAGCATAACAATTGGTGACTTATCTAACGCGGTACCCGAACCTGCAACAATATTTCTGCTTGGCTTGTCTTCAATAGCTCTGTTGAAAAAGCACAGAAAGTAAATTAAATTTCTTCTCTCTCTCAAAAAAATAACGGGGTTTAAAAAAAGAGCAACTGGTAAAACAGTTGCTTTTTTTATTTTTAAATATCTAATTAGAAATTCGTACGCTTAAAACTTCCATCTGATACTCATTGCCAGCGCATCTGCGCTTCTGGTATGCTGATATTCGATACAATAGAAAGTATCCTTAAATACCTCATATCGAGCACCAATGTAGCCACCAAAATTGCTTATATCATCAAGATCATAAGATGCACGGCTAATACGTCTTTCAGTTTGAGCAGGACTATAAGAACTTCGATAACCATTGAGGTTACTACCATTAAAGTTTATAAAGTGCCAGAAAGGCCCACCATAGATCGCTATTTTTTCAGTAAGCTGATATGTTGCACCTAAGGCGATTTGCATTTCTATAATATCTATGTCAACAGTCTCTCTCCAGTTCGTACCAGAGGCACTTGCATGTGACGATGCCCAACTCATCTGGAACAAAGCACCTAACTTCAGTTTATCTTTCTCATAAAAAGTAACCTTGGTACCAAAACCGATTGCAAAGCCGGTATCGCCATTATAATTTCTTGATTGGCTGTTTGTTGGGGTCGGGGAAAAGTTTCCGGAGAATTCCGTATTCATTCCACCCAGACGTATAAAAACCTCCCAGTTATCAGTAATACCATATCCTATATTTGCATAGAGCTTATGCATTTTCAATCTTTTAAGTGTAAATGAATTAACTGGG
>CAYZEH010000165.1:0-4286 GCA_964477135.1 uncultured Pirellulales bacterium | reverse complement strand
ATAGAGCTTATGCATTTTCAATCTTTTAAGTGTAAATGAATTAACTGGGTAAGAAGTGGTACCCATATCTATACCATGATCATAAAAGGTTTCAGTAACCACCCCATTGTCCAGACCGAGATCCATTCTCGTATCCGAGTAATCGGCGCCGAGACTGATCTGACCCTTTTTCAACTCCGCAGAAGGCGGCCCCATAAAATCAAGTGCTAACGCTGTTGAACAAAAACAACCCAAGACCATAATCAAAGCCGCTATGTATACAGACTGCTTCCACATGATAAATGCTCTCTCTTTCAACAATATTGTAAAAGTTTACTTCTTTACTTTATCTATATCGACTATTTTACCAAAAAAATCAAGTTTTTTCTTATTTTTAGAGATAATCCTGAAAAATAGCCCAATAACATTATAACTTAAAATTGAGCAAAATTCCACTCTCACATGCTAATTTTGGATTCAACTGCTATGTAACCACCAAATAACAACCTGCAATTAACTGCAACTAAAAAACATAAAACCCTATAAAATAAAGGTTTATAACTCGAAAATCTCGTGCTCATTAAAATATAGTTTTATGCGGCTAATGCTAAATTTTTTCCACAATAACATTGAGCAGATTCGAATAAATTGTTTTACCGCAATACTACGGGGTTTAAATTTTAGAAAATTATCATGCTATATTATAGAATTCGTGCCGTAAGGATAGCGTTGAGACCTTGAAACCATCGCATTTGCCTTATCATTATTGATAAATCTCTCTTTTTTCGGGTCCCAGTACAGTTTTCCAGGTAATTTCATAGAAATATGAGCCAAAAGACATGCACTACAGCTGCGATGCGCCACTTCAGCCGGGGCTACAGGCTGTTTTCTCGATTTGATACAGTCAAGCCAATTCAAATGCTGCTCAGGACTTTCATACAAATGTATTTCATCAGGGCCTATTTTGGATTTCAATATCTCAGGGTCACCGGCATCTAAAACCTTTTTATCTATACCATCTGCCCCGGGGTCACTGGCTGTTACTTTAGCATTGCCGCGAGTAACAAATATCCAACCATCACTGCCCTCAAACCGAACACCGTTAGGCCAATCATGTCGAATATCCATTGTCACACCGTTAGCATATTTGGCGACAACTTTGAATGCTCCGTGAACATCCCACAATCCTGACTTTGGAAATTCCGCATGTCCTTCTATTTCAATAGGCCCGGTAAATTCAGTCCCCATTGCCCAGTGAGCTGTATCAATATGATGAGCACCCCAACCGGTTATCATCCCGGCACCAAACTGCTCACATCTAAGCCAACCGCCTCTGGAATAATCATTTTGCGGATGCACTCTTTTTTCAGTGTAATAGACTCTCGGCGTAGAACCAAGCCACATATCATAATCCAGATTCACCGGCACCGGCATTTGAGGTTCATCGCCGCAACCAGGATCAGCCCATAACCCGACTTTGATATTTTTAACCTCTCCGATCCTGCCGTTACGAACAAGCTCACAAACTCTTTTAAACTGAGGCCAGGGATTCGCGGACCTCTGTTGGCTGCCTATCTGAAAAACAGTTCCCATGCGATTAACAATATCACTCATCTGTCTGCCTTCAGCGATTGTCAAAGATGCAGGCTTTTGCATGTAAATATCCTTGCCCGCCAAAGCAGCCTCTATCGCAGGCTGAGCATGCCAGTGGTCAGGTGTAGAAATAATAACCGCATCAATACTCTTATCTTTGAGCATCTTGCGGTAGTCCTGATAAACTTTTACATCTGCATAATTCGCATTGCCTTTAATTTCAGCATACTTGTCCTGTATCCATTTTTTGCCTTTTTTGGCTCTGTTGATATCGACATCAGCAACAGCAACAAATCTGCACATATCGTGCTTGATCGTATTAGGCATATCATGGCTAATCGCAATTCGACCACAGCCGATCTGAGCAATATTGATCTTATCGCAAGGAGCATTTTTGCCGAACACTACAGATGGAACGATAGTTGGAATACCTATTACCCCGGCTGTTGCTGCAACTGCGTTTTTAATAAAATCTCGTCTTTTCATAATTCCAGTTCACTTTCTGTTTTATTTCTTTTTAGAATTGTCTTTTGCCAAAACCCACTTAATACCGCCTTCCAGATGCTTCTTGAAATTCTCATCTTTGTAATGCTCGATACTATGTCCCAAAGCTGTATACCACTGCCTGCCGCCGTCAAACTCATGACACCAACAAAGCGGAAAATACTGACCAAAGACTTCACCTGGATATTTTTTTTTGCCCTCATCTTTAATCGTCGCCAAATCAACCGCCAGCAAAACATGAATATCCGGATTAAGCTGATTCATAAAATAACATTCATCCTCCCATTTCCAAATCTCACCGAGATGAGCCGTCGAAGGATTATCATGGTCAATAACCTTAACATCAAATTTCTGAAAATCAGGATGCCTGACGAATTTTCCCCCTAAATTTGCCCAGAACCAAGGCCAGTTCCTCTCTGAGCCGCACACAGAATGAATGCCTGCAAACCCACCTCCACCCTGAATATAAGCTTTAAAAACATCCCTCTGCTGCTGTGTATCGAATGTCTCATTATTAGTATTAGAAAAAACCAGCACATCAAATTTATTAATCTTCTCTGCGGTAAATATCGATGCATCATCGCTCGCCTGGCAATCCCAACCATTTTTTTTGCAGATATTTTTCAGACACTCAACACTGGCTGGAATATTATCATGCACATATCCCTTGCCGTTTTTGGTATAGATAAGAATATTTGCTTTAGCCAGACACAAATCACAGGAAAAAAGAACCAGCAAACAAACAACGATAAAAACCGTTTTCATTCTGCTTTTTACTTTGATGTCACTGTAGGCGGATAAACGTAGTTTTTCCATAATGTCTCCATAGTTTCAGGATTTAATTTACCATCGTAAACGATCATGCGATATCTTAACACATATTCTTTGCCGGGCTTAATTATCCAGTTCTTAAACTTGATCGGGCAAAATTCAAAAAACATATCTCCTCTGCCGCCGTTAGCATCCGCAGACCAAACCATCATAGGTTCAGGATGCTCTCTGTTTGCAATATGGCTTAAAAAAACAATCCCGCAATATTCGTCTTTACCAGCATCACCATTAACATCGCACCACCTTGCTCGTGTGCTGTCAGCGTCTTTCCTGGTCTTACCCGCAGAGGTTAAAGCCGAACAATTATCCTTTGTCCATTTCTGCGTTGCCCGAAAACCTATCCCTCCGCCATAACGGTACTGCTCAAATTCAATAGGGCTTTCTAAAGCATTACTAAAAACCGTCATAAGGTCAATTATCCAGATATCCTTATTATCAACTTTGCCGGCAAAAGCTTTTACATCCAATACCTCATTGATAGCGGTTTTGCTTTTGGCTTTGTCAGAAAGGTCCCAATGCTCTTGCCTGGCTTTAAAACCACCAAATACAGGCCCGGAAACTTTTGACAAAAAACCACCAAAACGTACCGTCCCCTGCCCTGCACCCATATCCCAAAAGTTAACTTCACGCCCGTCGATCTTAGTTTTTGTCCAGGGCCCCCATATCCCGTAATGATGGTAATGATCCTTAGGCTGGATGCAAGTTAATACTTTTCCCGCCGGTGAGAAAAGCGGGTGAATAAAGCCGCTCTTTCGATAAATTTCGTCAACCCCATCAGGCACATCGCAAAGCCCATAGTGATAACTGAGAATGTTTTTCCCCTGACTGACAAGAGTGATAGTTTCTGCGGTGGTATCAGCTTTAATTAAATTCTCTTTTTTAACCGCATCTTCAAAAGCAATTTCAAAAGCAATCTTTTCGCCGACATTAATTCTCCGCCCAGGCATAAACCATACCTTACCACTGCTCGCTTCCAACTGGCAAGACAAAGCTGTCTTTTTACCATCATCTAACCTGTATAACGCTATTTCTCTTGAATCAGTATTATAACCAATACCATCAAGATCAATAGAGACCGGACTCGCAGGCAAAATGGTATGAGCCGTCTCTAATATAAATTGATGGCGCCCCTGCTCAGCCAGACAGCACAACCCGCAAAGCAAAACCACCAACAATACAAACGTATTTTTAACTGCTGTCATTATCAAATCTCCTTTACTGCGTCTAACAAAGTTTTAATATTCTCACCCGGCACACTATCCCCCTGCCGCACGATGCAATTATTTTACACTTATCCGCAACACCAAAACAACACAAAAAAAATAAAGCTCTACCTCTTGATCCAGTTTGGCCAGTCGTATGTCTCCAACCAGTCAGGC
>CAYZEH010000164.1:0-6072 GCA_964477135.1 uncultured Pirellulales bacterium | reverse complement strand
GTTCTCCCTGGATTCGTTGAGCTGACCAGAGCGGATTTTCCTTTTGCATTCTTCTGATAAGTTTAATAAGCGGCCAATCAATATTGGGTCCGCCTACTCTTCGAGATTTCCGTTTCCAGTAAAGTTTGAAGCCTTTCCTGTGCCAACCGATCAAGGTTGAGGCTTTGGCAACAACAAGAACCGACTTCCATTTGCTGAATACCCTTGATATCCAAACGAGTATGATCCTGTCAATATTTTCAAGTTTGGGCCTTTTGTTTTTACGCTTATAGATGTTAAGCTGTTGCCTGAGCATGAGATTTTCAAGAACCAAGCTTTTTCTAGTCTTAAATAATGACCAACATAATTGAAAGGTAAGCAAAACGATACTCTTCAAGGCACTTTCCCCAGCAGAATCATATTAAAATTGCAATTACAAACGAAATTGCAATTCTACATAAGCCCTTTAATATTAACAAGTTCGAATTTTCGAGTAGGACAACACAGTAATTGAACAATTATTTTTGGAATAGAGCTGATGAGTCTATTATGATGTGCCAAGATAAATCGCGACAATATTTTCCATGTTTCTTTCAGTTGCATTCCTAGTTTCTTCGGGCATTTTCAAATCATTTCCACCAAAAATTCTAATCAATATCAACCACACACCCATCCGCCTGAGATTGTAATGCCGCAGTAAAAAGCCTATGGCTCAGAGCAACTTCATCAGGCCTCACGCATCCAGCAAACTTCGAAATCGCCTGCCCATGTTCCAGTTCATACAAAAACGATGCCCACATCTGCAATATCGAATCCGAGAACCCAGCCTCAAATATCCCGCCGGTAATAGAAGCGTACGCCATCTGATGACCCATATCAATCACCCGCCAGCCCTGCTCACCACTGTCATATTCAAGCACTTCCAAAGTATTGATCTGCTTACTCGACCACTTCGCAGAAGCTTTCATTCCCAATATTTCAAGATACCATGTGTTAGTATGCCCAGGCGAGATACGCTGGGTTTTGATCGTCATAGGAAACGTCGTTTCATTAATCGGATCAACCGCTTCACAAACCAGCGTTGCATTATCCCACGTTTCACATGCCGCCATACCCCCTTTACCATCAGGCCTCTGCTTAACAAGATCACTCAAAACCGCACGAACATTTTTAGGCTTATACCCTGCCCTGAAAGGAACATGACAGGCATGCATTCCAAGATCACCCATACACCCATATTCGCCGTTATACTTCAGCATTCGTTTCCAGTTGATACCTTTAG
Organism: uncultured Pirellulales bacterium; assembly: GCA_964477135.1. GTDB lineage: Bacteria > Planctomycetota > Phycisphaerae > Sedimentisphaerales > Anaerobacaceae > JAGLTN01. The sequence continues at coordinate 4,811 of CAYZEH010000164.1, read as the reverse complement.
TAACATCCAGATCGCTTGAATGCAAAAAACCGGAGTTAACTTCAATAATCTGTCCAAATGCCTCAGCCTCTATCATTTTGCCGATCCTCTGCATCGCAGGAAAAAAAACCGACTCAGAAGAACATCTCACAAACACATTCGGATGCTTCTCAATACAATCATTGATCTGCTTATTAGCCGCCAAATCAATACCAAAAGGCTTCTCACCCAGCAAATGCTTACCCGCTTCAATCGCTGCACAATAAAACTCCGCATGCAGATTGTGAGGCACAGCAATATAAACCGCTTCAACTTCATCATTACTTAGCAGTTTTTTATAATCACTGGTCACCTGCTTAACCGAACTAAAATTGTCACTATACCACTGCATGACTTTTTCATTAGAATCGCAAACCGCAACGATCTCAGGTCTGACATCCATGCCAGGCAAATGACACCACCTCGCAGCAGCAGATGCAAACTCTCTACCCATCAAACCGCAACCGATTATCCCAAACTTAACAGTCCTCATAATTACTCACTTTCTAAAACATCACATATTTTACAAAAGTTCTTTCTCAGTCTCACCGATAGCCTCATCGATCATATCCAGGCCCTTCAAAAGAACCTCATCTTCCATAACAATAGGAGGACTCATTCTCAAAATATGTCCCGCTGGTATCCACGCCAAACCTTTTCTAAACGCCTTCTGATAAACCAGCTTACCTGCCTCATCGAAAGGCTCCTTAGTAGCTTTATCTTTCACCAGCTCAATACCCATCAAACATCCCTTAGCTCTAACATCACCAATAATAGGATGCTCAGCTTTCATCTTTTCCATACGCTTCAAAGCCAGCTCACCCAAATGAGTAGCACGCTCAAGCAAATTCTCCTCTTCGATAGCTTCAATACAAGCCAAAGCAGCCGCACACGCCATCGGATTACCACCATAACTGCTCGATGCAGATATTGACTCGAAAGATTCCTTGTAAGCCTCACGAACCGCAACACAAGTCACCGGGAAACCATTACCAAAGCCCTTACCAATGGTGACAATATCAGGCACAACATCCCAGTGCTCCATGCAAAGCCATTTACCTGTCCTGCCCCAGCTCGTCAAGACCTCATCAATCATCAAAAGTATCCCCTTTTCATCACAATACTTGCGAAGCTTTGGGAAAAAATCATCCGGCGGCATAACCGATCCGCCCCAACCCTGTATAGGCTCAAGCACAAACCCCGCAACATTACCAACTGTCCCCTTGTCAATATACTCATCAAAAAACTCAATATACTTCTCAGTATCAACCGACCCATCATCCCGCACAAACATGGGACGATAAGTATTAGGCCTCGGCACCATGTGCATCCCCGGCGCCCTGCAAGGCCCATAAACAAACGAACGAATGTGTCCCAATGAAACTCCGCCATAAGTCTTTCCATGATAATCATAAAAACAAGATATCATTTCATGTTTACCGGTAGCAGCTCTCAAAACTCGCTGACCGGCTTCAACTGCTGTCGTCCCCGAATCATAAAATTGAAAACCACTCAGATCACCCGGCAAAATATCCGCCAGCTTCTCAACAAGACGGGTCTTTATATCCGTGGTAAAATCATGACAGTTCATCAATTTCCCCGCGGCCTGTTGAACCGCCTGGGTAACCTTAGGGTGACAGTGCCCCAACGTGGTAACATATATTCCCGAAGAAAAATCGATATACCTGTTGCCGTCAACATCAACCATCTCACAGCCTTTGCCGCTCTCAAACGCAACCGGAAACAATTTAACCTGCCCACTAAGCCCCTTAAAATATTTAGTACACCTTTTATGCAGCGCCACAGACTTAGGCCCGGGAAGGGTAGCGGTTTTAATATCAGGAACCCGATTAAGATCAAGATGCGCCCACGCCGGCGCTTTTGCAACTTTCTTTTCTGACATTTTCTTTACTCCAAATTTATTTTTATAATTACTATTTTGATTTTTTACACAAACCTGCCCGAAAGCAAAACAACCAATCCGACAATAATAATTGCAAAGATCGACCACCAGAAAACAACGCTGTTGTACCAGCGATCACCAAGCCCCTCTAAAACATTGATCTTTCGCCAGTTAAACGTCAAATCGTCGGTCACCTGTTCAGGCCTCGGCGGTGCAGTTATCAAACTAACAGCGATACAGACAATCGAACAAAACGCCCAGTTAATGATCGCCTGATTCGCGAAAGGCTCTATCCAAAGCATATGTCCCGGCACCATCTGAACATAAATCTTCATCAACACACCAAATAAAAATCCTGTAAAAACCGCCCAAGTCGCACCGACGCCATTAATCCTCTTAAATAGCACTCCCCACAAAAATACCGCCGCAAAAGGCGGAGCGAAAAACGCATACAAAGTCTGAATATAAACAAACAAACCATCGCCCAACTTTTCAATATACCTGCCAAGCACAATAGCAATAATCAAAACGACAACCGTTGTCACCCGCCCCGTCAAAACAAGATTCTTCTCCGATGCACCCTTATTAAACAATCGCTTGTAAATATCAAAAGTAAATATCGTCGCAGTAGAATTCAAAACCGCCTGCACCGTAGATTGTATCGCCCCAAACAAAGCCGCCAAAAATACACCTCGCAGCCCCAAAGGCACAAGCGTCTGCAGCATATGCACATACCCCTTATCCGCCTGCGGTCGGATAGCGTTCCAATCCAGCTTCATAACCTCCGGATACTTCGCAAAAAGTATCAACCCAGGCATAACAACTATAGCCGGCAGAATAATTTTAAGATAACCAGCAAAAACGATTCCCATTCTCGCATGGTAAGCATTCTTCGCCCCCAAAACACGCTGGATCATAAACTGGTTAATAACATTATACCAGATACTAACAGACAAAAACCCAAACACCAACCCAGGCCACGGAACAACCTGATGTGTCGCAGGCTGAATCACCGAAAGCCGATTATACTCACTAACCTTCGCGATATTATGAGCGTTCTGCTCGACAACCTCCTTCCAGATCCCCGTCTTGGCCTGGTTGCACTCAACCATTGTCTTAAACCCATCCAGAAATCCGCCATCCTCACCCGCCAGCATATAAATCCCCAACACTGTCACCATCAACCCACCAACCACCATCACAACCACAGTGACAAGATCGATCCACGCCGCTGACTTCAACCCTCCATAAAGTGCCCACACCCCAGCTGCAATTCCCAAAGCAATAATCGCGAACCACATATTCCAACCAAACAGCTTCTGCAACGCCAACCCGCCCCCATAAAGAACCGCTGCTAAAAACGCAACAATATTGCACAAAATAGAGACGATCGCAAAGAACTGCCTGAGCAAAGAGTTAAATCGTTTCTCCATAAATTCAGGCGTAGTAAAAACCTTCGCTGCCAACAGAAACGGAATAAAAAACCATATCAGAATCGAGAACGACATAATATTGGCCCACTCGGACATGGAAACGCAAACGCCGTAAACAAAAGCCGCCCCAATCATCCCAATAAAATGTTCGGTGCTGATATTAGAAGCAATAAACGACGCCCCCACCACATACCATGGCAGCGTCCTGCCCGCAAGAAAATAGTCTTCCGACTTTTCCTTCTTAGCCCTACCGACCCACCAGCCTACAAAGCAAAGCACCGCAAAATAGCTGATAAACGCAAAGTAATCCCAGAACTCTAACGAAAACGTACTCAAATCGCCCATATCAAATTCCTGATCGAACCATCAATATTAAAGATCAAAACGAAACTGCCTATCCGAACAAGCTGCCCGTATCAACCCTGCTGCATTATTAAAAAAAACATCTTCAATGTCACTTGCACTAAGGCCGCAAATATCCGCCGCCCTACGAAAAGCATCTATCTCTTCATACATAAAAAAAGTCAACTCCTCAGCACCCGCGCCATCAACCTCAGCCATATTCTTATCGCCGCCAACGTCCCCATAAAGCCCCTTAGGCACAACATTCACATATACCCCGCCCTGCGTGACACGCTTCATACGCATTCTAAGTATAGGCATGTCACTACCAAAAAATATCCTCCCAGGCCCAACTGCTTTTATCAACTGCTCAAAAACCCAGCTGTTGGTATTCGCCGAAAAATCATAAAGCAATCTATCGCAATCTTTCAAAACTTCAAAAGCATCTCCCAAATCGTCATCACAATAAGCCCTTCCAACATGAGCGATCACCAATTTTACATTGCGATACTCATCATGGATTTGCTTGATCTGCGTCAGATTAACCGGATCCCTAAACCTGTCCTTTCGCGGAATATGCAAAATAACAATAAGCCCGAGTTTGTCGATGACTTCAAGATGATGCCTCGGCAAAAAATCAAATATTGTAATCTCATCCGCTGCAATTTCAGGATCAGACAGGCTCAGATAAACCTTGATCCCCAAAAAACCGCCCTCCTTGATCTTCTTCTCAAGCTCATCAGCTCCCCACCAAGGGCAAGCATAAAGCAGCGTCGGCACCGCCCATTTATCGCCGCATTGCTGTATATATTCATTAGCCTCATCGATCTTATCGCCGCGATCCAGACTCGAAAATATCATAGGCGTAACCTGCTTACCAGGAAACAACAAATCATAAGTCTCCATCAAGTCTTCGATCGAATTATCCACCGCCACCTGCTTAACCCACGTAACAGTCCGCATTTTTTCATCGCAGCTTTTCTTCTTAAACTCATCAAGCCACACATGAGTATGAAAGTCGATCATCTTCTCAGGCAAAAATCCCCTAAGCCGATCATCGTAAAATTTCCTATCAACTTCCTTAACTTCAAAAAGCATCTCGTACTCCAAACCTT
>CAYZEH010000163.1:2578-6079 GCA_964477135.1 uncultured Pirellulales bacterium | reverse complement strand
AAGGTGACAAGGCTTGAAGATTTCCCGGATTTTTTGAAGAAGGACCTGAATGCTGACGGTGTTTATCCATCTTATGCTAATGGCGAGATCGTCTATGTTATGAAGGGTATTCACACGCTGGTCCGTGTTAAATGGAACTACCAGGCGCCAGAGGGTGCTAAGGATACTCATTATGGTTTGATGAGGGGGACAAAGGCTCAGCTGATTATTCGCCAGGGTAAGGAGCAGAATTATAAAACGCAATTGTATGTCGAGCCTGTGGGTGGCGTAGATAAAGCCAAGCTAAAGTCTGCTTTTGACAAAGCGGTCGCAAATCTGAAGAAAGACTATCCGGGTTTGACAGTGGCGGATACCGATGCAGGTTGGCAGGTTGTTATTCCTGATGAAATTCGTATTGGTCACGAAGCACACTTCAGACAGGTTACGCAGCGATATCTGCAATATCTTCGCGATGGTAAGCTGCCTGGCTGGGAAGTGCCGAATATGCTGACCAAATATCAAATTACAACTACGGCTTTGGAAATGGCAAAGGCTCAGCCTGCTAATGCTCTAAGTTTGGCTAAAAAAAAAGATAAGATAGACGTCGTAAGCCAGGGTAAGGTGTTGACCAGTTTCCGGTATGCGGATGAACTGACGAAGCCAATACTATACCCCGTTTGTACAAGTTCTGGTGTAAAGATAACTCGTGGCTTTCCTTATGAAAAAATCAAAGGTGAAAGCACAGACCATCCGCATCATACGGGAATCTTTTTCAGCTATGACCAGGTTAACGATGAAGGGTTTTGGAATAACGCAAAGACTCCGCCTCAGATAAAAATAACTGATGTTTCAACTGAATTGCTGGCGGGTGGACAGGCTGTTATTAATGCTGTTATGGACTGGACAGCCAAAAATGGCAAGGTGCTTGTCAAGGAAAACAGGCAAATGACTTTTGAGGTAAACGATTGGGGCTATTCAATCGACTTTGATATTGATCTGACAGCTAACGAGCAAAGAATCGTATTCGGCGATAATAAGGAAGGGATGTTTGCGGTTCGCCTGGCGGACTGGTTCAAGAAAAACGGCGGCAGCGGTAAATATTTTGATAGCGAAGGTCGTAAAGGAGCCGGCGCGATATGGGGACATCGTGCCAAGTGGGTAGCGTTTCAGGGGCCTAAAGACGGCAAAACTGTCGGCATCGCTATAATGAATCATCCAACCAGTGTTAACTATCCAACGTTTTGGCATGTGCGCGATTACGGCCTATTTTCAGCTAATCCGCTAGGGCAGGTTGTTTTTGAAAAGGCCGCGGGCGCTGCGAATCCTAAGCCTTTGAATCTTACATTAGAGGCGGGGCAAAAAGCTTACTTTAAATTTAAAGTGCTGGTTTATGATAAGGACATGACGCGAGCGGATATCGAAAAAGAGTTCGCAAAATTCACTGAGTAGTTATCTTACAGCTAATAATGTTTCAACAGCAGGCAATATTATTTTTCGGTTAAGGTCTCTTCGACCTGCATGCCGAAATGTCTGCCTATTGTTTCGATGTGTGCGAGGACTTTGTCGCCGACTTTCAGTTTCGTTACCGACATGGGTTTGCCATCCGGGTTTACGAGTCTGATAGTTTCCGCGTTTTGCAGTACTAAGCTGACAGCTGATCCGTCGGCATCTGCTTCGATGAGCATCATAGGTCTTTTTTCGATTTTGTTTCTGCCTAAGTATGCTGTTTGGGTTTTGCCTTTGTAATCAACTACCATTACCTCGTCGCCTGTTTTTAGGTCTGAGAGGTATTTTGTTTTTCCTCCCGGGACCATTGTGTAAGCATGGACAGCGCCGGCGTTAACCCTGAAAGGCCTGGAAGCTACGTAAGGGTTGTCGATGGATTCGGAGTGTATCAGGAAGAATCCTTTTGCGCTGTTACCAACGAGCATTCCTTCACCTAAAACCATCTGGCTGCAGGTATCGATACAGGCTCTGTCACCCATACCGAGTTGGCGGGCTGATGTAATAGTCGCAGTTACCAGTGATACGCTTTCGCTGATACCCTGGATGACTGATGCGGTTTTTTTCAATTCGTTTACGTCAGTGCTGTTTAGAACAACGCCGTCAACACCTTTTTCGAGTATCTCTACCATGAGTTTGGCTTGTTCGCTGTTTTCGACCTGCACCATTATATTTTTACTTCTGCTTGCGAGCAGATTTTCTATCGGGATGATAGTCCAATCGAGCATTCTCAGGACTATGGTTTTATTTTCGGGGACAGCTGCTGCTTTTTCTTCGTCTGCTTTGCTGTTTATATCTATGAATTCAACGTCACTGCCGGGTTTGATGTCACCATCGTCGGCAACGGTTTTGATCTGACCGAAATCTCTTACGTCTTTGGTTTTGCCCTGTGGCAAAATGACAGCATCGGCGCCACTTTCCAAGGCAGAAATTACAACATCTTTATTGTAAGGGATAGAGTTGACCCATAGTTTTTTCATTTAACTTGAACCTTAGTTTTGCAGGATTATATTAACTTTTTAAAATTTCCAGCGCATCATCGACAGAAACATCTTCATGTACCATCATGCAAAGTGCATGGATCATTTTGTCTGGTTTTTCATGCTGGAAAGCATTTCGACCGATCGAAAGACCAGTAGCACCTGCCTGGAGACAGCACTGCACCATCCTGAACATTTCCTCATCGCTGTTTAGTTTCGGTCCGCCTGCGATAACAACCGGTACGGGGCAGCCGTCGACGACTTCTTTGAAGCTTTCTACGCTGCCGGTGTATGGAACCTTTACGAGGTCTGCACCGAGTTCAGCGCCAACCCTGGCGGCGTGCTTTACGTTTTGAGTGTCAAATTCATTTTTGATATTAGTGCCTCTGGTGTACATCATTGCGATCAGAGGCATTTGCCATTCGAAGCATCTTTCGCTGACAATGCCGAACTGACGAAGCATTTGGTTATCAGTTTCAGCGCCGAGATTGATATGTATTGAAACAGCATCAGCGCCGAGCTTGACAGCTTCTTCAACTGTGCATACCAACTCTTTGGCGTTTGGGTCCGGACTCATGGAAGTACTGGCTGAGAGATGTACGATAAGACCGACGTCTTTGCCTTTTCCTCTGTGACCGGTCTGAACGATGCCCTTGTGCATTAAAATAGCGTTGGCTCCGCCTGCAACGACTTTGCTGACAGCGGCTCTCATATCTGCGAGCCCTGCGATTGGTCCGACGGTAACGCCGTGATCCATAGGGATTATGACCGTTCTGTTCGAGTTACGGTCTATTATTCTCTCTAATCTTATTTTTTTGCCTATCATTGAAACGCTCCAATTAAGTATTTTTCTATTAATCTACAAGCCACTGCCGAAAAAGCAAGCAAAAAACAATGCAGCGGGGCGTATATGTTATCGTCACATCAGTATAGCTTGTTCAGCCTCAAAACTGCTAAATCATTTTTTTAATTATAGGACTGCTGCTTAGCTATTGAGTATTTTGATTGCCTGTTTGACGGGGGCGTTATCGTGTACCAT
>CAYZEH010000163.1:0-2478 GCA_964477135.1 uncultured Pirellulales bacterium | reverse complement strand
TTCAGCAGCTACGCGGGCAGCATGTTTTACGTTGTTCAGGTCGTATTCATCTTCGATTTTGGGACCTCTGGTGTACATCATCGCTACCAGCGGCATCTGCCATTCGTCACATTTGCTTGCTACCTGGCCGAACTGACGGAGCATATAGCTGTCAGTTTCTGCACCGAGATTTATGTGAATCGAGACTGCGTCTGCGCCGAGTTTTAGACCTTCTTCGACTGTGCAGACAAGTTCCTTGGCGTTTGGGTCCGGGCTCATTGATGTGCCGGCGGAGAGGTGGATGATTAGTCCGACGTCTTTGCCTTCGCCTCTGTGGCAGCATCTTGGCATACCTTTGTGCATTAAAACAGCGTTTGCGCCGCCTTTAACGACTTTGCTGACAGCATCTCTCATGTTTATAAGTCCATCGATAGGCCCAGCTGAAACGCCATGATCCATCGGCACAATAACGGTTCTGCCAGAATTGCGGTCTATTATTCTTTCGAGTCTGATACTCTTGCCTACCATTTCTATAACCTCCGAAATACGTTTCTATATATAGTTATATTTTGCATACGGTAATGTAGTGTGTAATTCGCTTAAATACAAGTTGAAACTGTATTGTCGCGGATAAAAGTTTAAATTTCATTTGTTTTTTATTGAAAAGGTAAATTTTTTTGGTCTTGCTTTTGGTGATTCAGATTGATATATGTTTGTAATACCCTTGAAGGGTAATAAATGTCCGCGAATAAATCCGTGACTTGTTATTTTTGAAGTATTTACCCGCGGATAAGCGATGAAATTCAATTGGGATCAGTATACTTATGAGCTATTTAGCAGTACCAATATCAGCTGGGACGGTCGGCGAGGCAATTGATCAGATCAGCGACGCTGTCGGAAGCGGGGCTGAGCTGGTTGAACTGAGGACGGATTTTATCGAAGGTCTAACCTGTGAAAAAGTTGAGAATCTTATTGCGCATGTTAAAGGCGAATATGGGAAATTGTTTCCGGTTATCGTTACCTGCCGAGATGTTGCCCAGGGCGGGGCGATAGATTATCCGGTTAAAATGAGAATCGATATTCTTACCGGCGGTCTTAATGCCGGCGCTGACTTTATTGATTTTGAATATGAGAATTTTATTATTCCCGACAATCAGGAAAAGATCAAAGTTGCGCTGGCTGACAGTGTTAAAGGTCGGTTGATACTTTCGCATCATGATTTTGATGATATGTTTGAAAATATCGCGGGGCTTTATCGTAAGATATTAACGTTTTATCCGCCGGCGATCCCTAAGCTTATTTATACAGCTGACCATATTAACGATTGCTTTGATGCGTTGGATATGCTTTATAACGCCAGTGAGCAATGCGTGGCTTTTGCTATGGGCGAGGCGGGGATGATCAGCCGGATACTTGCGAGGAAGCTTGGTTCGGTGGTGACATTTGCCAGCCTAAGCGAGGCTGAAGCTACAGCACCGGGACAAATTACGATCAAAGAATTTAAAGATATCTATCGCAGCGATAGTATTGACCGTGATACTGAGCTTTACGGGATAATCGCTGATCCGGTGGGGCACTCGATGAGCCCGGCTATTCATAATGCTGGTTTTGCTGACGCTGATTTTAATAAGCTTTATCTGCCTTTGCTTGTTGAGGGGGGGTATGATGATTTTGAGGAGTTCATGGATAATCTTCTCAGGCGAAGCTGGCTTGGGTTTAAGGGCTTTAGTGTTACGATACCGCATAAGGAAAATGCGCTGGAATATGTTAAGGACAAGGGCGGGCAGGTTGAGCCTTTAGCGGAGAAGATCGGCGCGGTTAATACGATAGTTGTCGGGCCTGACGGTAAGCTGTTCGGGTATAATACCGATTACGCGGGGGCGATCGAGGCGATTGCGGAGAAGATCGGCGGCAGGGGAGAACTTGACAATATGGATGTGGCTGTCGTCGGGGCGGGCGGGGTCAGCAGGGCGATTGTTGCGGGCTTGGTCGATGCGGGGGCGAAGGTGAAAATCTACAACCGGACAACTCGTAAGGCCAAGAAGCTTGCCAAGCAATTCGGCTGTGAGTATGCGCCGCTGAATAAGGCGGGCGGGATCGATGCGAAACTTTTGATCAATTGCACGAGTGTCGGGATGAGTCCGGAATCTGATAACAGCCCGGTTCCTGTTGAGGTGCATCGTGAGGGGATGGTTGTTTTCGATACGGTTTATAATCCGCTTGAGACGCTGTTTTTGAGGCATGCAAAGGCTGGCGGGGCGGAGACTATTGACGGGTTGGAGATGTTTGTTAATCAGGCGATGATGCAGTTCGAATTGTTTACCGGCACGCAGGGCAATCGACAATTTATGCGGGAAACGGTGCTGGATTTGCTTGAAAAATGAGCATAAAATGTTGTGATATTTTACGCATTTGCGTAAAATGGGCGCTTAAAAATTTAGTGGTGAGGGTTTTAGCAAGTCATTTTGGTAGTTTTTTTGCTGTTTTTGGGTGGATTCG
>CAYZEH010000162.1:0-6090 GCA_964477135.1 uncultured Pirellulales bacterium | reverse complement strand
CCGTTTATCCGCGGGTAAATAATTCAAAAACAACAAGTTACGGATTTATTCGCGGGCATTTACTAGCCTTCAAGGGTATAAATTAAAACCTATACCTCTCACTACTCGCAACCGAGTTCTCGTTATCAAGGCTCTCTGCGCCCCGTTTGTCCGTGAGTATCCCGATAAATCGAGATAACCTTAAAAGGTATATTATTTACGCCTTTTTCCTTCTCAGCATCAAACCGCCAAGACAAAGCAGAGCGATTGTTGCTGGTTCCGGAATCGAAATAGTGTCGATATAAACCTGATCAATTATCAAACCTTCAGGAATAAACGCTGCGATCTTTTCCCAGTCAGGATTTGGCCAGATCTGCAAATCTATATAAGCCTGGAACCAACCAGTCATGTCATAGGCAAATATTTGAGCGTCAGTCATCATCCAATTTTCAATCGACCCACCTACAACATCAATACTGCCTATTAGTTCATTTAACATCGGATCCAAAGTCGTTATATCTTCCCAGATTCCGGTTATCTGAACTCTGACATCTTTCCAAGGCTCCTTGTCAACCCAGTTTTGCATTGCAAAAGTAAGATAGTCTCCGCCCGAGCCATCCACAGGGGTAATTCCGCCGCCTTGTTGGCCGTTGTCTTGCCACATCCATTTTTCAGGATCTACTACTTCCGCATGTGTACCAAATCCGTTGTAAAGATACTCGTTGCCGGAACCACCTACCGCATTAAAATAATCTGGCGGCATGTCATACCAGTTTGTTGGTGGGAAATCAAAATCCCATTCTGCTTCTACTGACAACGGCCCACCTCTCCATTCTGGTGGAAAGAAATCATCAGCAGAAACTACTGTTACTGCCAGTAATATCGTCACAAAAACAAGTGCTAACTTTTTCATACTAACCTCCTTTTTCTCAACATTATTTCCAGTATGCAAGCCCATCCTACATACTATTTTACGCAATAGACTAAATAGTAAGGCTGCTACAAAACCAAATAAGAAACTGGCAGTTGATATCAGATATGTGCTGTAAAATATTACAGAAAACTCTTTCATCTTCTCATACCTTCTCCAGTGGATATTAAAACAATCGCACCTCGCTACTTTATTAATATGATACCAGAAAAATATGAAAAGTCAAGGTTTTTTTGTTAAATTACCGGTTTTGGGCGTATTTTCAGTGGTTTTTGCAACATAAAATTGAAGTACTAAAGTTTTTTTGCAAAAAAACATCTATAATTTCTATTGGAATCGTTTGATTTTAAAAAGACGTTGCAGATTTTGCCTGTTGCGATTATGCTGGCGGGCTTATGAGGATGATTAAAACTATATCTGACTTGAATGAGATACCGTCTGGTCTTGTGCTTACGGTTGGAAATTTTGATGGAGTGCATTTAGGGCATCAGAAGATACTTCATGTTGCCAGGCAACTGGCTGATAAGTATAAAACATCTGTTGCAATGATGACATTTGATCCGCATCCGTTGGCGATTCTGCATCCCGATAAGACTCCGGGAACGCTTACGCCTTTGCCTTTGAAGAAGCATTTGTTTGCCGAACTTGGCGTTGATTACCGATTGGTGCTGAACAGCGGAGCAGAGATTTTGTCACTTTCACCAAGGCAGTTCGTTGAAAAATTTGTTGTCGATTCGATAAATCCCGTAGCGGTTGTGGAGGGCAATGATTTTTATTTTGGTGCTAAGCGAGCAGGCAATGTAGAAATGCTATCCTCCCTCGGCGACGAATTCGGGTTTTCAACGATAGTTGTCCCTACCCAAGAGATAGAGTTGCCCACCGGCGAAAATGTTCGCGTTTCAAGTACGATGGTTCGTTATATGCTCACCAGCGCAAGGGTAGCAGATGCCGGACTTCTTTTATCTCGGCCTTATAAACTAATTGGTAAAGTTACCTCAGGCAGGGGTAAAGGTAAACAACTCGGTTTTGCGACTGCGAACATGGAAAAGCCGCAACAGGTTGTGCCCGCTGAGGGGGTTTATGCCGGATATGTTCAGCTGGCGGATAGTCAGCAGGGCGTCTGTGAATCTACGGAAAATATTCCCGCGGTTTTCAGCATTGGTCAGGCATCGACTTTTGGTCATGATTATCCGCTTTTAATAGAAGCACATCTTTTTAAAAAAAATATCGGCGAACTGACGGGCAAATGGATGGCAATGGATTTTGTTGACCATATCAGAACACAACACAAATTCCCCGATCAGGAAACTTTGATAGAACAAATCAAAAAAGACATCGCCCAGGCCAAAATCATTTTAAACAGGGAGGCATAATATGATGTTACCAACTTACGAGCATAAAGAAAAATGCGGCATTTTTGGAATACTTCTTTGGTTGGCTGCGATAATAAGTCCGTTCCCATGTTTTTTTGTTTATACAATAGCTTCAAGAGAGGGATTGCTTAAAGGTTCGTTTGAAAAAGCTCTTCCAATATGCCTGGTACTTATCGTTCTTGGAAATTTTATAATGGCATTGGTTTCGTCTTTATTTACGGTAAAAATCGAAGATAACATCTTCTCTATAGTCTTTGGCAATGGCATATTTCATAAGAAAATTGACACCAGAGAGATAAAAGCAGTCAAGTCGTTTGAAACCAAATACCAATTTGGACTTTTAAGTGGCAAAAAAGTATCAAAAGATACAAAGCTATATTCAATAGGCAACAAAAACATCGTTGAAGTTGAACTTCACTCAGGCAAAAAAATCCAGATAGGCACCGATCAGCCAGAGGAATTAACACAGGCAATAAAATCAGTTATTAGCTGATTTTCATAGCCTAATTTGGCAGAACTTGTCAATTGAATCGCCTGATGAATCGCTTGAAATGCTAATCAGATTCCATATGTATTATCAGGGTATTTTGGCCGTGTCGGGCAGCGGAACCAACTAAATCCGCCCAGTGACACAGCAGAGCACGATTACGTGGATAACGATACTGACGCACCTCTAAAGGACTGCCGTTGATCCAGGCTTTTATATTTTTAACCTGTTCGTTTCGAAATAAAGGCAATACCAAAATGGTATGTTCCTCGAAAGTCGGTTCACAGCCATAGCCATACATGAAAGGCAACGAAAATTCAGTTTCAAACCACCAGTTTTTCTGCTGATTTTTAGCAATTTCAGGAAGCGACCTCCTAACTGCTGGTTTGACACCATCACCCCTTGCTCCCTTTACAACCGAGCTGATTTTCACATTCTTAGCATTGATTACTTTCAGATCGATCCAGGTAGGTTGCTGTTCGCCAAACGCATTATCTATATATGCACCACAGAAGTTTGCTATTGGCCCAAGCCCAGCTTTTTTCGCCTGCGAATCATCAATCGGAAATTCAAAAACGTCATCTTTCAAATCAGTAAAAACAGGAAATTCAACCATCTCTCCATCAGGCAAAGCTTTGTTCCATTTTCCTCCAATGCCCGTTTTGTAATCTGCTGCTTTTACCTTCCAATAACTCAGCGATGTTGGTACCGCTTCTCTACGGAATTTAACTTTCATATAAGTAATATTATTATCCCTCGCAACAATATCCAGATCGGTTTTATAAGTTTGACGTTTAGGCTGCTTAGGAACATCCATCCGCACACTCGCCTCGCTTATTTTTTTATCCCAGGGCAAAGCCACCGCAAATTTTTCCACATCACCCTGTAAGCCTGCTGTCTTGATCAAATAACCTTCCTCAGTCTTTTCAATACTCCCGCCCAACCCATAAAGCCTTGCTTCTTTTATCTTTTTCGGTGCCGGACGTAACTCTAAAACAATAACCTCCTGAGCAGGTACATTTAAAGCCAGCTTGGAACCACCACGAGCAAAAATACCGTCATTGCTTAAGCGTAAACGCTCGACTGGATATAGCTCTTCAATCTCATATTCACCCTGTGCATTGAATCCCAAAGTCCCATCTATCGGAATCTCAACCCTGCGATCCCAGTATTGCGGGTTAACAACAAATACATAACCATGGTCCTTATCAGTATGACTATAAATCTCCACACCACCAAAGCCGGGATTGTCACCTGCTTGCCATGTCTTTTTAAGGATATCATAATTTTCATTTAAAAAGCCGATCCACTTCTTATAAAACGCCAACACTTCTTTCTGGTCATCAGGACACAAACTATTTAGCCAGGGGATGAATTCAGCAAGACCTAAATTAGGACAAACAGCTATCGTTGACAACATACCATACTGATAATTTCGTATGTCAGGCACGATCGAATTCTGGCAGAAGAAATATTGACAGTTGCTTAAATATCGATACGGAATAAACTTTTCATAATGCAAATTAACCATTTGCTCACGCCGTTTATCATCCAGCAAACGAGTCTGATTAAGCCCTTTCCAAGGCGTATCAATAAACGGATCCGTCAAATAAAGATTACTATTATACCACGCGATCTTAGGCAGAAAATCCCCCCAGTTCCCCGAATTCGACCACGTCATCATATTAGGCGATGTAGCATGTATCGCATCTAATAATTTCACCAGCCCCTTAACCTGATGATAAACACTCTCCCTGCCCACAGGGTGCTTATGCAAGCTGTTATAGCAAGGCCCAATAGACAAAAAGTCCAGACAATGAACCTCAAACCCATATTTCTTAATATTGCTCACAACGGTGTCTATATAATAATCCACAAACTCTTCTTCGCCGAAACAAAACCCATTCCCTTTCCCAGCAGCATCTGTAGCTTTCCATTGAGGCTTATCTAAAGAATTTCTGTAGTGATTGTAATGAGGGCAAAACACCGAATTCGTCCCCGAATAATCGCCCGTATGTACACCCTTGCTATTCGCATATTGCACATAATCTCTCACAACCTTGTCAGCCGGATCACCCTCTACCCAATCAAACACCCCAGGGAAAATATGCAGGTAGTCAAAATCAATACTCGATAATATATCAACATCCCGCTTAAGAAATTCACTGTTATAACGCAGCGTTGGCTGATCTTTCATGGTATAATATATAATGTCCCCTTCAACCTGCGTGTAACGATTGATCAGACTGCTTGTCACAAACATAGGCCGCTCAAAGTAAGGCTCAAAGCGTTCCTGAATATAACAATCAAACGCCTCAACCTCACCAACATCATGCCCATACCGCATTTCGCCCTCAATCCTCGTAGCACCATACGTCAAGCTATGACAGCTATAACTTTCACCAGCTTTTAAGTTTTTATACGGAGGGTAACTAATTTTGGTTATATCTTTGGTTGTTGTTATATCCGAATAAGGAAAGTCCAGCGAAGCAAATATCCCGCTTTTCCCATCTCTATAAAAAGCAGCAATATCAACAAGCCTCCCGCGTGCAACATAAGGCCCATCCAAAGATCGCGTCGCCCAAAGCGATATCTGCTTTAACAGTACATCTTTTTTAGCTTTCAGATCTAATGATTTCGTAATCTGTCCCTCGCCGCTAACCTTATACGACAACACCCAGCCAAACAAATCATTTTCCCCCTCGAAATTCACTTCCTTTTCAGTTTTCTTCACTAACTTTATATTTGAACCAAAAGGCAATACCGCCTCATTATTGCCAAGCTTAACCGCCCATGCAATACCATATAAAGATTTGATCTCCTTGCCATTTGAAACAAAATCCGTTTCATAAATACCATTATCGCTATAAACGATTACCGTTTCAAGCTCACCATCCCCAAGCTTTATCTCCTTTGCACCAGCAATCTCTTTCTTAGCAAGACTATCTGATATAACTTCATCTATATAAGAATTTGACACATGCCCCTTTGCATTAGCATCACGAACAAGTTTCACATCGCACCAGTTAGCTGCATCGTTCGTAATCCCATTCCCAGCGTCCATAACCACCAGCCGCAACAGGTTACCTCCTTTTAATGAAACCTTAACTGCCGCCGCGGCATCTTTTTCTCGCATGCGTCCGCTGTCAAACATCTTTTCGTTATCAACGTAAACTTGAAAAATAACACTGCCAGGCGTATTCCCACCTTGCCATTGAACACCAACCTTAGCTTCAAAAGAAACATATTCCCCATAAAGCTCAATAGATATCCCGCTATTTGCATGGGTCCCAAATCCCTGCTGATATTTCCTATCCTTT
>CAYZEH010000161.1:0-6123 GCA_964477135.1 uncultured Pirellulales bacterium | reverse complement strand
TTCTTTGCTACTTTTTTCTTAGCTTTTTTCTTAGCCATCATTTCTCCTTTCGGAAGGTTAAATGTTTCCCAACATTGAGTAACATCACATTAACTATTAACTTTTTAAAAACACTGGTTATAACACTAAATATTTATGATAACTAATGTTATAGCTTTTATCGTCCAAATGTAAAAAAATACTTCATAAAAATTTCCGCTATCCATATTCGTGACAATGTGTTACGGCATTTTTATCTACTCTCCGTTTTTCTGCCAACCGACTTTAGAGCTTAAGAAATTTTCGCCTTGAAAGATGGAACACCTGAAAAACTACCGATCAAAAATTGAAAAGCATTTATATGTTATTTTCTAAAGTGCTTTTCAAAAGGGTTTAAGGGGCATTTCAAAGCTTTTTACAAAATAAGCAATTAAACGTCCCAATTTTACTAACTTGGATTTAATATAACATGCATTAGATTAAACACTATGAAATTATCTCATTTGTTATATAATGAAATGTATTAAGGTGTAAAAAAACGTTCTAATTTTTAGTGAAAAAAAATAAATTTTTTTTGGTTTTTTTGAATTTTTTTGATAAAATTGCCAACACTCTGATTGTTAATTGTTTATGGAAAAGAAAAAAGTAATCTTGTTCGGCGGAACTTTTGACCCTGTTCATCTTGGTCATACTACCGTTGCAAACTATGTCTGCAATTATATCGACGCAGAAAAAACTATATTCATTCCAGCAAAACGTTCTGTCTTAAAAGACTTCGCACCAAAAGCAAATGACCTGCAAAGATATGAAATGCTCTCTCTCGCAATTGCTGACAATGATAAATTTGAACTAAGTGATTATGAAATAAAAAAAACAAAACCGAGCTTCACTTTAGATACTGTGAAATATTTTAAAACCAAATTTAACCGGCAATACGATCTTTACTGGTTAATAGGTGCAGACGCAATAAATGATTTTCCGCTTTGGTACAAAGTAGAAGAACTTATAGACACATGCAATCTTTGTGTAATCTACAGAGCAGGCTTTGCGAAACCGGATTTCAGCAGTTTTAAAAAGCAATGGGGTACGCAAAGATTTGAAAAGATGCAGAAAAACATTATCGAAACCCCGCTTATAGATATCAGCAGCACTGAAATAAGAAAACTATCAGCTCAAAATAAAGATGTTGACGACCTGCTGAACCCATCAGTGGCAAAATATATCAAAAAACACAACCTGTACCGTTAAAACTAATCTTTTACGCTTTTCACTGATTCACAAAGCCAGTCATACCAATTCCCCATTCCCTCACCACTCTTAGCAGAAACCGCAAAAATCTTAATATCCCTATTAAGCTTCAACGCATCATTCTGTGCTCTTTCAATATCAAAATCAACCGCATACAAAAGATCGATCTTATTAATAAGCATCACTTTCGACTTTGAAAAAATCGATGGATACTTAACAGGTTTATCATCGCCTTCAGCCACAGAAAGAACAACAACCTTAGCATTCTCACCCAACTCAAAAGCAGAAGGACAAACCAAATTACCTACATTTTCAATTATCACAAGATCAAGATCATCAATACCAAGCTTACCCAACGCATTATTAACCTGCGCCGCTGAAAGATGACAAGAACCATTAGTCTCTATCTGAACAGCTGGAGCCTGCGTAGCCCTTATCCTTTCAGCATCAAGGTCAGTCTGCACATCACCCTCAATAACTCCGATATTAAGCTTGCCTTTAAGGTCGGTAATAGTTCTCGTAAGTATAGTCGTCTTACCCGAGCCAGGCGACGATATCATATTCAAGCAAAGCTTTTTCCCCTCCGCAAGAATCCGCTTATTCTCCAGTGCGTATTTTTCATTCGCACTCAATATCTTCTGCCCTACAGTTACTTTTTTATTCATAACCTGCTACTCCGTTTCAAATTCTATTTCTTCCAAAACCAAAGGCTCATCTGCAAACATATCAAATTCTTCGCTGCCGCAACCTGAACACACACACTTAGTAATATCAAACTCAAAATCAATACCACACATTTTACAATGTGCTTTCAAAGGCTTATGCTCAACCACCAGCTTCATCCCTTCGCAAACACCACCTGCTGCAATAGCCTCAAAAGCAAAACTAAGCACTTCCTCATTAATCGCATAAAAGTGACCGCAGCTAACCTTTGCAACAACAGGCTTGGCTTCATTAACCCTGGTCTGTTCAAGTATCACTTTCAACAATTCCTCTGCAATAACAGCCTCATGCATTAGCAAATCCTCGGCAATTCTCGCCCATAAGGCAATTGTACAACTCTCCTGCCGCCGATTTTCGTAACCAACTCAACCAGCCCGCGCTTTGAAACCTCACCAACCTCACCAATAATAGCAGCTTCTTGCCCAAGAGGATGATTTTTACATATCTCAAGACACTTATCCGCATACCCCGGCGAAACCACCGCGATAAACTTCCCCTCATTAGCAATATTAAGCACATCAAAGCCAAGCATATCCGCCGCCACCTGAACTGTCGGATTAATAGGCAGCTTATCCTCACAAATCTCAATATCCATACCAGTAGAAGACGTAATCTCATTCAACGTAGCCGCTACCCCGCCCCGCGTAGCATCACGCATAAAGCGTACGCCACCACCCCCCGCCAGCAATTGTTCTATCAAAGGCCAAAGTGCAGCACAATCACTCTTAAGCTCAGACTCAAAAGATATCCCCTTCCGCTGAGAAATAATAGTCATCCCATGATCGCCCAGTGTCCCGCTAACGATTATCTTATCACCAGAGGCAATCTTATCCAAACCAAGCTCAACACCACCAACCCGCTCGCCAACGCCGGCAGTAGTAATAAAAATCTTATCCGCACTGCCCGCCTCAACGGTCTTCGTATCGCCGGTCACTATATCAATATTGTTTTGTTTCGCCGTCTCACCAATGCTCTTTAATATCTTCTCCAGAATCGCAAACTCTAACCCCGTTTCAATTATCAAAGACAGCGACAACGCCACAGGCCTCGCACCCGCAACCGCCAGATCGTTCATCGTCCCGCAAACCGCCAGCTTACCAATATCACCGCCATTAAAAAACAAAGGCTTAACAACATAACCATCGGTAGTAAAGCATATCGCCCCCGAACCAAGCTCCAAAGCAGCCGAGTCACCAAGCTGATTCAGTGTATCATTGCCAAGATTCGGCAAAACATATTTTTTTATCAAATCGCTTGAAAGCTGCCCCCCGCCGCCGTGAGCAAGCATAACCTTATCACCGTTGTCTACCATAGCTTACCTTCCACCATATTTATACCACGCCGAACATGCACCCTCAGAGCTTACCATGCAAGGCCCAACAGGTGTCTCAGGTCTGCATTTATTCCCAAATAACGCACATTCATTAGGCTCGATCAATCCGCAAAGAACCTGCCCACACTGACAGCCCGTAATCTCCTTACCAGGTATTTCTTCAATCTCAAATTTCTTAAAAGCATCGAACCCGCTGTACTTTTCTTTAAGCTTCAACGTACTCTTATCGATCTTACCAAGCCCACGCCACCAACCGTCAGCCACATCAAAACACTCCGCCATGACCTTCTGAGCAATCACATTACCCTCTTCAGTCACAACCGCCGAATACATGGACTTAACCTCAGGCCTGCTTTCGATAAGCTGTCTGCAAATCTCCGCCAAACCTTCTATGATCTGCAATGCCTCAAAACCCGCAACCACGCAAGGCCGATCAAACTGCTCAACTATTGGCTCAAAAGCACCATACCCAGTAATCGCAGCAACATGCCCCGGACACAAAAACGCGTCTATCTTATCATTCTTCGCAGAAAGTATAACGCTCATCGCAGGAACTGCTAATTTATGTCCGCTCAAAATAGAAAAATTCCCAACCCCCTGCTCATACGCCTCCTTAACCGCAACCGCAGTCGCAGGTGCAGTAGTCTCAAAACCAACCGCAACAAAAACAACTTCCTTCCCATGATTCTCTTTCGCAAGATCAAGTGCATCCTCACTGCTGAGCACAATCCGAACATTCTCACTTCCATTACAGCTCTCAAGCGACCCGCCATTGCCCGGCACACGGATCATATCGCCATAAGTAGCAATAATAAAATCATCCCGCCCAGCCAACTCCAGAACATTATCAATATACCCCTGATCAGTAACACAAACCGGACACCCAGGCCCCGAAAGCAATTTAATCCCGCCAGGCAGCATTGATCTTATCCCATTGCGAAAAATCGAAACAGTATGCGTCCCGCAAACCTCCATGATATTAATAACCCTGCCCAACTTATTACAAGCCGACTCCATCACATCCTGAGCTTTTTTTATCCGTTCCAGCATCCCAGCACTCATCCCGAAATTCTCTTATCTGTATTGTTAAAATTTTCTATTTTCTCAAAAAGCCCCCACGTCTTTTTCGCCTCCTCCTCATCGATCCGTGAGATAGCAAACCCTGCATGTATCAGAATAATATCCCCGACCTTAGCCCCCTCAAGCAAAGTGGTTTTAGCCTTGAACTTATTACCCATCGCATCGACAACCGCATTGTCGTCTTCAAGCTCAATTATCCTTGCCGGCACTGCTAAACACATTTTTTATTTCCAATCAAATTTTAATTCTTAGCTGCCCTGTATTCTGCTCACAACTAAGTTTTCCTATTTATCCGCGAGTAAATACCTCTGGAACAATATTTATTGCTTTCATCGCGAAAATTTACCACCCTCAAGGGTGTAAGCTGCAATCGCCGCCTGCCCAACCGAAACACACCCGTCGTTCGCAGGAAGCAATTTGTTGTATAATACCTTAAATTTACGTTTTTTCAAAGCTATAATCGTCCGCTCAAGCAAATAACTGTTACAAAACACCCCGCCGCTAAGTGCAACCGTATCAAGACCGGTAATCTCCCTCGCAGCCTCCGCCATCGCCAAAAGCCCCTTAGCAATACAATTATGAAACTTCGCAGCAATAACCCCCGCCGAAACACCCCTGCCCGCATCATCTGCAACCTGCAATATCATTTTATCAATACTAATTTCAAATCCGCCCTCTTTCCGCACGATCTCAAAATCGTAACTGTCTTCAACATCAGTATCGATCACCGCCTGCAATCCCATAGGCAGCTGCGCCTCAAACCTGTTAACACTACCAATCCCCGCCATCGCCGCAACAGCATCGAACACCCTGCCCAGACTCGACGTATCAGCAACATTAATATCCTTACTTATCTGCTCCAGCACAACCCTCTGCAAATTCCTGTCAGGCTCGATCCTATCCAAAAGCTGCTGATACTCTCGCAACTCGCCACCGCCCAAAGCCTTAACCAAAAGCCCCATCATAGGTCTGATCGCCTGCCTGCTCGCCTTGTCACCACCTGCAAGTTTAAAATAACTCAAATGTCCAAGCCTTGAAAAATCCCCTAACGACGCCCTCAAACATTCAAACCCCCAAACCGCGCCATCAGTCCCATACCCTGTCCCATCACAACTCAAACCGATAACTTCACCCCTGCAATTATTCTCCGCCATCACAGCCGCAATATGCGCCCAGTGATGCTGAACCTCAATAATTTTCACCCCATCCATCTGCCTTGCATAATTCGACGAAAAATAACCCGGATGCAGATCGCACGCAATCACTATTGGCCTAACTTCAAACAATCCGCAAAGATGCTCTATCGATTCAACATAGTGACGATAAACTCTACCATCAGCCAAATCGCCAATATGCTCACTGCAAATAAGCTGATTACCCTTCACTAACGAAAATGTATTTTTCAAATCGGACCCCGTCGCCAATATATCCTCACACGCCTTATCGCCAATAACTATAGGCCCAGGCACATACCCCCTCGCCCGTCTTATCAAAACCTCCTGCCCCTCAATAACATGAGCGATCGAATCATCAACCTGCCTGTAAATATCTCTGTTATGCATCAAAAACGCATCCGCGATTGACCCCAGCTTCGCCGCCGCCTCATCATTATCCTTTATCAAAGGCTCATCCGAAACATTACCGCTGGTCATAATAAGCACCCCTTCAAAATGCTCAAACAACAGCCACTGCAAAGGTGCATAACAAAGCATAAACCCATAACAGCTAACCCCCTCTGCGACAGACTCTGCAATCCCGCT
>CAYZEH010000160.1:0-6157 GCA_964477135.1 uncultured Pirellulales bacterium | reverse complement strand
TGACGCTGAATACCATCAGGCTTTATGATTATTAACGTTTTTTCCTCTGCCATGTATGAACTATCCTTAACCTTTCTTAACTGAAAGTCAGAAACTGCTGCGAATTTAAAATTAACAAACAGATTGTCTTATGACCCTTTAGCAACGATATATATCTCGACGCGTCTGTTTTGAGGATTACCTTTTTTGTTGGCTTTATTTGGTGCGACAGGTCTGAATTCACCAAAGCCTCTGACGCTCATACGAGTCTGGTCTATCTTGTTCACATTCATTATATTAAGAACAGATATTCCTCTATGAGCTGACAGGTGCCAGTTGGTAGGATGTTTTTG
This sequence comes from uncultured Pirellulales bacterium, assembly GCA_964477135.1. GTDB lineage: Bacteria > Planctomycetota > Phycisphaerae > Sedimentisphaerales > Anaerobacaceae > JAGLTN01. The sequence continues at coordinate 5,825 of CAYZEH010000160.1, read as the reverse complement.
GCGTGTTTGGGGTTTGCTGATTCTTATATCATCAGTATGTCCCGCGATTATGATGTCGAACTGCCTGCCTTGTTCGGAATTAAGTATTTTGCAAAGAGCCTTTACTGCTTCTGTCGCAGAAGCCGCTACATTGTCGCTGCCTGTATCGAACAGCAAATCGCTTTTGAATTTTACTATTCCAGTCGCCGGGTCAAAAGTAACAATATCTTTATCTTTGGCAAAATCTTCCAGCATCGTGCTCAGTTCGATAGGCAATTGAACACTACCGCTGACCAGTTGTTTCTGCATAGCAGCAATTAAAGCCTTTTTAGCATTAATATCTTCTTCCAGTGCTGCGATTTTTTGCATTAAAGCGTTCACTTCCACGCCGCCTCGCCCCTGGGCTGAGTCCAGCTGTCTTTGAAGTTTATCAAGTTGCAATTTTGCGGTCTGTAATTGACTTTCGAGTTCTGCAAGACGCTTTTGCTGTGCAGCATTTTGCAGTTTAAGGTCTTTATATTCTTGCTGTGAAACACAGCCGGTCAGTAATAAAGCCATAATCAAAGCAACGAATAAAATAACAATTTTTGCGGTTTTCATCTTAAAATCCTTTCCAAGAAATTATCGGGTCAGAAACATTCCATTTTTTCAAATTCAAACCCTGCAAGTGCTGGTTTGACAACTACTTAAACAAGGCTGAGTTTTTAACAAAAACTTCAATACAAATAAACCTTATTTCCTGACAGCAGTCAAGAATAAACTTTTAAATTATATATCCGCATGTAATAAGCTCTTGAGATGAACTCATTTAAAGTTTGAGTATTATTTACTTAACTTTGCTGAACACTCTTAATAGAACCAAGTTTCCCAATTGCAGTCTTTTGATGTTTTAATTCGTTCCTGGGGTTCCGCCGATAATGTAGCTAGGCCACCATGCGCTTGCCAGTGACCAGCTTTGCAAATCAGGATTAGCTGGGTTAATAATCGTCAGTGAATATCCATTGCCGTCGGTGGCCAGATACCAGTCGTCTTCATATTTGAATTCATGAATATTTGTGCCGGTAGCGTCCTCAAGCTCTATTTTTTCACCGCCGTTACTAAGGCTCCCTTCATATATGCCCGCAATATTTATTGTGCCTGAATATTGAGCTTCAAAGGCCTCAGTATCTTTTATAACAATGATATAGCCTCCCGCAGCAAGGGCAGTGTCATCGAAAGAGAAATATACCCCATTTGTAAACTTCACAAGGTTTAAATTTATAGCCTCGGTTCCAATGTTTTTAAGTTCGATGAATTCAGCATTGGGGTCGCTGTCAGGGGCATCCTGTGGGTGATACATTATTTCGGTGATCCTGAGGTTTTCTGTGACTGGGCCAACAGAGAAGACAGCTTTATTCAGTGGCAGCCATTGATCTCCATCAAGAACTCGTGCCTGGATTTCCACGCTTTTATCCAATGTTATTGGTCCGGTATATTCTATCGCAGATGCTGCCATACCTGTTATATTAGTCGAGCCAATCAGCTCTACTGAGATAAGGAAGTCTGTGCTTGTTGCAGAACTGTTTAATCCCTGAATTGCCAGCAGGTTTTGCCCCGCAACCAGAGAGCTTAATTTATCTGTTACGTCAATGTCCTGATATACGACAGCTTCGGCATCTTTTGCTGTGGCAGATGAAATTGAATTCCAGCTTAGTGATGTGTATGAATTTTCACTGCATATTTTTTCTCCATTAATATACGCGGTGAATCCATCATCATAACGTATTCTCAAAGTCAGATTTGTAAAACCGGCAATTTGCTCAGCTGTTGCTATAAATGGAACTCTTATATAGCAGCTTGCGTTTTCGTCATACATCTGGCTTTGTATATTGATGTTGAAATAATTTTCATATCCTGAAGATGTTTCGTATCCTACCCCGCCTGTCCCGCTCATCCAGACGGAGTCATTGTAGTCGATTTCTGATGACCATGAATTGCCTATATCCGAGGTCGGCACAAGCACGGTTTTTTGCGAATTTTCTTCGACCAGTGCTATTGAAGAAGACTGCGGTATCTGGTGTGGGTCGATGCCGTCAGTAGTGTAATAAATTTTCCCTGATACACCGGCGGGCTTTGTAATGGTAAGCTCAAATCCAATATCTACGTATCCGCCTTGCTGATTGAAGATAGGTGGTTTTATAAATTGGGTGTCTATCCAGTTAATGCGGTCAATGATCCAGCCTTTCATCCAGTCAATTTCATCCTGATAAGTTCTTGGGTTGTCAGGGGTTCCGAAATATTTATTAGGCCAAACCCAGCCGTCAAGAATACTTACCTCTATCCAGTATGGCTGGACATCGGGCACGTCCCAGACGTGAGGCTCGGTTCCTTCCGGCAGGGGACTTTCAAGATTAGGGTCAACCCATATCTTCCACCTGTCAAAGTTTCTTTCCGCAGATTCTCTTAATATTTCCGCGAAGCCGTTGACATCTTCCATTATGTTGTCTACGTCAAAGACAGTTCTTCTAAGCTGCCACCAGTGGTCGGCATGTCTCAGTTGAAACTCCGGGTCAAGGAATAATTTTCTATACCATTCATAAGGCGTTCCCTGGCTTTCCCAGTTCCATCCAATAGGATTATAAGTACCTCCACCTCCGCCATAGAATGCATTTCCGATTGACAGGTTATGATCCCAAACAGGCCCCATCGTAAGCTTACCGCCTTTGTCTTTGTACATGAAAGTGCTCAAACCATAGGCGTCAACATCCTTTACCATTTCGGTAAACAGCTGATAATCTAAAAAAGAATCAACGTCGATATATTTTGCATAGCCTTCAACCGGGTCCGCCATATAGGCAGATTTCAATGCTGTTTCAAAATCACTAACATATCCTTTTATCCAGTCAATCTGCGGTTGAGTTAATTCTTCTTCTTTAGGTTCAACATAGTAGACATAACCTAACATACAATAGAAACCGAAGTCATTAGGATCTGCCCGGTCGCGTTTGATTATGTATCCACCAGTTACCTCTGGTTCTTCATTATCCCAGCGGGTGATTTTTGCAATATCAACCCTGTTTTCGTCACGCTTGATCTTTTCTACTATGACATATACCCCTACGTAGTCAGAAAGAGACACACTACCGTCATCAACATTGAGGAACATTTCGACAAAACGCGTTCGGACTGAATACCTTTCTGTATCTTCCCACCATTTATATATCAGGGCATTACGCATCAAAGTTTTATCTGAATATGGTGCATACAGAACCCAGTCAGACTCTTTGGGTAAATCCAGAAATTCAACCCCCATATCTTCATGGTATATATCCCAGGTTTCAAGGTGATACATTTTCTTAGGGAAGTACTCCGAGCTTGACCCTCTAACGCTAATGCCGGCCCGACCCGCAAAGTCCGGCTCATCGGTTATATAAGCTCGCCCGGCGGTGTTGGTATCTATTACAGAAGAAAGCGTCAGAACTTTTGGCACAGCTGTTTCCCTGTCCGGAGGAATAGGTATCTCAGTATTGAATGTGTCAACTATCACTATCGGCAAGTCAGAATTGAATCCGAGTACATCAGCGTTTAACCTTGAATACCTCTCACATGTAATTGGGCTCATTTCACAGCCAAGCTTAAATGAAACAGCTTTTAATGTCGTTGTATTTGTTATTGTAATAGGGCCGGTATAAATATCAGAATCTTCTGTCGGATCTGTGCCATTTAAAGTATAGCGTATTGTATCGTCCGGCGAAGCTTTGGTTATTTCTACCATTACATTTTCAGAAAAGAATATCCCCGGTTGTAGAATTGTCGGCATTTTTGTTGTGGCTATTGCATTTACCGCACCTGGTGTTGGAGTCGCAAAATAGACAGGTTTGTCAATATCACCGTTCATGCCGAAAGAAATATCTGTGTATTGCTGTGGATACTTATATTTGTACTCGAATGCAATTGTCTGTTTGTCAGGCCTAATAAGAGCCAGGCATTCACCCTCAGCTTTAAGTTTGAAATTTGTGTGCATATATCCGTTGCTGTATGTATCCAGACCGGAAGCAAAAATAATCATATATTCGTCCGGGCCTATAGTAACACCGTCAAGTATTCTCCAGTATTCATTGGGGTCATTAACGTCATCGGTCAGATACCAACCGGTAAGATATATATTATCCTGGGTCTGGTTGTATAGCTCTATCCAGTCAGGATATATAGTTTGCCCTTCAACTACGGTTGAGAGAGCAGTGCTGTTTGATGCCATGAATTCATTTATTACGATATCAGGCCCTTGCTGCTGCCAGTTCTCAGCCATTATTGCAAAGTCACCCATATTTATTCCGCCTGAACCATTGATGTTGCCGCAACTGAGAACACTGGTGCCTGTTTTCGCTAAAGCAAGAACCTCCTCAGCCGAAAGGCTTCTATCATAGACCTTGAATTCATCGATCAAGCCGTAAAAATCGTAAATATTAGTAGTATGCCCTCTGCCGATATGGTATAGCTTAAACTCTGTGCCGACTATGGTTGCCCCCTGACTCATCCCGTCGAGATAAAGCTCAATACCATCTTCGCTGGCAACTATAGTCATCAGCCTCCATCTATCGTAGAAGTCGGCATCGGTTTCCCAGATGACATCTTCGCCGGCGTTATTTCTTAATCTGGCATTATAATTGGGGATAATACGGAAGTAATTATTTATTTCATTGCTATTTCCGAAGACCATAGACCCTGCTGCAGAGGTTGTCCTGGAATGCGCTTTTACCCAAAAGCAGACTGTCCAGTCCCCGCTTAGCTCAATATCGCCTATATCTACGCAATCGCCATAACTGCTAAATTCCAAAGCAGTGCCTAATTTACCGTCTGTCCAGGTAGCCCCCGATATTGGCGCATGGTTTTCGCCGATGCTGTCATGAGCGGTATCTCCAGTATCTTCATCGAATTGCCAGTAAGAAGTTAGTCCTTGTTCGCAGCAGTCTTGGTTCAACCATTGTTGTGCAAGAACCGCCATATCGTAAAAATCAATATAGCAGTCGCCGCTTAGATCACCAGGAGGACAGACCTTTGATACTGCCGGCAAAACGAGTATGGAAGTAACTATAAAAATAGATAATAACTGTTTAATTTTAGCCATACCCAACTTTCTCTCAAAATAGACTTCAAAGCCGAGATCGTTTTTCCTGTTGTTATGAGAAATATACTTTTAGGAGTTTCTCACAGACTTTATTATTACGCTACAATTTTACTTATTTTAACATAAAATCAGCAAAAAGTCAATGAATTGTGGTTTTTCTTGACGCTTGCAGTGGTTATGATTATACGTACAGTATTCTATTCACATTTTTAGGAAAGGTTACGATAATTATGATTAGAAGACATATTACTTTCATTTCTGTTTTGATCGTTATATTTGTTTCTTGCAACTGCGGCATTGCTTCCAATTTGGCCCAGCGTAAAAAAGTCAGTATAAATCAGCTTAAAACCAGTTTTGCTGATCCTGATATGGCTTACGCACCTTTTGCGTTTTGGTTCTGGGACAGGCCTTTAGACGCTAATCAAGTAACTGATATAGCAGAGGAGATGTGCAAACAGGGTATGAATCCGGGATATGCTCATGGTCGAAATGGTTTGCCTCATGATCAGTGGGTTACAGATAAATGGTTTGAGAGCTTTGATAAAGCAACAAAAATCACAGCCAAATACAAATGCTATATTGGTTATTGTGATGAGTATAATTGGCCCAGCGGTCAGGCTTTGGGGCGTGTCTTGAAAAAACATCCGGAATTAAAAGCTGTTTCTTTAAAATGGACTATCCAGGATATCAAAGGGCCTTTGGAGGTAAAACTGCCGGCTTCATTTTTTACCGTGACAGC
>CAYZEH010000159.1:4035-6236 GCA_964477135.1 uncultured Pirellulales bacterium | reverse complement strand
TTATACAAATAGCCAAAGTCCTTGAAGTTTACGATTTTATCTGCATTGAGATCAGCGGGGTGATGCAGCACTATCGGCATATTCGCATCTGAAAGTGACAGCGAAATTATGCTGTTATTAGCATCTGCAACTACGACGACACCTGGATATGATATTACCGGATTGCTAAGGGCGAAATCGTGTTTGAAGCGGGCGATCTCTTCGCCTTGCGGGTCAACTACGGAGAGGTATTTATCTTCGCAGGCGGCGAATATCAGGCCTTGACTGTCTATTACAAAATCGAATCCGCCATTCATGCCAAGCCTTTTAGCCCATAGTATTTCGCCGTTAGGGTCTATTGCTCGCAGGAACGGGTCATTGAAGTTGACATATATCGTGCCGTCATCAGCTACCGCCATTTCGGAGAAACAGCCGTCGCCGATATAATTGCCGGTAGTGTTGCCGTAATAGGTAGCTTGGGTGTTATCATACTGGTCGTATAATGTTTCATTATCTTCAGGCTGTTCGCAGAGGTTTGTTGACCATTTTAGTGAGCCATCGGTGGGGTTTATCGCGTATAGATTCGGGTCGAATGCCATAGCGATATATATTGTTCCATCGCCTGCTATAACAGGGCTTGAGATAGGCCAGCTTTGAGTGGCGGCAGAATCATTATAAAAAGAGTGTATCCATTTTATACTGCCGTCAGCTTGGTTAAGTGCATATAGATTCGGGTCCCGCATGCGCACTACATAGACAGTGCCATCGTCCGCGACTGATGGGCTTGCGAAAACCGCAGCGATCTGTGAGCCTTGTATGGGCTTGTCGAAACAGAAGTTAACGCTGCCATCTGCGGAGATAGAATATACCCTGCCGGTTTCGGTGGCTATATAAGCGTTGTCGTTCGAGTCGATAGTTGGGCTTGCGTTAATCTCGCCTGAGAGTTTGTTTTGCCAGAGGAACTGGTAATCAGAATTTAATGCAATGACTGTGCCGTCTTTGCAAGGCAGGTAAATGCCGCCTGTGCTTGTGATCGCAGGTGTTGCGTAGATTTCTTTGCCAAAGTTATAAGTGGATATCATTATGGGCAGCGTACTTTGTTTTGGCGAATCCGGAATTTCTGTCATGGGTTGCGGGTTCATTTCGATAGCATAAAGCATGCCGTCCTGACAGGCTGTTTGTATGTAGCCTTGGGAGTCCACTGTTAGACCATCGCATATTGGAGCTGATAATTGAGCATAACATTTAATATTGGCAGCGGTTGGGCCGGAGTACTTGCTTTGTGCGGTGTGTTTGCAGTTGCCGCCTAACATTGGCCAATGTGCCTGACATGTCTGACCTGGTGTTAAGGCTTCTCTGATGCTGAATCTTTCGCTGATTACTGGTTTGATATTCGGGTCATTATTTAATTCGATCTTTATAAAGCAATTTTCTGAATTTGCATCTGTCGGTAAGCTCCACAAATATGGATTCGCCGGCGAGTGGTCATCTGCGATGATATTCCAGGATGGGCTGTTGCTATCGCTAAAGGAAATATCTACCGTTTGTACAGCAACGGTATCTGTCCAGCCAATTATGTGTTTTGAACCTGCGATCCAGATATCGTTTGCCGCTGGATAAAGCAATGTCAGAGTCGGGCTGAATTCGTCTGCGCCGATGTCTACCAGTCCTGCTATGCCAAGGCAGTCGCCGTCGAGGTCTTTCTGACCTGGATAGAGAGAATCGCTTGTGCCTGTGTCTATGCATGGCGATGTTGGTTTGAGATGATAATCGCCGTCATAATATTTTGTGATCGTACCAAAGATAGGATCATCTTCTTCTGCGAATAAACGCAATGGGTTAATGAATTCCGGTGTTTGAGAAATGTTATTATTAACTGTGGTTAAATCCAGCATTGGTGCATCCGGGCTGTAGTAATCGCCGCCTGAATATGGGGTGTAATAGCCTGTGGAAAGATAAGCCAGGTTTACACAGCTGTTTTTTACAAGAGCAGGGTCGGCGATGAATAATGAGCGGGTGTAATTGGGGTCGGCGTTGTAAAATTCATAGTTGCCCGAGAAGATTATGCAGTTGATGAATTCAGGCCTGGCGCAGGTGCAGTCTACCTGGTATTTAAGCCAGTTGGGGTCGATTCCGAAATTGTAATCTTCATCGTTAAGACAGATACTGTTATTAGTTATTGTGCAATTGATAAATTTGCTGTTGGCGGTTAGATAGTTTTG
>CAYZEH010000159.1:0-3935 GCA_964477135.1 uncultured Pirellulales bacterium | reverse complement strand
AATGCCCAGTTGTTGGTTATGTAACATTTGCGAATTATAGGAGAGCTGTTTTCGCAATGTATTCCATCTCCAAGTGTGATCGTGAAGCCTTCAAGTATGCTGTCGTTTGTTTCTCCAGTTGTAAATTTAACAAAAGACTGGGATATGACCGTTGATTTTATAACTTGCCAGTTATTTGGATCTGAGCTTTGGACTTTGATCTTTTTGCCGTCAAAGGATATATTGTCCATGCTGTATGTGCCGGGGTAAACAATGACGGTATCGTTATCTTCAGCTAAGTCTATGCCTTCCTGAATCGTGTGCACCCTGGCTGGGCCATCTTTATCGACTTCAATTATTCGACCAGAGCATGCGGCAGCCCAGAGCAGCAATATGGATATAAGTACCCGCTCTTTCATTTGAAAGATCCTTCCTTTTAAACCGAATAAAAGCCATTCTAACACAATAATTGGAAATTTGCAATCAAAAAATAATAAAAAACACTAAGAGGAATTCAGAAAGTAATGGGCATAAAGGTTGTTCGCAAATCCAGAAGCGGTACAAAGTAAGGCATGTTTTTAGTTAGTATATTGAGCCTGCTGGAGTGATCTTCGGCAGGTTTTTTTTTATGGAAGATAATTTATTCTACTGGGAAAAGTATTTCGTTTCGTTTTAAGAAAGATGGATAGAATGGCGGGTTGTATCTTGCCCATGTTGGTTGGCCTATGATTTTCAGATTTTGTTTTTCGATGAATTGGCGCAGGGCGAGTTCTTTTTTGTCATAGAGTTGGCGAGTCCATGAGCCGCTATATTTAATTGAAGCCATTTTGCGGGAGGGTACTTGTTTTAAGACAACATTTTGGTCGATCGGCTGAGGAATGGTTTGCATTGTGTATTTGCTCGGCATTACGAAACTTACAGCCCAGCTGTCGCCTGATTTTTGTTGATTGACTGGAGCGGTCATTGCGATTTTTTGGCCTTTGGTTTGTTTGAGCTGTTGGTTTACCGGTGCAGTCATTGCGATTTTTTCTTTTGAAAGATTGTTTCCGTTGATGTAGTTGAACAATCGCCTGAAAGCTGTGTTTCCTGCTTCTTCGAAATCAGAATCTACGAGCGTTTCGATAGCGATGTAGGGTTGATATGTACGTATTTGAAAAGCTCGGTCTTTTTCAATGACGGTATATTTTTGTTTTTCTACGTTCAGCAAAGAACATGATGCCAATATAACAGCCAGAACGACAAGTAATACAATCAAAATCACCAATTTGCGTTTTGAAGCTTTCATGTTAATACCCTTCCCAATTTACACAATTTTAAATCATGAAATTTCCATTCTGCTCAACATTAATTTTATAGAATAGATATTGAGTTTTCAAGGAATTTATAATTTTTTTTTGATCTATGCAGGTTATATCTTTACTATTTTATGCAGAGTTTTTAAAAAGATTGAATTTTAAAGGCAGATATGGTATACTGCTATAAATAAGGCTTGTTTTTGGTTTTTTTGTTTCCTTATGAGAGGTGAATGTGGTGAGTAAAAAAGCAGTTTTTTTTTCCTTTATTATATTTTTCTTCTTAGTTGCTAATGGTTTGGCGGTTGACAAGGCTACAGAACCAGTGCCGGCGGATGGGGCGGTCGATGTAAATGACGAATATGCTATTTACCTTGGCTGGACTGCAGGCGACAACGCAGAATCGCATGATGTTTATTTAGGGACCGGTTACGATGCGGTAAATAATGCAACAAGGTCATCGGCTGAGTTCATAGATAACAGGGGACGTCCAAGTTATGCTTTTTTAGATTATGATGATGATAAGAGGTACTATTGGCGTATTGATGAGGTTAGCTCCACGACGACTGTTAAAGGTGATGTGTGGACCTTTAAAACTTTGCGACCCTGGTCTGGCTGTCCACAATTTCTTTCTGGTCAACAGGTAGGCACAGTAGAATCGTCAGCAGTAAATGAGGCATCCGGCATCACAGCAAGTCGAAAAAATAAAGATGTTTTGTGGGTACATAATGATTCAGGCGATTCAGCTCGTGTCTATGCGATGAATACGGCAGGTGATCATCTTGGCATATACTCTCTAAGCGGCGCCGGTGCTACTGACTGGGAGGATATTGCAATCGGCCCTGGGCCAGTTGAAGGTACTGCCTATTTGTATTGTGGTGACATCGGCGACAATTCTGCTGGACGTTCATATGTCACTGTATATCGGGTTGTCGAGCCTCAAGTTGATTCTCAGCAGTCGCCGGTAAACGCAGCTTTGAATAATGTTGATGCTATCAGGCTGCAATATCCTGATGGCAGTCGTGACTGTGAAACGCTTATGGTGGACCCGCTGACCAGAGATATTTTTCTTATATCAAAGCGGGAAGACCCTTCCAAAGTCTATCGAGCTTCATATCCTCAATCAACCACGCAGATAACTACTATGGAAATTGTTGCAACGCTTCCGTGGGGATGGGCGGTCGGAGGAGAAATTTCGCCTACAGGTAAATTGATTATTGTTAAGGCCAGTCATAGTGCCTCGCTGTGGAAAGTTGAAAATGTTTCTCAACTATGGCAGGCGTTTGCCGGACCTGAGTGTACGGTATCTTTGATATCCGAGCCACAGGGAGAAGCTATATGTTTTAACGGCAATGGCTGCGGCTACTTTACTGTCAGTGAAGGATCCTATCAGCCTTTGTATTATTTCGCAAGAGACATTGAGCCTTTAGCTGCTAATCTTGACTATGATTGTGATGTGGATATGCACGATTATACTCTCTTCGCTTCTGAGTATACCGACTTGCCAAACGATTCCTTTGCGGACCTGGATGGCAATGGTTATGTCGACATTATCGACTTTGCCATTTTAGCCAATAAATGGCTTGTGGGAGTCGAGCACTAAATCAACTTTCGACTAAGGGAGTTTACACAAGCCTCCTCTGTTTTTTTTAATCTTTGATATCGTTTTGGTTATTCGTTTTTCTTATAGACCCGTACGTAGTCAATTTCATAAGTGGGGACCGTTCCCTGGATGTCCGGAGTGATCCATGGGGCAAGGCCTGTGCCTAGTCTAAGATATCCGGGATTAGTTGGTACTTTGATATTATCCGGGTTGTAACTGGCCGGCTGAGAGGTGTACATAGTATCAGGTGCATCTTCATCGTGGTAGGTGGCATAGTTGTAGCCATCGACGTAGAAGTACATTGCTCCCGGCTCCCATTTCATTGCGTATACGTGAAAATCATCAAATGCTGTATTTGGCGGGTTGAAGTGATACTCCGTATCATCGCCAGCGAAAAGGTTTGACCAGCAGACGTGGTCATCGCCATAGTCGTTCCAATGGATATTTGCACCAATATCACCAATGCTGGAGTCATAAACGTGTTCCATAATGTCAATTTCAGCATTTGGCCACCATGTTCCCCCTTTTATTATTGGCATAAGCCAGAATGCGGGCCAAGCGCCTGTTCCAACGGGCAGTTTGGCAGAGCATTCGATGTAGCCAAATGCAGGGTCGAATTTATGATGGCTCTCAATTCCGCCTGAGCCATAATGCTTTGTTATTTGTACTCCTGGGTCGTAGTAGTCACGCTCTATAATGTATAACTTTAAGCTGCCGTTGTTAACGTTATATACATCCGGGTCATCTGATGGTTGATAGCATAGATTGGTGTATGTGCTCCATGCTCCTATGTTCCATTTTGTTGTGTCGATATCATTACCATTGAATTCATCGTGGAAAGCCAATGTCCAACCTGGTTTATGCAGCTGCTCATTTAAAGGCTCAATCGCATTTGCCAGGTATGCGTAGTCGGCCAGATCAACTTCATTATCTTTGTCGGCATCTGCGGTTGCGAATTGTCCTTCGTCGAGCCAGGATTGTGCTAAGAGTTGTAAGTCATAAATATCGACAACGGTGTCGTAATTGAAGTCAGCTTTTTCATATTCAAAATAAATCCATTT
>CAYZEH010000158.1:4467-6269 GCA_964477135.1 uncultured Pirellulales bacterium | reverse complement strand
AAGCTGGAATAGGGAGCAGCTTTGTTGGAGGCTTTGGTAACTTCATTTCTGTTTGTTTTTCTAATTGTCTTTTTGAGTTAAGATTTTGACTGGGCCAATCAACCCGCTTTTAATGAGTTCTTTGTTACGCATACGTCCAAGCGGAAACAGTTTTGCCGAGCCAACCCGTTTATCCTCATCCAGCTTTGCATCCGCAGCCATACGATTGTGCCAGGTCGTCGAGACTGCAATTTCCAGCAAATTATCCCCTCGCTTAATTGCCTTAGTAATATTAATTCTAAAAGGCGGTTTCCATAAAAACCCCAGAGATTTACCATTTAATCTGACCTCCGCAAGATTCGCCACACTGCCAAGATCGATAAATATATCTTGCTGTTTTTCGCCCGGCTCAAATTTAAAACTATTGCGATAAGTAGCTGTCCCGCTGAAATATTTTACTCTCTCATCCAGATGCCTATGCAGCGATTCCAGTTTCCGCAAAACTATCCCTGCGGGTGCGCCGCGATCGGCTTGGAATTCAACTTTCCATGGCCCTTTAATATTCCGCAGAACTTTAAATTCAGCAAAGTTTTTAGTCCTGACTTTTGGCGGTTCAGCGGGCTTTCGGAAAACGATAAAATAACTTTCTGCTGGTGTAAATTCAAGAGCGATATGAGTAGTCCCATTTTTAACACACCAGTCCGTAAGCTCTCGTTGCTGCCCGGTATCCGGGTCCCAAAGTTCAGGCTGCTTCCCACTTACACGAAAGACAGCCTCGGCTTTTCGAGATTTATATTCCTGGTTGCTTATAAAATAAATATCGCTGCTGCCATCTCGCCGATGTCCCCACGAAAAAGATGGTGAGCTGTATTGCTGTTTCTCTCGCCAGATTGGTTTCTGGTCGATTTCCTTAAAAACCAAATCTGGGCCAATGTTGAGTTTGTCCAAAGCTGTCCCCAGCGAATTACTGCTGTCAACTTTTTTCCAGCCTTTAGCTACTATCTTTTTTAGCTGTTGATCGCATTTCGGATAGTTAGTCAAACTCGGCGATCGGCTTGGTCTTGGGCCTATGATCGGGACATTTGCTTTGGATAGTTCGGCGATTTTTTTTGCGACTTCAGGGGTCATGCACACATCATCCGGCAAAACCAATACGCTATAAGTCATTCCACCCGGCAAAACAACCTTACCATTTTTCGCCTTCGCGAGGTTTAGCAGGGCATCGCGATTTATGCTGCCATAGGTATAACCATCAGGGAGTTCGGCGATTAGTCGATTGGGCAGTAGGGCTCTGCTTGGTTGATCTTCACCAACATAATAAAGCACATCCGCAACCGGGCTGCCAAGCTGAAGAACCTCCTGACATCGTCTTAGGTAATTGAACCATACTTTTGAAGCTCGCCACCAGGTTTGCGTTCGGCTGTATTCGGCGCCAACACCACCAAGCGTAATTCCCGGCTTTTCATTAAGAGCCTTAAGCGCCCAGACATGCAGCACAAAACGATTGATCCCAAGCGCAAAGTTATGATCCCCAAGTGTTTTCAAAGCGAAGGGGTCGTCATCCCAGTCGAGGTTTACCTGTGTGAATGCTTCAGCCTGAACGATTCTCTTGCCGTAAATCCGCCCGCCATGAATAGCATCCAATATATCGGTAGGCTTATCATTAGAAAAACTCTCATACCAGAATTCGCCCATCGGTATGTCAACCCGCCCATACAGTGACATTCCGTCGCTGGTCATTGTCGGCGCAATGCATTCGGCAGAGAAGTTACCACCCAACTCATGAACCTTTTTCACCATAGGCTCGAAGAAATTATCGCACA
>CAYZEH010000158.1:0-4367 GCA_964477135.1 uncultured Pirellulales bacterium | reverse complement strand
AACCACGATTCAACCTGAACATCAACCGCAGCAGGGTTAAACTTGTCAGCCTCGAGCCCGATACCTCCACCCGCAGGGCCATTCGTCTTGCCCGTCGTCGTATAGCCGATACGATGAATCACCCAGCAATTTCCCGCAGGCGCTTTCCAGTTAAGATGTCCATCCTCATTCAGTTGGTCAGTCAAATCAATTATCTTATCCGCATCAACCGCTATGCAATCGGGCACCTGTTTTTTGGTTGTTGGCTTACTGATACGCCAAGCGAATCCCGCTTTGCCTCGCCAGTGATGAATTACAGGCTCCTCGCTGACGATGACTTGACTCAGGGTAACTTTGGGGTTTTTGGCGTGATCCAAATCTTCGGATGCTTTTTCGGAACCTGCGGGGTCGTAGACAAATCGGAAGAATTTTGCTTTTATCGCTTCAATAGCTGAGGTAGTTATTCTTATATCCTGCCAGCCATGTCTCGGCACGGGTAGATGACCCAGGGAGTGAAACTTTTTACCATCATCACTAACCTGCACCTCAAGACGCATCGCCTGGTAGGAACGCCGACTTGGGGAAACGGTTATGGATCTGCATGTTATTGGTTTGTCAAATTCGTACTGAAACCATCCGGGGCGAGGCAACTCAATCCCTTTTCCATTTCCGGTTAAAAGCTCTTTAAAATCAAGCCCATCAAAACTGTTGGTCACTTTGACTTTGCTTCCCATAGAATTGGCTGCATTTTCAACAGGCTCGGGATACGCCAGCAATGCAATGTCACGGTAGTAGTTTTTTTTGTGTTTGGGTTTTTCAACCTTGCTGTTAAAAACCTCTCCGCCTTGTATGGTTGTTTTTGACCAGGTCAATTCCTGCATGGATAGTTCGGGGGTGATTTGCGGTGCCGCTGCTGTCGCCCAACCGTCGCAGGCATTAAGGCGAACCTTTAAGCCTAATCGGTCTGCCTGACGGATCGCATAGTCAACATGTTCCCACCACAGGTCTGTCAAAGAGGGGACAGGCGGATTTGTCAGGGCGTTGCCTCCGCCTATCGAGAAGAGGTAAACCCCGCCGATGCCGTGTTCAGCCATCGCTTCCAGGTCTGCTTTGATGCCTTGTTTGCTGACGTTATTGTGCATCCAGTACCAGAACGTCCAGGGCTTAGCTTCCTGGGCTGGGCTTTCCCACGCATCATCCAACCTGCCGAAAAGATAATGATTATTCTCCCCCCAGCCCGTAACAGCAAAAAGCATCAAAACCACTATCGAACCAAGTCTGAATCGTTTCATTTTTACCTGCACTCACATTCCTGGTAAACAAATTAAAACCCGTAGCAAAACAGTAAACCTAATCGGATTGTAATGTTTTTTTTTTTTAATTCAAGAAGTTATCATGATGGCCTTATACCCACACGGCAATCTTAATTTCATTTTTTCCGCTTGCTTCGTTGGCTGAATCTGGATACTCTTTCTTGAGTGTTGCCTGGTTTAGGCAGCTGATGTTATTGTTTTGGAATGGAAATAGTATGAATAAAACAGTTTTATCTATTATGGCGCATCCGGATGATGCGGAGTTTATGTGTGTTGGTACGCTGGCTTTGCTCAGAGATGCGGGGTGGGATGTTCATATCGCAACGCTGACTGCTGGTGATTGTGGTTCTAATAAACTGGGGCGAGAGGAAATTGCTGATGTTCGCAGAGCTGAGGGGGCTGCTGCTGCTAAGGTTATTGGCGCTACTTATCATTGTCTGGAATGTGAAGATGTTTTTATAATGTATGATAAGCCTACGTTGCAGAAAGTTGTTTCTTTGATAAGGACAGTAAAGCCGACGGTTGTTTTTACCGCAAGCCCGGTTGATTATTTTGTTGACCATGAGAATACAAGCACTTTGGCCAGGACCGCATGTTTTGCTTGTGGTGTGCCGAACGTTGAGTGCGATTGTATGGAACCTTGCGAGTTTGTTCCTTATCTGTACTATGTTGATGCGATGGAGGGGAAAGGGATTTTTGGTGAGGCAATTGTTCCTTCGATCTATGTTGATATTTCCACGAAGATAGATGTCAAAGAGAAAATGCTTTGCTGCCATGTGAGTCAGCGGGACTGGCTGCTTGAGCATCATCATATTGATGAATATGTTATAGCAATGAAAGAAATGTCTAAGGGACGGGGCGATGAGGTTGGTTGCGGGTATGCGGAGGGGTTCAGACAGCATCTCGGTCATGCGTATCCGTCGGATAATATTCTTAAAGAAATTTTGGGTGATCTTATAAAATAATTGGAGCTTAGATATGTCACGTAAAGTAAGTATGCTGGCAGAGGGTTGGTGGGATTATACGACTGTTGACGATGAGATTTTGAATGATGCAGCCAGGCTGACAGCAGATGATATACTTGCACTCTCGAGAGATGGCTTTAGGGTTAATTTCTATGACACAAGGGAGGATTTCTATCTTGCCGAAGCTCTTGAGTATATAAACGCATGGAAACAATCTACCCCTGATAATCCGGTTGGTATTTGTGGGCCTGTTGGTCCGACAGAACAGTTGCCTTTGGTTGCCAGGCTTGTAAACGAGTTAGAGATTAACCTTAAGGATTGCTATTTCTGGGGTATGGATGAATGGCTCATTGCCGGCAAAGAAGCTGGCGAAGATCATCCGCTTTCTTTTGCAAAGGCAGATAAAGACCTCTGTTTCAATCTTATCAATGACACCCTTAAAATGCCTGAATCGAATATGTTCTTCCCAAAAGCTGATACGTCAGAATACATTAATTCATGGGGCAGGGGTGTTCGCTGCGCGGTCATGCAGGGCGGCCAGGGGCAAGTCAAACACTGGGCTTTCAATGATCCTGTCAGGCGTCGGGGGCAGTATAAAGACGCTCCGCCAAGCGCCGAAGAGTATCGTAAGCTAACGACCAGAGTTATCGAGATTCATCCGGTTACGGTTATGCAGAATGCTCGTACGAGTGGGGGAGGCGTTGTTACTGGTGTGCCTAAAAAAGCAATTACTGTAGGCCCTGCGGAGACGTGGATGTCTGATAAGGTTTCGATCTGGCACGGAGGCACTCACGATAATCCGTTTGGCATGAGGCTGACCTCTTTGATGATAGGCAAGAGAATTATTGACTCAGCAGTTCCGATGTCATTGCTCGCTGACCATCCAAATGTTCAGTTTAATTTTTACACCCCAGCTTTTGGTAACTGTGATGTTGAAATGCATTAAACTCTGGTAGTGCGTGCAATTTTTTTGCCCACGTGATTTGATATAATTCTTGCAGGAGTTGATGGAATTGGGTATAGTGTGGGCTGTAAATTGGTTTTGATTTAAAAATACTTTTAAGGAATTTGTGTTATGAATGCAGATGGAAAATACAGCAAGTTTGCTCTTGTTAAAGAGATGATGGAAACCTCGGATATTATAAGAAATTTCAAGCTTGAAAATGCAGATTCTGTTGTTGCTGCGATCAAGGATTGCGGCAGGCTGTTTTTTACGGGTGAGGGTTCGAGCAGAATATTTCCAGCGAAAAATGCAATGTGTTGTGCGATGGCTAATGGTATAAAGGTAAATTTTGCTACCGAGGGCAGCAGGCAAGCGAGCGAATATGATCTTTCGAGCTTTGCGGTTTTCGGTGCTTCTAACAGCGGCCAGACTAAAGAGGTAATATGTCTTTTCGATGCACTTAAAAAAGCTGGGCACGATAAGCTGTTTGCTTTGACGGCGCATGAAGGTACTACGCTTGAATCATTTTCTAATCAGGGGTTTGTTCTTGATTGTGGCAATGAAGATGCTGTGGCAGCGACTAAGAGCGTTGAAGAGCAGGCGTTAGTATATCAGCAGATATTGGCGATGATCGATGGTAAGGATATCAGCGGAGAGCTTGGCAAACTGGGCGATGCTGTCGAGGCGGCGTTGACTATGGAGATCGAGCCACAGATCACAGAGATGATCGCTAAGGCTGGGACTATCTACTTTGCAGGGCGCAATGATGGTGTGGCTGAGGAGCTGACGCTCAAGACTAATGAGATTACGCGTAAAAAGAGTGACTACCTCGAAGGGACCTATGCGGTACACGGGATCGAAGAGGTTATGAATCCTGACGATGTTGTTATCTTAATTGATCCGTTCGGGGCGGAGCTTGAGAAGATCAAAGAGACGCTGGTTGATGGGGTTGGGATGAAAGTTTTTGCTGTTTCTGACAGCGATACGATCTTTCCGACGATAAAGATACAAAGCGTTGGACAGTTGAGCAATTATGTATACCTTGCAGCGGGATGGAATATTCTTGTTGAGGTCGGCATCAGTCTTGGTATCGATCTTGATAAGCCGACACGTGCCCGTAAGGTTGGGAACGAATTTAACGGCTGATCAGTTTTTTTAAAGCTTACT
>CAYZEH010000157.1:3210-6278 GCA_964477135.1 uncultured Pirellulales bacterium | reverse complement strand
CTGTCAACTCCACACATACAGCAAAATCATTGCTGTTTTTAAGTCTGTTTTTAAGCCCGTCTTTCAGCATCTCGGTAACCACTCCAATAAACTAAAGTATTAGAACTAAACTATAATTTGCTTCAAAACTAACTTATAACTTAAAAACAAAAACACTCATACAAGGGCTAAGTCTTTTTATTGCACTATATTGCTATTCATCGAAATATACCCTTCAGAGTAAGAAATTTCCGCGAATAAATCCGTAACTTGTTATTTTTAAGTTATTTACCCGCGGATAAACGGTAAAATTCAATTGGGATCAGTATATAATACGTTTTTTTAGTTATCGGAACCTTTTTTCCGATGCTCAAAAGCGACTCTTCAAAAAAGCTCTGTCCGCTGTGGATAACCTGTTGAAAACTTTACTAAAAACCAACTTTCAACCCGTTTCAAACAGCAAAATAAATAATGTTCACAAATATTTTATCAATATTTCTTAATTCAACTTTCAGGCTTACAAAGCATAACTTGTTTTATTACAAGAACTTAACCTCAAAAAACACTTATTGACAAAATGGTAACACTAAAACCAGATTATTTACCCTGAAAACAATCTTTCTCTTTGATATTTACTCAACTTTAACATTTTACCAAACTCTTAGTGGATAAGCTGTAGAAAAGCACTTCCAAAAGGCCAATATCACATAGCATTTTCCTCAATCTCAACAGAATCCACTTAGGTTAACATACAATTAAATTTATTTGTTAACATGGGCGGTTATTTGTGTTTTATCTGCTGATTTTATCAACCTGTCAAATCCCAAACTATAGGTTTTGAATTCAGCTGATTAACCAACTCGGCTAAATTCTCAATGTCTTTATCAAAGCTCAAAACCAACTCAAAGTTTGCACTGCCCTGATCACACACAGCCCTTTCCGGGCACTTAGCGGGATCCGCAGGATCATGATGGGCGGTATATGGACTTCTTATCAACGTCAAAGCTATTTTGCAATCATCAACACTGCCCGAAAAAACATCCGGACAAATAACAGAAAGCTCACTTTCTAAACACTTAACCGCCATGCCGCCAGTAAGCGGATACTCTCTACCATCAATCGCCCTATTTAAAATCCCTCCGCTAACCACATCACTTCTGCCTGTTATTTTTGAAGGAGCTTTCATTATTAATCTCAATAACTGACGGCTCTGCGCCCAGACAACAGAAAAATTCAATCGCAAAGCCGATTCATCTTTTAAAAGACTTGCTGTGCAAAAAATCCGTGACTTATCAAATTCTGAGCTTAACCTTAAAGCTTTTCTTATTGGTCCAGCTTCAATAGTTTCAGCCGATTGAAAATCGAAGCTCCCCAACTTCTTTCCATCAAAGCAATCTTTATTGTGAGTCCAGGTATCAGTCGGATCATCGATTATCTCAAAACCAAACCGCCAGCCGTTAACTACCATCGCCCCTTGTGATAAACCCGCAGAAACTCCATCATTTTTAAGTTTAATTACTGTCTGCTTTTTAACCGCTTTTTTAATACCGATAGCAGCGCCTTTAGTTTCAACAAGTTTTAAAATGCGATAGCTCCTGGCGTCTACTTTCACTTTGAAAAGCAATCTGACAAGCCCATCAATAAATCCATCGGCGGCAATTTTCTGAAACTGAACCTGACCACCTTGTTCATCGAACAGCTCTATCTTAGTTTGCCCCCTGAACTGCAGCCAAGGCTCATGCTCCACGTACCCCTGGAAATCATAATCAGCAGGGTTCAATACCACTATCTTATGTATTCCAGGTTCAGTTTGGTCGCGAAATGCCCTGCGGGTAACAATAGTAGTTAAAAGCTCAGCCTGGGCTTTAGCAGAATTTATCTGACTTGCAGCAAGAAGATTATCTTCCACTAAACATGTTCCGCCCGCAATATCGTGGAACTGATTAAATAACACCCCCTGCCATGCTTGGGCAAGTTTAACATCAAAATCTGCCGGCATAAATTCTCCAAGCATTTTTTTAACACTCTCAGCCTGAACAACTTTAGCTTCGGCCTTTCGCATCGCTGTTTTTATCTGCCTTTCTACACTATAACAGCCTATCGAATGATACTGCAATTCGCCTTTAACAACTGGCAATTTGTCTATATAACCAGCAACCGCATCAAAAAATGCACGCGGATGGCTTATAACCAACTGAGTATCTTTAATCGTATTCTTATTTTTTAATATCCATTCGATCTGTGCTTTCGTAGGCCCGCCGCCATGGTCGCCAACACCAAAAAAGCACATCGTATGCTCAACTCCTTCCGGCATATCCGCTAACGATTTTTCGATGTGTTCGGTTATCTCGACCGCCTCTTCTAAAGTCAGATACCCATCGCTGATCCGAAAAGCTGTAACCTCATGACCATCCGGACTTTGCCACCTGAAAAGATTCGCGGGCAATTGCTTTTCATCTTCCGTAGGCCTCATAAAAACATAGCTGTCGATTCCTGCCTCTGCCATAAATCTCGGCAAATATGCGCAATGACCAAAAGAATCTATGTTGTAACCCACCGTTGAAACCGCAGCGAATTTATCTTTGAAATACCGCTGACCAAACTCAAACTGCTTTTTAAAAGATTCCTCACCTGGCAAATTGCAATCAGGCTCAACAACACTCGGCCCAACGAGCTGCCACCTGCCTGCTTTGATGAAAGCTTTTATTCTTTCAAACAACTGGCTGTCTATTACTTCAACCTGCTCATGAAACCAGCTTGTGCTGGAAGTAAATATAAAATCCGGATACTCATCAAGCCTGTCACAAGCACTTCTGGCTGTGGCTAAAACAGCGTCGATCCCATCGATCCTGCTCCAAAGCCAAACCGGATCCAGATGAGCATTGCCTATCATATGCACAGTTTTCATAAAATTATCCTGAAATAAAAACTTACAATAAACCTCAACAGAACATGATTATAGCATTTTTTATAAAATTGCCCGCATTTTATTATTTATAAACAGCTTATCGAAGCAGATTTATTTGTCATTTATAATTCATACTGTATAATTGAGTGCATGGGACGATATGCAATTTTTCTTAAGCTTC
>CAYZEH010000157.1:1447-3110 GCA_964477135.1 uncultured Pirellulales bacterium | reverse complement strand
GAGCCGGAGCTTTGTGATTTTTATGTTCCTGCTATGGTAAAAAGAGGCGACCTTCAGATAGCAATAGGAACCGCAGGCTCATGCCCTGCTTATTCCGGGCATATACGCAAAATTCTCGAGGAAGTTATCACCGAAGAACACGGACAATTTCTTGACCAGTTAAAATATGCAAGACAGCGAGTCATTGAAAAAATAGATGATGCGGATTTACGCAAAGCGTTATTAGGCAAGCTGGTGAGCGAAGAATCTTTCGAATATTATAAACAAAACGGCTCCGCTGAATGGAACAGCCGAGCCGATCAAATTATTGAAGACAAGCAAGTCTAATCAAGCTTCGATCTTATCGATCGTAACCTGCAAATATTTCTGACGATGTCCAATTCTTCTTCTGCTGTCTTTTCTTCTGCGAAAGTGCATCGGGTAAAGCTTTGGACCTTTAACAACAGCATCTTCTGCTGTAGTCTTAAAAGATGCGATAACCTTTGCACCATCAAGATAAGGAGTACCGATCTTTACATCTGTACCGTCACTTACGAACAGAACCTTATCAAACTCGATATTTGTAGCCTCTGCTTCAACTTCTGTAAGTTCGATCTCGATACAATCGCCGTCAGTTACTTTATATTGTTTTCCACCTTGTTCAATTACTGCGTACATTTCTAAAACTCCATAAGGTTTTATATCTAATTGAAAGCTGGGTACTCTAATGTTTTTTTTCTCTTTTGTAAAGCAAATTATCAGATATTTTTCTACCATCTTGGCAAAGGAGTCGTTATATTTAAAAAACCCGTGTTTTTTAACGATTTTGACGTATTTCAGGAGTAATTTTATGCATGTAACGATGGTTGACGACAAGATCGTTGCTGCCAAAGAACTTGACAAAGCATATTTCGACAGGGCGATGTTTTTTGGAGATGGTGTTTATGAAGTCATCAGAAGTTATAACGGTAAAATTTTTGCCTTGGATGACCACATATTAAGATTCTCAAACAGCCTCGAAGCTATCGGCATAACAGCAATCACCGCAGAACAAGTACGGAAAAGAGTGCTTAAAGCCTTTGAAATAGCCAACTTAGCTGATGCGAAAATTTATTTCCATGTCACAAGAGGCTCATGCCCACGCAAACACGAGTGGAACAATGACTTAAAGCCAAATTTTTTCCTGACGGTTGATGAGCTCCGCGACATTACAGAGCTTAAAAACAATGGGATCGCAGTGTCAACTTATCCAGACCTCCGGTGGAAAAGATGCGACATAAAATCTCTAAACCTCCTTGCAAATGTCATGGCAAAACATGATGCCGTCAAAAAAGGCTGTCAGGAAGCTATATTAGTAAATGATAAAGGCTTTATTACAGAAGGTGCGGGCTCTGCATTTTTCGCGATTTTCGGAAAAGAAATCCATGTTACCCCTTTAGGTCGTGAAATTCTGCCCTCAGTAACAAGAAAATATGCCCTCAAAGCAGCCGATAATATCTCCATGGAAACAGTCCAAAAACAATTTACCCCCACCCAGGCCGCCCAGGCAGACGAACTGTTCATTGCAGTAACCACAAAAGATATCGTACCGGTTGTAAAATTTGACGGCCAAACTATCAAACAGGGATCTCCAGGTCAGTATACCAAGCTGCTTATCGAAAAATTCAAGGCTTTCACAAAATAA
>CAYZEH010000157.1:0-1347 GCA_964477135.1 uncultured Pirellulales bacterium | reverse complement strand
TCCAGGTCAGTATACCAAGCTGCTTATCGAAAAATTCAAGGCTTTCACAAAATAAACACATATTTTTTAACCTAAAAACTTTCAAAATAGCCGTTTCCAGCCATTTATATCGTTGATTTCTAAGCCTTATTATGTTAAAATAACAAAGATAGTTTAGTTTAACTTAGGGTGTTTTTTGCGATTTGAGCAATAACAGTTCTGTTGATACTCTGTTTGATGAAAGGGGCTTTTAAATGTCTAATAATGCAAAGGTGTTGGTTCTATATGTTTTCCTGGTTTTATTATATTTATCAAGTATCTCATTTTCCGCAACATATCCTCTTGGAGACCTTGATTATGATGCAACAATTGACTTTGACGACCTTGCATTTTTAGCCCAGCAATGGCTCTATCCCGGTTGTAGTGAACAGGGACTAATCAGCAGATGGCAGTTTGATGAAAACGCTGGAACAATAGCCTACGATTCAGCAGGAACTAATGATTCTATAATAAACGAGGCGACGTGGACTTCGGGCAAAATTAGCTCAGCTCTTAATTTCGACGGTAACAATGACTATGTTGATATTGCCAACTTTGACCTGACTGAAAACTGGACGATAAGCTTCTGGGTAAAATGCATGTCTCTTTCCAGCGAAGTAACCATTATGCTCATGGGTGATCACGACGATGCGGACAACTTTTTTTACATGATTGACGGCGTCCGGGCACGATTCGAAAACTCTTCAAGCGTAAACGTTTCCTGGGAGACAGATACAGATTTTTATAACAAGTGGAGATTTGTCACTCTCGTAGCAACTACTAATACAATAGAACTATACTTAGACGGCATCTCGCAGGGGGCTCAATCTATCACCCCAACGTTCAAGCTTTATCGTATCGGCACAGGATACAGCACCAGAAGCAAAGACTTTAAAGGTCTGATCGATGATTTCCGTCTTTTTGACCAGGTATTAATGCCGCAGCAGATCAGCCTGCTGGCAAGAATAAATTCAGCTTTTTTTGGTTGCGCAGATGTTGATGGTTCAGGTGTTATAAACATAACCGATTTTTCTTTGATGGCCAATAACTGGCAGAAAAGTTTTGGTCCGGTAGTGATCAATGAAGTCATGTCAGACAATGACAAACTCGTTTTCGATGACATTGGAGCTGACCCGGACTGGATCGAGCTTTATAACCCGACAGATGAATCCGTAAATGTAGCGGGTATGTATTTATCTGATTCATCAGTAACTTGGCAGATACCCTCTACATGTCCGGGTTTAACAACAATTGATGCTCACGGTTATCTGCTTATCTGGGCTGATGATACGCCGACCAATGGTTGCCTGCATACTAATTTTGCTATAA
>CAYZEH010000156.1:2187-6311 GCA_964477135.1 uncultured Pirellulales bacterium | reverse complement strand
AAAAATTGCCTAAGAAGGCTTTTGTTAATATTATTCAGATACTTGCAGCGGTGTCGGCGATAAAGCTTATTTTTTAGGTTGTTTTATGGAGATGAAAATTCGGATAAATTTGTGAGTGAGCGGGGGCGGATGGTTGTTGAGGATCTGCGTGGGCGGGGGATTACTGATGAGCGGGTGCTTGAGGTTATGGGGG
Organism: uncultured Pirellulales bacterium; assembly: GCA_964477135.1. Classification (GTDB taxonomy): domain Bacteria; phylum Planctomycetota; class Phycisphaerae; order Sedimentisphaerales; family Anaerobacaceae; genus JAGLTN01. Next base: position 6,118 of record CAYZEH010000156.1, on the reverse strand, counting down.
CGGTTCGGCGGGAGGATTTTGTGGGTGGCAAGTATCAATCTCATGCTTATGACGATGGGCCTTTGCCTATTGGGATGGGGCAGACAATATCTCAGCCTTACATTGTCGCGTTGATGAGTGAGCAGTTGAGAGTTGAGAAAGGCCATGAGATACTTGAAATCGGGACGGGCAGCGGGTATCAGACTGCGGTTTTGAGCAGGCTTGGGAGGTGGGTTTATACTATTGAGAGGCATGGCGAGTTGACTAATCCTGCTCAGAATGCTTTGGAGAGGGCAGAACGGCGGAATGTGGAGTTTTGTATTGGTGACGGCAGTTGTGGTTGGTCTGGGGAGAGGGTTTTTGACAGGATAATAATTACGGCGGCGGTTGAGAAGGTGCCGGGGGCTTTGATTGAGCAGTTGAAAGATGGGGGGATTATGGTTGCTCCGGTTGGGCAGATGTATAGTCAGGAGTTGATGGTTTATAAAAAGACAGCAGGGGAAATAGTCGGGAAATCTATTTGCGGGGTTCGGTTTGTTAAGCTTATTGGTAAGTATGGGTTTGCTGAGTGATAGTGCGGGGTTTGTTAACCGCGGATTACGCGGATTGCGCTGAGGGGGTGAGAATTGTTTTTGGTTTGGATGGGGGATTTTTTACCATGAAGTTATTGAAGGGCGGGAAGGGAAGATTTTTTCTTGTTTTTTGTGTGGTTGGGGATATAACTAATTTAGATTTACAGTTTTGGTTAGCAGGATGTGGAAAATAAGGTTCCTGGCAGTTTTAATTAACCCATTAACATTAAAATTCGAGATGATGCTAATGAAAATAAATTTAATATTACGTATATTTACAATTTTGGTTGTCACATCGAGCTTATTTATCAACACGCTAGCTTTTGCAATTAATGATGGAAAAGTGAATAATGTCTCAAAGCCCGACTTTTCCAAAATAGAGGAACCAAAGTTCAATGCTGCCTCTGGTATTCACGAAGGGTTGAAAATTGGTGAAATGGAAGTAATTTATTATATACCTAAATATTTTGACCCTAACAGTGCTGAATATCTTTTTGGTATTCATGGAGCTGGGCCTTGGCATCGTCCCGGAGCCATGAACAGAATACATCAGTTCAGAAATATTGCAGATATCGAAAACCTTGTTGTTATAGCCCCTGCTTTCGACCGTATCCTCAATTGGCCGCTTGGAAAAGAAGGTCTTAAGGAGAAAGGCATCGTTAAGGATACTTATCTGTGTGACTTCATTAACTTGGTGAACAAACGCAATGAACACAGAACAGATTTGAAGCTTATCGAGACATTTGAGTTTTTTAATAAGCACTTGATGAAAAGAGAAAAGTTCCATTTGTATGGGCATTCTGGAGGTGGTCAATTTGTGTCTCGCTTTATAATATTTTATCCTGAGCTGCTTAACAAGGTAGGCATTTCATCGCCAGGCTCGTTTGTCTTTCCACGTCGTGATATAAATTATCCTTATGGCCTTAAGTTAGATAGCTTTGAAAAAACATTCGGCTCCCAAATTAAGGCCGATGACTTGAAACTAACTGATTCTGAATTGGACCGGAAGCTTAATCAAGTACTTGATTTGAAACTTTTCATCATTGCCGGCGAAGATGATACCTGGATAGACAATCGTCCTGAGCGTTCATGGCAGGGCAAACATCGTTTCGAAAGAGCTCAGAATTTCTACAAAATAATGAAGGAAGAAGATCAAAGGCTTAAAACAAAAGGTATAAGGAGTAAAGACAAACCATTTCAATTCAAATTGCATACAATGCCTGGTGTTGGCCATAATTCAAATGTTGCAGCAGCAAATGCAGCAGAGTTACTTTTTCCAACCAAGAAAAAAACTAAAGATCGGTTACTGGGCATTGATTTTAGCAGAGGAATTTTAGACAGAAGTGGAAACAGGAATAGAGTTAAGTCACGTTCCAAGCCGAATATTGCTCGCGGTAGAGCAGCTTTTACAGCTTGTAAAGGTCATTATCTGCACGCTGACTTGAATCAGAGCTCGAGTATTGTCGGGTGCACAGAAATGGCAATACGAGTTAAGGTTAGAATGTGGCCAAATCCACGTCGTCATAGTGCTGCCAGGATTATTCAAACATGTGATAACCATTGGCATGGCAGTGCTATCACTGTATTTGAAACCAACCGAATTAGTGCATGGATTCAAACAACTTCATCAAAAGCCACAATTCCTGCAAAAGATAAAAAGCCAATAATAGGCAGATCCCCAGCATTGATTTCTCATGCAAAGATTGATGACGGACAATGGCATGAGGTAGTTCTAACATATACCGGTTTACGGGTTAAGTTATCCATAGATGGATTGCTGCAGGCCGAGACAGAGTGGACAGGGGCTATTATAGGCGGAGATCAGATCAATATCGGTTATGTTAAGTCAAACGGTTTTCATTTTGATGGTGAAATTGCTAAGATTGAAATTTATGGACACAACATATTGCCTTAACTGTTTCCCGTAGTGCATTCAGTCTCATAAGGGCAAAGTCTATAATATAATAGTGTTTTGTTTGAATGGGTATTGGGGTGGTAATCAATTACGAATTGGGAATTGGTGGATGTCCCTGCTTGGCGTAAAGTTATGCAGGGCAGGGGGTTGTTGAAGTTGTCTTGCGTTTGGTGGGGATTTTTTACCATGAAGTTATTGAAGGGCAGGAATAAAAGATTATTTTCTTGCCTTTTATGTGGTTAGGAATATAATGATTTTGGATTTGCAGCTTTGACTAACAGGAGGTGGAGAATAAAGTTCCTGACACCTTTAATTAGAGCCCTGTGCTGACGGGCTGCGGCCATTTTAGGATAATTATGGAAAAACACTTTTTACGCATTATATTATTTTTTTTCTTTCTTGTCGTTTTTGTGGTTTCATGTGCAAAAACTCCAAACGTAAAAGATGTGTCTCTTGACGAGGTCATAAATATTTACAGAAAGGCTATGCAGGGCGATGAAGATGAATTTAAACGGCTCAAATATGTAATTTCGAAAAATTGCAAAGTAGTCATTAGTCAAACTAATCCCTCAGAGACCATATTGAATAAAAAACAATTTCTAAATGGTCTTAGGAGATTGTATTTTTCAAGCTCAACTTGCGGTGCAGAATTGGTATCGCTTTCAATATCTGAGAACCAAAATGCTGAATATGTTGCAAGCTTTGCCGATGGGTACCTCTGCAATAATAAACAGCCAAGTAAGGTAAAAACTGAATTGCTGATAGTTAAGCATGACAGCAGTTACCAAATTGAAGAAATACATCAGGTCTGTCTCGATCCTAATAAGGATGAACTTGTTATTATATATAACTGCAGGCAATTTAAAGACTATAATCCCAAAAAAGGTCTGGGGATGCGTTATCTTGGCGGAGGATATTTTAATTCTTCAGTATCAATATCACCGGACAATACAAAAATAGTTTTCACGTCTCTTAAAAACGAATCTTCAGAACTTTATATAATGAATTTCGATGGGTCTGGTTTAGAACGCCTTACAACTTCTCCATACTGGGAGATTTTGCCGCTATTTACACCAGACGGCCAACACATTATATTTTTAAGTGATCAAGAAAGTTATCAGGGCGAGCCATATATCCTGAGAATTGATACGCGTGAAATTAAAAGATTTGTTCCTCAGAAGTGCAATGTTCGTAACATAGCTTATTCTCCAGATGAAAGTATGATGGCGTTCACTGCTGCTCAGGGGGCTATGGCTGAGATATTTATCAGGGACTGCAATAGCAATGAAATACGTCAGTTGACATACACTGGGCATGAGAAGTTATCAGTGGTCTTCTCCTCGGATGGCAAAAATCTGTTTTTCTCAGAAAATTGGTATGAATATGACAAAAAGCCTCCTCTCTCTGTTGAACTTTTCTCGATCAAAACTGACGGAAATGATCTTCGGCAGTTAACTAATGACCG
>CAYZEH010000156.1:0-2087 GCA_964477135.1 uncultured Pirellulales bacterium | reverse complement strand
TGGCGATTTGTCGATGAGCCTATGAAGATCGGTGAGCTTAAAGTTGGGCAAAAGGCTACTTTGGTAGTGCTTATTGAATCTACGGATTATCAGGGTTATCGCAAGGGTGCTATGTTTGAGGCTATGGTGGCTGACGATACGGGGGTGCTGCGTGCGATATGGTTTAACGGGGGGTACTTAACGAAACAACTTGAGCCTGGAATGGTAATTATGATCTGCGGGAAGGTGACGGAATATAAGCACCAGATGCAGATGACGAATCCTAAGTTTACGGTGGTTGAGGAGGGGAATGATAATCCTGCAGAGTTTTTTTCCGGCGGGGTGTATCGGGCGTGCGGGAAGTTGAGCAGCGGACAGATAAAGAAGATAATTCGACCTGTGCTGGAGCATGTTGATGAGATTATGGCGGAGTTTTATGACGATGAATTTCGCAAGGATGCTGAGCTTATCAGGCGCGGCGATGCTTTTCGGTGGATACACAGGCCTGAGGATGAGGAGCAATTGCGAAAGGCTAAGAGGCGGTTGAAATATGATGAGCTTTTTTTGATGCAGCTTGGTTTGGCGCTTCGGCGGTACAGGATGAAACATTATTCGGCTGCAAGTGTGATGGGCTATAGTGACAAGATCGACAGCAGGATAAGGAGGCGATTTCCATTTTTGCTGACGGAGGGGCAAAATGACGCGATAGAGGATATTGTTAGTGATATGGGCAAGAGTGAACCTATGAACCGACTTTTGCAGGGCGATGTCGGGTCGGGCAAGACGGTAGTGGCTTTATATGCGGCATTGCTGGCGATCGCAAATAAAAAACAGGTTGCGTTTATGGCTCCTACGGAGATATTGGCGGAGCAACATTTTTTGAGTATTGAAAGATATCTGAAGGGCACTGAGGTAAGGAGGGCTCTTATTACGGGCGGGCTGGTCGGTAAGAAACGGAAAGAGCTTTTGGGGCAGATAAGAGAGGGGCAGATCGATATAGTGGTTGGGACGGTCGCTCTTTTGCAGAAGGATATTGAGTTTAAATCGCTGGCTTTGGTGGTAATAGATGAGCAGCACAAATTCGGGGTTGAGCAGAGAAGCGAGCTTCGTAAGGATAGTGGGCCTCACTGTCTGGTGATGACTGCGACACCTATACCGAGAACACTTGCGATGACGGCTTTTGGTGATCTGGATGTTTCGATAATAAAGCATAAGCCGCCTGGAAGGGGGCAGGTTGTTACCCGGTTGGTTGACAGGAAAGACCAGGGGAAAACGGAAGAGTTTATTCGGGAAAGGCTTAGGGCTGGTAAGCAGGCGTATTTTGTTTATCCGAGGATCGCTAACATGGAAGGTGACAGTGACATCAAGGCGGCGACGGATGAGTGGGAAAATCTTTCAAAGAATGTATTTGGTGAATTTGAGGTAGCATTGCTGCACGGCAGGATGACATCGAAGGAAAAGAAACGGGTAATGGATGGTTTTCGTAAGGGCAAAATTAATGCGCTTGTCTCGACGGTGGTTATCGAAGTTGGAGTAGATGTTCCTAATGCGACGATAATGGTTATAGAAGATGCGAACCATTTTGGTTTAGCACAGCTTCATCAGCTTCGAGGCAGGATCGGCAGGGGGCAGGCGAAATCATTTTGTTTTCTTTTTGCTGATACTGATAATGAAGTTGCTCAGAGCAGGCTTGATGTGATGGCCAGGACTAATGATGGTTTTGAAATTGCTGAGCATGATCTTAAGCTTCGCGGCCCTGGTGAGCTTTTCAGTACGAGACAGCATGGGTTGCCTGATATGAAAATCGCTAATATTATAGATGATTATGAATTGCTGGTGATGGCGAGGAAGAATGCGTTTAAGTTTGTGGAAAAAGACCCGATGCTGAGAAATAATGAAAATAGAAATATTCTTAAGGAAATCGTCTCTAAATTCGGTAGTAGTCTGGGGTTAGCTGACATTGCTTAGGAGGTGAATATTGAGTTTAAATAATGATTTTGCTGGATTTTGGGTTAGATAAATAGTATACCCTTGAAGGCTAAGAAATGTTCGCGAATAAAGCTGTAACTTGTTATTTTTAAGTTAGTTACCCGCAGATAAACGGTAAA
>CAYZEH010000155.1:0-6393 GCA_964477135.1 uncultured Pirellulales bacterium | reverse complement strand
TGAATATGGTAGGCGGGGCTGTTGCCCAGGTTTTTTTTCAAAAGGCTTCAGAGGCGCATAATCGCACTGGAAACCTATCAGTAGTAGTAGAAGGAGTTTTTAAACGTTTGGTTTCTCTCGGTATTTTCCCTATCTTACTACTTACGCTTATAGGTGAAGATCTTTTTATTGTGGCTTTCGGAGCACGATGGGCTGAGGCCGGCGTGTATATGCAGATTTTAGGACTGTGGATTTTTTTTCAGTTCATATCCTCACCGATCAGCACCCTGTTTGCTGTGCTTGAGAAACAAAGTTATGGTCTGTTTTTTAATGGGGTACTATTTGGCACAAGGGCTGCATCGCTCGTTATTGGCGGAATGACCGGTGATGTAAAATTTACTCTATTATTGTTTGCCGGTACTGGAGTTGCGTGTTACGGCTTCCTCTGCTTCTGGCTTATTTCAAAAGCAGGGCTACCTGTTATGCGGACTCTATCCCATATTGTTAAATACAGCATATATAGCGGTCCATTGCTAATTTTCATAGCTTTAGCTAAATGGTCATTAGAGATACAAAAAATAGGAATATTGCTATTAGGCATATGTTGTATAATCGTGTATTATCTATTAGTAATGAGTCAGGATAAAGAACTTAGAAAACCGATACAGAGCTTGTTCCAACGAGTGGGTTTTAGAAAAAAATGATAGAAAAGAACATGAGTTTTGTAAAAAGAATAACAAGAGATATGCGGTATATAGGCTGGAAAAATGTAATTACCTATTTCTTTTTTCAGCGTATTCTTAGAATTAATTCCCATGTACCCTGGCCTGTTCACTGGGCATCAATAGTCTCTTCTCCTCATAAAATCAAAAGGAAATATTGGAGACCGTATCCTGGCTATATGCCCGGTCAATATATTCAAGCAATGAACGGGATTGAAATAGGGAAAAATGTTCGTATGGGACCTGGTGTTAAGATTATATCTGGAAATCATGATATTTATAATTTTGATATTCACGTAAAATCGGAGCCAATAGTTATTGGGGACAATTGCTGGCTGAGTGCTAATTGTGTATTACTTCCAGGGTCAAGACTGGGGAATCATGTAATTGTTGCTGCAGGTGCTGTGGTTAATAGATGTTTTCCTGATAATTGTGTTGTTGGCGGTGTGCCTGCAAGGGTTTTGAAAGAAATCGAACAATATAAAGGGAGGGTTGTTTGGTAATGAAAGCACTTGATGTATCCAGTGTGCCAAATCGTAAAACAAATGTCTTATTTGTAATTCCTGAAAACACTACAAAAGGTGAAATAGTACTCAAGGATTTCATTGAATGGGCTGAAACTGTTAAGAGTATTTTAGTACTTCGTATTATTGTTGTCATAAATCAACTTGATTATCCTGTACAACATAGAAAAATTGCTGAGTTGTGTAAGAAAAAGCAGCTTGATAATTTTGTAGTCAATGATTTATCTTTAAAATCTTTTTCGCATGAAATTGAAAAGATGCAAATAGATATTTTGATATCGTGTGGTTGGGGTTGGAAAATTAGCGATGATGCCATAAGGAATGCGAAAATAGCTGCTATTAACTGTCATAGTTCATATCTTCCAGATTATAAAGGTGGATCTGTTTACAATTATTATTGGGCTAACTGTGAGAGAAAAGGTGGTGCGACAATTCATTTTATGACAAACAAATTTGATTCGGGGAATATCATATGCCAAGGGCGATTCTTAATTACTCTGGGAGACTCTCCTCATGATATTTTAATCAAGGCATCAGAAACAACTGCTTTATTGCTAAGAACAGCATTTTTCTTGATACATAATGACTATGAAGGGATACCGCATCAAGGTGGCCGTTACTTTTTTAAAGTCGGGTACAACGAATTAAAGTTTCATAGATTTGTTAACAGATTATCGTCATTATTTAAACTAAAGTATAGATGGCTTACAAAATATAAAAAGTGTTGAGTATCATGATTAACCCTGTTTTCGTCTTTAATACCCACTATAATGGCCTCGGTGTAATTCGAGCTTATGGAAGGGCGGGCATTCCTGTTGTTGCTATGGATACTCATAGGAGTGTCGGCACCTTTTCCAAATATGCAAGCTATAGCTGTTGCCCTGATCCTGTTTTTCAGGAGGATGCATTTATTGAAAGCCTGCTTGAAGAAAGAAAAGAATATGATTTCAATCCACTTCTTTTTCCAACCAATGACCACTGGGCCATGGCAGTGTCTAAGCATAAAGAAAAACTGAACTCATTTTTTTATATAATGACTCCTGATTACGAATGCATACAAAAAGTAATTGATAAACAGATTTTTTATCAGTTATGTGCTGAAAAATCTTTTAATGTTCCAAAGACATATAAACCAAATGATATCATTAAGAGATCTGTGCCGATAGAATTTCCTATCATTGCGAAACCTTTGGCAAGAAGGATTTCATCCAATGATATCATACAAAAAGAAAATCAGAAGCTTTTTGATCGTCTAAGATTAACCCGTATAGAAAATGAAATTGAGCTTGAATTTTTCCTTGCGAATTATTCTGATAAAAACCATTTTCTTTTTCAGGAAGAAATTCAGGGCGATGCAGACCGGATGTATACTGTCGGTATATATGCTGACCAAAATAGTGACGTGTTGGCAACATTTACCGGAAGAAAGGTAAGGGGAGCAAACCCTCAATATGGAGATTGTATTGTCGGCCAAGTCGAGCAGGTTTCATCTGAATTGATACAAGAAACAAAAAGATTAGTAAAAGAACTCGGATACACTGGCATCGCAGAAATTGAATACAAAAAAGATACTCGTAATGATGAATTCCGGCTAATAGAAGTAAACCCCCGAAGCTGGTCATGGATAGGAATAACTCCATATTGTGATGTAAATCTGCCTCTCATCGCATATGAGGACATGGTAAAAGGGAAAAAGAACTATTCTGTTTCGCGAAAAAAAACCGGCTCTGTTAAATGGATGAAAGTCATTGATGATTTGAATAACTGCATGTGGCAGTATCGACGAAAAGGTTTTCCCGAAGCCACTATGAGTATTACATCTTGGATATCATCTACTTTCGAAGGCAGTAAAATTATAATGGAAGATTTTTCAATTATAGACCCGATTCCGACACTTTGGGGAATCGTTCAGTTTTTGAAAAATATGGTTGTTGCAGTTATTAGAATATTATCGGGCAAATACAAGGTAGGCGATGAATCATAAATTCTCCAAGATGGCCATCAACCACCAAAAACTCCTCCAGGGTCGTTACGAGTCAGAGCGTTTGCCTGCCGATTTTTCACCAGAGCGGATTGTACCTGACTTTGCGTTTAATGTATTGAACCCGCTGGGTTTACTCTATCGGCCTGTGGTGGACGAGCATTACCTTAATAATGGCGGTAAAAAACCATCATGGCCGGGGAAAAAACCCTTTGCAGTATGCCTTACCCATGATGTGGATGCGGTATCGCTCTATTCGCTTAAGCAATCTTTAAGATCAAGGAAGGCGCAATTATTAGATAGCAACGATGTATTCCATAAAGTCAGGTCCCTTGCGGTACTCGGCATAGGCTTGGCACTGTCAGGGATACGCGCAAAGCAGAAAAACCCTCTTCATTGCTATGAACGCTGGCTAAAAGTAGTATAATGGGACGCCGTTAAAAAGTTAAGAAGACCAGCACACTATACCGAAAACACTAATTTACAGAGGAGGTAAAAAAGTGAAGGCAGAAAAGATTATTTCTGATCTCGTTAAACCGCTTGTCCTCTCAGGCGTATATAAAGATGAAACTGTTGCCCTGAAGGATATAATAGCTACTCATATTGATAGGAAAATTGAAATTTATAATAAAACCATTCGAGCATTGGGGGAAAAATACGGAAAGGATTTTGAGATGTTCACAAAAAGTATTAAAAATAAAGCGACTCCTGAATTAGAAGATGACTGGATGGAATGGAAAGGAGCTCTGGAAATGACAAAGGCGTGGGATGAGGCATTAAAAGAGGTGATGGAAAGTGTTGCAGAAGTTTAATTTTTATAAAGTAACCTCAATACTTAGATCAAGCGACATAGTTTCAAAGATAGAGATACAAAATGTTGACGAAGTCAAAGGTAGAGGGGTTTATAAAATCCGATGTAATCTGATCCCTTCAAGATATAAACTTCAACTGAGATTTGTCCAAACAGAAGAAGAGGTTTTATATTCATACCAAGTTTTTACTGATAAGCCGATTGTTCGCTGGGACAATGCACCGCATTATCCAAAAATAAGGACTCACCCTCATCATTTTCATACCAAAGATGGAAACGTTATTGAGTCGAAATTAAGGAGTAATGTAATTGAAGACTTGCAAGAGATGTTATCAGCCGTTAAAAAAGCAATTAAAGAACATAAATATTAATTTCCCTTTACCACAAATCCATTGGGGCGAATTTAAATGACCATCAACCACAAAAAACTCCTTCAGGGCCGCTACGAAGCCGAACGTCTGCCATCAGATTTTTCCCCTGATCGCATCGTACCGGATTTTGCGTTTAATGTATTGAACCCGCTGGGTTTGCTCTATCGGCCTGTGGTGGATGAGGATTATCTTGCAAATGGCGGGCAAAAACCTGGCTGGCCGGATGGAAAATCATTTGCGGTAAGCCTGACCCATGATGTGGATGCGGTGTCGCTCTATTCACTTAAGCAATCTTTAAGATCAAGGAAAGCGCAATTACTAAATGGCGGCAGCGCATTTCAGAAGGTTAAATCTCTCATAGGTGTCGGTATAGATTTAGCAAGTGCGGTAATGCATATTCAACAGAAAGACCCCCTCCACTGCTATGAACGCTGGCTAAAAGCAGAAAAGGAATGCGGCGCACACTCCACCTTTTTCTTCTGGCCGGGTCTAAGCGCTGTCACAAAGCGCCATCACACAGACTGCGCTTATGAGCTTTATGATCCAGTTGTATTCGATAATCAGAGATGCACAGTGGCAGAGATAATACAGGAGATAGACCGGCAGGGCTGGGAGATCGGCCTGCATCCATCCTGGTATTCCTTTGACGATGCGGATGAGTTGAAAAGACAGAAGGAGTCTCTCGAAAAGGCGCTTGGCCATGAAGTTGTGAGCGTCCGCCAGCATTATCTTCATTATGACATACGCGTAACTCCGGCAGTTCATGCAGCGGCCGGATTCAAATACGATTCGACACTTGGCTTCAATGATAATGTAGGTTTCAGGTTCGGCACCAGCCGTCCTTGGTATCTTTACGATCTTAAAGGTGAAAAAGAACTTCCCATAATGGAGATTCCTCTCATTGTCCAGGACGGCGCCTTGCTCAGTCCCACGAAAGGAATGCGGTTGGATGAAAACACCGCCTTTCAATACATAGTGCAGATTACAAATGCAGCAGAAAAGGTCGGAGGCATATTAACCTTACTCTGGCATCCAAACCACATTATAAAACCTGACTGGTGGAGACTGTATCTAAGGGCGTTGGAATATTTGAAGAAAAAAAATGCCTTGTTTGGGTCGGTGAAAGAGATTGGGCAGTGGTGGAAAAAGATAAATGGTAACATTTCAGCTACTTGATAAATAATAATTAATACGAAAATCCTTTCTAACTCCTCTTTAAAAATCTGAGAACTGTAAAACTTCCACTTTCTATAAAAGGGGATTAAGAATAAAGCGCTTCTCAACCACCCAATACAATATAAAGAAAATTAGCTCTTAGGCATGCATGAAAAAATTTACTTGGATTAACAAAAATTTTAGGCTTCTATGACAAAAAGAAAAAAAATATTAATGTTGATGTTTGCTGACTTATCACGGCAACCAAGATTTCACAGACAGATTTTATTTTTAAATAAAAATTATGATGTAACAACAGCTGGTTTTTATAGATCAAATATAGTTGATATTCCTCATATCTCTCTTGAAAAACCCGTAAATAGACTAATCCGTGATAAAATCCCAATCGCCATGTTAATGAAGGCAGGACATTTTAAACAGGCATACTGGGGCCTACCTGTTGTTAAGAAAGGGCTAAGATTATTACTCTCAAATTTAAATAACAAAAAGAAAGGATTTGACCTCATTATAGCCCATGATCCAATATCCCTCCCACTGGCCATTAAAATTTCAAAAATACATCGATGTAATGTAATGCTTGATGCTCACGAATACACCCCTCGGCAATATGAAGACTGGTGGATATCTAAATTCTTTTATAATAAATTTTGGGATTCTATCTGTAGTTACTATTTTCCCTTTACTACCTCAATCATCACTGTATGTCAGGGCATTGCCGATGAATATGAAAGAAATTATGGCGTTCACTGTGAGGTTATAAATAATGCCCCTTTCTACAGCAATCTATCACCAACACCTGCAACTAATAATACTATCAGGATGATTCATC
>CAYZEH010000154.1:3002-6429 GCA_964477135.1 uncultured Pirellulales bacterium | reverse complement strand
GATGCATGTCAACTTGAGTTGCCCGAAGGCAGGAGCCTTATTAATGCGTTGCGGGCAAAGACAATGAAACAGGGCGGGATCGGTTATGTTGCTCCGGATACGAAAAGTTTCCCAACGATGCAGGAATTTAACGATTTTGTTATCAAAGCGGGTGCACTTGCTGTTTTGACCTGGCTTGATGGGATAAGTGATGGTGAAAGTGACATTGAAAAACTTTTTGATGTTAATATTGCAGCCGGCGCAGCTGTGGTGAATATTATTCCGGATAGGAATTTTACCGCTGGTGTGAACAACGAAAAGCTGGCGAATCTGCGGGGAATTATAGCCTATGCCGGCGAAAAGGAAATGCCGATTGTTGTCGGTACTGAAATGAACAGCCCGGGGCAGAGGTTTATAGATGATTTTAAATCCGCGGAGTTGTCGCCATTTGTCGATATCTTCCGTAAGGGGTCTTGGGTTGTTTATGCTCACACAGCTTTGCAACGTTACGGAAATATGGGGTATCTTAGCGACTGGGCGAAGCAGGAATTTAAAACGGTTGCGGAAAAGAATCGGTTCTTTGAAAAACTCGGTGAAATTCTTCAGCCTGGTCAGCAGGAAAAACTGGCACAGCTTGATGAAAATATAGCAGCAGATGAAATTATAAATTTATTCAAATAGTAAAGGATGCAAAAAATGGCAGATATACCGGCAATCGAAAAGGCTTATCAGCTTGGGCGGCAAAGATATAGTGACATTGGTGTCGATACTGAAAGGGCAATGACGCAGCTTGAAAAGATCGCTATTTCGCTTCATTGCTGGCAGGGCGACGATGTCAGCGGTTTTGAGAACAGCGACGGGCTGACCGGCGGCGGCATTATGGCGACGGGGAACTATCCCGGCAAAGCGAGAACAGCGGATGAATTAAGGGCTGATGCAGATAAAGCTTTCAGCCTGATACCGGGTAAGCATCGTTTTAATCTGCATTCCATTTATGCAGAAACCGCAGGTAAAAAAGTTGAAAGAAATGAGCTTGCTCCCGAACACTTTGCCAGTTGGATAGACTGGGCAAAGCAAAAGCAAATAGGGTTGGATTTTAATGGTTCATTTTTTTCACATCCCAAAGCAGCTTCAGGTTTTACACTGGCAAGTAGTGACCCTGCGATAAGAAAGTTCTGGATAGAGCACGGCATCGCCTGCAGGAAAATCGGCGCAGCTATGGGCAAAGAGCTCAGGACAGCGGCTGTTACTAATATATGGATACCTGATGGGTATAAAGATATTCCGGTTGACCGTAAAAAGCCCAGGGAAATTCTCAAAGAATCACTTAATGAAATACTGGCGGAAAAGTTCGACAAAAAACATCTGCTGGATGCTGTTGAATGTAAGCTTTTCGGCATCGGTTCGGAAAGTTATGTTGTGGGTTCGCATGAGTTTTATATGGGCTATGCGATGGAAAATAAAACTTTGCTTTGTCTCGATGCGGGGCATTTCCATCCGACAGAGGTTATCAGCGATAAGATATCGTCGGTGCTTTGTTATCTTGAGGAAATATTGCTGCATGTTAGTCGGGGAGTTCGCTGGGATAGTGACCATGTGGTGATTCTTTCTGACGAACTGCAGGCTATTGCTTGCGAGATAGTTCGGGGCGGATATCTTAAGAGGGTGCATATCGGGCTGGACTTTTTTGATGCCAGTATAAATCGTCTGGCTGCGTGGGTGATAGGGACTCGATGCATGATAAAAGCATTGTTGATGGCATTGCTTGAGCCTACAGGGCAGCTTCGCCAGTTGGAGCAGAGTGGTGATTTTACTTCCAGGCTTGCGATACTTGAGGAATTGAAAACGCTTCCTTTCGGGGCAGTCTGGGATTACTATTGTTTGAAGCAGCAGACAGCTGTCTCGACGGATTGGATCAATGAGGTTAAAAAATATGAAAATAATGTTCTCAGCAAACGCTAGACCCTTCAGGGGCAGAAATTTTCGCGAGAAAAATTATAATTCCGATGTATCGGGATACCCGCGGATAAACTGGAAAACTTAGTTATGAGCAATGCAAATATGTCTTTATGTTCGAACTGGAGAAATATTAAATGACAGAAGAAAATCAGGCTCAGCAAACACAACAGGCAAATGAATATGAGCGTCAGCCGGTAGAGAAATCTGCACTGCTGAGGTTCAAGGATTTCATTGGTATGTATGCCGGTGAGCATTGTGCGGGCACAGAGTTGATGATCGGACCTTTGTTTGTCGCTGCCGGCGTCAGTGCGTTTGATGTTGTGGTGGGGCTGATCGTTGGTAATGCTCTGGCGGTTATGAGCTGGATGCTGCTTTGCGCTCCTATAGCGACGCGGGCAAGGCTTACGCTTTATTATCAGCTTGAAAAGATTTGCGGCAGAAAGCTTGTTACCGTTTACAATCTTGCTAATGGTGTGATGTTTTGTTTCCTCGCAGGAGCGATGATTACCGTCTCAGCGACCGCGGTGGGAGTCTGGTTTAAGTTTCCTATGCCTGGATTAAATGACATGTATCCCAATAGTCTGGGCTGGGTGATTGCCGTTTTGGTAGTTGGTGGGTTGATCTCGATAGTAGCGGCTTATGGCTACAAAATGGTTTCGAAGTTTGCGAATATTGCTTCGCCATGGATGGTTCTGGTTTTTCTGGCATTTGGATTTATTGGTTTGAAACAGTTTATTGACGTTACCGGCGTGGAAATTAAATCGCTTGGCGACCTCTGGGGTCTGGCGAATACTCATATCTGGAAGGGCGGCGAGCCATTGCCGGGGCAGATTAAATTTACTTTCTGGCATATCATGTTCTTTGCGTGGTTCTGCAATATGGCGATGCATATAGGGATGAGCGACTTGACCGTTTTTCGTTATGCGAAGAAAAGCTGGTATGCTGTTGCCTCTGCGGCGGGGATGTATGTAGGGCATTTTATGGCATGGCTGGCTGCTTCGATCCTTTTTGCTTATCAGCTTCATCTTGACCCGACCGATATGAAAATTCTACCTGGGCCTTTAGCTTATAAAGCTGCCGGTGTTGCGGGGCTTATTTGTGTGATAATTGCCGGCTGGACGACGGCGAATCCGACTATCTATCGCGCGGGGTTGGCTTTTCAGGCGATAATACCTAAAACTTCACGATTTACCGTTACTATAATTACAGGCCTTATCGCAACTATTGCGGGTATGTTCCCTGCGATCGCGATGAAGCTGTTGGACTTTGTTGCTCTTTATGGTTTGCTCCTTATGCCGATGGGGGCGGTTATATTCGTCGATTTCTGGCTCATCAAAAAGTTCGGCCTCAAAAGTTATTATGCTGAGCTTAGCGGAAAATCTTTCAACTGGGCAGCAGGGCTTACGTGGTTTTTGACCCTTGGAATATGCTGGGCTCTTGTGCACTTCTGGGGTGTTCAGATTTACTTTGTATCTTTGCCGGGCTGGTT
>CAYZEH010000154.1:0-2902 GCA_964477135.1 uncultured Pirellulales bacterium | reverse complement strand
ACTATTGCATCGCTTGATACATCCAGACGTGAGATCGAAATTGTCAATCGCTTGCTGATTTGCTGCGATGACAATACCAAATCGCAGGTAAGGCCTTCGGTTGAAGCCCATCTTCACGCATTGCTCGACAAGGTTGTTATCCATCTGCACCCGAATGCTGTTGGCTCATATGTTAACTGCAAAAAAGGCCAAGAGTTGATGAACCAGCTTTTCAAAGATCAAAAGCTTCCTCCTCTTTGGGTTTCGTATGCGGATCCGGGTTTTATGCTTGCTACGAAAATCAAATCTCTCGTCGCGGATTACAAAAAACAATACAACGCTATGCCCGCAATTTTGTTTCTCGAAAAGCATGGTCTTTTCGTTACAGCTTCGACAGATACTAAGGCTCTCAAAATCGTTAGAGATGTTATTAAAAAATGCAATAGCAAATTAAAACAGATCAAAGTGGCAAAGCTTAAAAAAATCGCTGCTGAAGAAATTATTGGCTGTAAACTCGCAGTCCGAAAAGCTTTCTTTAATGCTACGGGGCAATATACCTCGGTAAGTTATTTTTATGATAACGAAATAGCATCGTTTATGAAAGAGAAGCAGGCGGTTAAAATGCTTTCATCGCAGGCGATTGCGCCGGATGAGCTGGTTTATGCTAATGGGCCGGCTTTGTGGTTCGAGAAATGCTCAGCCCAAAGAATAGAGGCTAAATTGAAACGCCAGATAAACTCAGGCAATAAACCTGCGACTACTTTTCTTGTTAAAAAGGTTGGTCTCTTTGTCACAGCTAAAAAATCTTCAGCAGAGGTCATTCGTGATATTGTGGCAAGTTCACTTTTCATCCGCGCCAATGCTACCAGGCTCGGCGGATTGATAACCTTGAATAAAAGGCAGCAGCAGTTTATTAACCAGTGGGAGTCGGAAGCCTTCCGTAAAAATATGGCGACTGGTGTCGGCTGCGGACAGCTTGTTGACAGGGTTGCGGTTGTTACTGGTGCTGGTTCTGGTCTGGGAAAAGCCATTGCTGTTGGGCTTGCTCGCGCGGGGGCCTGTGTGGTTCTTGCCGATATTGATGCTGCATCAGCTGAAAATACTGCCAGGATAATCGGAGAAGAATTACCACTTTCGCAGAGCCTTGTTTTGAAATGTAATGTTACCGATGAGAAATCTGTTAAGGACGGGTTCGGAAAGATTCTGGATGAATTCGGCGGGCTTGATATTCTTGTCAACGCCGCCGGTGTCGCACCGGCAGGGCCTATGACAGAGATACCGGTTGAGAAATGGCGTTTTGCTTTGGAAGTCAATCTTACAGGCTATTTTCTGATGGCACAAAATGCAGCGAAGATAATGATCGCTCAAGGTATGGCGGGGTCCATTATTAACCTGACTTCGAAATCAGGTCTCGAAGCCAGCAAAAATAACACGCCTTACAATGCGACAAAAGCTGGTGAAATCCACATGGCCAGGGGTTGGGCGCTTGAGCTGGGTCGATACGGCATAAGAGTTAACTGCGTTGCTGCGGGTAATGTTTTTGAAGGTTCAAAAATATGGAATCCGCAGTACATAAAAGAATGTGCTAAAAAATATGATATTATGCCGGAAGAAGTGATACCGTACTACGTAAGCAAAACAGCATTGAATAAAGAGATCAAAGGCCGGGATATCGCGGACTCGATTGTTTTCTTGTGCAGCGACAGCGCCCGAAAAATCACCGGTCAGACCATAGTAACCGACGCAGGGCAGGTGATGGTCAGGTAATTTTTACCATTTAGTTATATGTTGAATCGGGTAGCTTTTTCCTGCAGAAAGATAAACTGCCTTAAATTAAAAAACCGCAGTAATTGAGATAAATTCTGCAACAGAAAGGGTTTATTTTTTTAATTTCGCTGTTACAATCCGTAAATTGAACAATATTTTGTTAATTGAGTATTAAATATTAGTTACGTTACGTTAAACATTAAAAATATTTGTGAACCATTAAATTTGGAGACATTATTATGACCAGACAGTCTTTTTCCAGGCGATCTTTCTTAAAAACATCAGTTGCCGGCGCCGGTATTATTGCTTTGGGCGGCAAGGCTTCAGCAGAAGAAAAGGTAATTCCGGGATTCGATGATACCGATAGCAATACAGATAAAAGTAAAGTATGGCAGAGCGTATCTGGCCGAAAAGTCAAGGTTGGTATCGTAGGTTTTGGGCTTTGTAAGTTTGGAGCTGCATTTGGTTTTCAGGATCATCCTAATGTAGAGGTGGTTGCAGTTAGTGACTTGATCCCTGAAAGATGTCAAGGGCTTGCAAAAGCATGTCGCTGTAATAAAACTTATCCTTCACTCGAAGAGCTGGTGAAGGACAAGGATATTGAAGCTGTTTTCGTCGCAACAGATGCACCGAATCATGCAAAGCATTGCATAGATGTACTAAAACATGGCAAACATGTTGGATGTGCGGTGCCGGCAGTTTTCGGGTCACTTGAACAGGCTGATGAGCTTTACGAAACGGTAAAATCTACAGGCCTGAACTACATGCTCTTCGAGACTTCTACGTTTCACAACGATGTCTATGCAATGAGGCAGATATACAATGCTGATGGATTTGGGAAAATGACTTACACCGAAGGTGAATATTATCATTATATGCCGACCCATATCGGTTCATATAAAAACTGGCGAGTGGGTTTGCCGCCTCAATGGTACCCAACTCATTCTAATGGATACTATTGTGCTGTTACAGGCGGCAGCTTTACAGAAGTTTCGTGTATGGCCAGTCAAAGTATAATCCATGACTTTACACCATCAACAAATGCTTACAAAAATCCTTTTGACACAGAAATAGCACTGTTTCGTACGAGTGAAGACGGTATGGCAAGGATGGCAGTAAGCTGGGGCACGCCTGGCCATGGCGCAGAAGCCGGCAG
>CAYZEH010000153.1:0-6460 GCA_964477135.1 uncultured Pirellulales bacterium | reverse complement strand
ACAAAAATAATGCTCTTAACGCTTCTGTTTTTATTGCAAGGCTGTAACAACGGCAGTTCAACCATGCCTAATGCAATCCATTATTACCTTAACCCAAGCAAAAGCCTCCTGCAAACCGGCAGAGTTGCAATTATCGAATTAGCTAACCAATCCGATTACCCCGACATTTCTTATGATATAACTAACTCGCTCTACAGATCGCTTCAAAAAACACAGCTCTTCGGCCTTACTGTTATTTCAAAAGAAAACTCTATCTGGAATGATCTGCAAATAAAGGCCAATGACAAATATACACTCAAGCAGCTTTCCGAAATCAGAAAAAAAATAAATTGCAATGCTATACTAACCGGAACTATAACGCAATACACCCCCTATCCACACACCACCGTTGCACTTAGCCTTAGACTTACAGACCTCAGAGACGGCAAATTAATCTGGGCTATGGAACAGATATTCGACACCTCCGATAAAACTACTGAATCCCGAATAAAAAAATATCTCAGGGCGCAAAACAACACAAAAACGAATACACTCGACGAAAAATTGATTACCATAAGCCCTGTTAAATTCATAGATTTCGTAACTTATGAAGTTGCAAGCACAATGCTCGAAAGAAAATAAATAAAAAATGCAGAAAAAAATAAAAAGGTATTTAAGTTTCTTTAAAAAACTGCGAGAATAAGTGTGTAGAACTAAAAGCGTGAGAGTAAAAATATGATAAATTCAGTTAATAACGATAAAATACAGAACCTGCTGACACAGCAAACAGCAAATCAGACAAAGAAGTCTGTTGCTAAGCCTGAAACAGGTAAAAACGCTGAATTGCAGGCGAACTTTGCGTCTTTGATCGAAAAAGCAATCCAGGCAGATTCGCAACAAAACCCTGACGCTGTGCAAAACGCAAAAAAGCTCCTGCTCTCCGGAGAGTTGGATAACATTGAAAATATACGAAAAGCTGCACAAAACATTGTCGATTTCGGTATTTAAAATCAGAAAGGCAAGACCACGGACGGTCTGAAAATTGTCTAAATGGATTTTTTTAGAATTCAGCGAGATATATTTGTCGGTCAGATCCGCTTATGTGTCTCGCTTTTTTATATGAAAACAACATCACGCAAGAAGGTCAAGTCGTTCTCTAATAGATTCCTGTTCACTGCTTGATTCGCTTAATAACACACTATAAGAAGCAAAAAGCCCACTTTCCCGACCTGACTGTGCAAAGTCTTTATCAGCAACAGTGCTTCTTTTATCGCTGCTGAACGAAACAGAATCAATTATCTTACATTTTATTTTTTTTACCATTTTTCCACCCTTAACCAACTTCTCTATCAACTCCTCTATTTTAACACATTTTTTTAACACAACTCCTTTTTTTATATAGGGTTACATCATTTTTTTACTAAAACCCACGGCAGCAACACCAAATACCGATATTACAGGACGGTTTTTGAAAATTTTATTGGATACACCAATGCTTTAAAGGTAGAATGCCCGTTTCCGGAAACCTATAGTAAATGTTATTTTTAGAGAGTAAAGGCTGAGAGAAAAATGGAGATTATTACTCAATGTCCATCTTGTGGTCATAACTGGCGATGCGAAGAATATGCCGCAGACAGAAGACTGCGCTGTCCCAATTGCAACAAGCTCTTTAAAGTTCCAAAACTAAATGAAGTAGAAAAAGCTTTCAACAAAATTAAAAACTCAAAAAATTCCGTTTACATAGATCAGGCAGGTAACACTTACGGCTGATAAATAATTTGAAAAAAAACCAACTGCTATAAAACCAAAAAAATCTCTTTGGTTATATTACTGCTGAATACGCTTGGGATATTATAATATAATGACAAATATGGAAAACAAAAACGCTAAGAGTGCTCCAAAGACGACTGCGAAATCTTTCATGACCGCAGGACCAACTCTGCACTATAGCCATGAAAATGTTCTGAAATGTTTGATGCTCGCAATTATAGCATTTGCAGTTACCTGTATTTTCTGGTCAAAGATGCTCACCGGGTATTTATGGTCCTTCGATTATCAAAACCTTACCTCACCGCAATTATGGTATTTGGGCAATGTGCTCACAACCGGCATAAGCATCTTCGAATACCCATGGTTAATACTCGTAGTTGCAATGATGATGGCAATAATATCAATTACACCCATCCTGATCTCTCAGCTTATGAGTTTCAGATATAGCCTGATTTTTATAATCTTAACTGCAACACTCGCCAATCTGCCGGGCTTTGCAATTTGCCTTCTTATAAGCTGTATCGCTGTTGCATGCAGACCATTGCGTTTCCGTTCAAGATTCATATCTGTCTCGTTATGCACAATGCCACTGTTGCTATATTGTGTTTTTTTCGGCCAAGTAAAATTAGCTGAACCAATACAATGGGGATTCTCCTTTACTCCATGGATCGGTGCCTGGTTAATTTCCCTGGTAATCGCTGGAATAGTTTTGGGCATTGGCCATTTTACACGTTACAAACCAGGACTGGTATGGATAACCTCAGCTGCAGTACTTATAACTGCGGTAATAGTTTTTGAAAAACATATAGGATTTGCTGAACTCGACTACCAACTTTATATCGCAAAAAATGACCCGCAACAGATAACCCAGTTCCACAACCACAGCATTACCGAAGCAATGAATAAAACCATTTCAACCCCTGCAGTTAAAGAATATATCGTAAAAGGATATTTTTATCCCACAGAACAAGCTCTATTAAGAACAAAGCTGAAAGAAGAAATCAAAAAAGCACTTTCTCAAAACCGATGGCCAAGTTGGTTCATTGTGCCGGATGAAATTAATTATCAAAAGAAAAGACAATCACTAACCCAACAGTACGATTTGTTCATAAGCAAAAGACCGCAAAGCAAACGAATGCCTGTCGCGCTGTATTACAAAGCTCTCTTAGATGACTATTGCCTGGATATAAAAGCATTAGATACCAAAGAGGAATTGCTGCACTTCTATTTCGATTATCCATTCGAAAGATCAAGAGAAACCTGGTACCGACTCTACAGCGAATTTGGTAACAGCCCTGAATCGATTGAAGCACGCTGGCGTATCGCTATGCACTGGGCTGGTCAGGGAAGATTTGAACAGGCGAATAATATATGCACACAAGCTCAGGATATGATAAGCAAACTGCTTCAAACCACTACCAACGAAAAAGAAACTGAAGATACAATTTTCAGCACATTCAAACCACCTGCCGACACAGCCATAACAAACTTCAAACTTATAGACATCAAAAGAAGACTCAATCGTCTGCAAAACATTATAAGCCCTGAAAACAGAACCGAAGATTCGCAATCCGATAAAATACTATCCGATTTTGTAATGATAAACCCGCACAGCCTGTCTGCTGAATCACAGCTAAACATTCTTCTGGAAAAAACCAACTCAAAATCCCCCCTGAGAGACAATATTTTATTAGAGCAAATCAAACTCATAAACGACCCGCAGCTTAAAGCACAACAACTTCAGGATCTTCATAAAAAATACAAAAACACTGATGGTGGACAGGAAGCTCTATGCGAACTAGCTTTGCTTAAAATAAAAATTTGGCGAGAACAGCCCACCAAAGAAACAGAGATTAAAAAAGATAAACTCATAGAAGCCCGCAAATGTCTCACCGATTTTATTAAACTTTACCCTGACACTATCTTCACAATACAGGCACAAAAAAATCTCCAGGACCTGCCCTCTGTAGAATAATCCCAATTGAATTCCCCAGTTTATTCGTGGGTAAACAATTATAAAATCAGGTTTTAGGGATTTTATCGCGGGAATTTTACCCTGAAGGGTATAGAATGATTAAAGTAAAAAAAACGCTTACATGCCAAAATGAATTTCCAAAGCTGCTCTTAATACTTTTTTAATATCGCTCTGATTTTAACATCATTATCAAAAAGCCCGGTCTGAACATCTAAAAACTCATCTGCCAGATCAATATCAGCCAAAGCATCAGAAATATCAACCCTGCCTTTGCTGCCATATATCTTAGGAGCAATATAAATATTCAATTCATCAGCAAGGTCGTTTTTCAAAAACGCCCCGATAACCTCCCTGCCCCCTTCAACAAGCAATCTCTGCACCCCTCGCCTGCCAAGCTCCAATAACACATCATCCAAATCACAAAAACCAGCAGAATCGCTTTTCGCTGTAAAAATCTCCGCCCCCTTATTAACTATCTGCTCAACCTTTTGCTGCTTAGCCCTGAACGCATCCTCTGTTGTCACTATCAACACATCCCCCTGCTCAACAGTATTCAGCAACTGACTTTCGACAGGTATCTCAAGTTCATTATCAAGCACAACCCTTAACAACTTCTTGCCCTTATCAGGCCTGGCAGTAAGCAGCGGATCATCTGCAACCACAGTATTGATCCCAACCAATATCGCCTGACAGCTTCTACGCGTCTTATGAACATCTTTTCTGCTCATCTCTCCACTGATACATTTATGCTCAGGGCGGGCCCCATCCAATTTGCCGTCAATCGTCTGTGCCCACTTCAAAATAACCCAAGGCCGATGCGTCTTTGAATATTTTATAAATGCAGGATTAAGTTTTTCCGCCAGCTTCTCGCAAAGCCCAACCCTAACTTCAACGCCCGCACTTTTTAGCTGCTCGATTCCTTTGCCTGCTACTTTGTCACTCGGATCGATCATCGCAATATAAACTCTACTGATCCCCGCTGCAATTATCGCCTCCGTACAAGGGGCTGTCTTTCCCTGGTGACAGCAAGGCTCAAGCGTAACACACATCGAAGCACCATGACTATCAAAGCTGTGCCCCCTGCAGCAATCCGCCAAAGCATTGATCTCGGCATGTGCCCCACCAAACTGCTTATGCCATCCGCGCCCGATCACCTTATCATCTTTAAAAATAACACAGCCCACCATCGGGTTAGGCTCTACCGCCCCGAACCCTCTCGCCGCAAGCTCCAACGCCTCTAACATATACTTTTTCTTTTTCGCTGTATTATCCATTTACTTTACCCACCATTTTAAGAAACTCTTTTTCATCTATAACTTTAACACCCAACTTCTTCGCTTTGTCAAGTTTACTGCCCGCCTCTTTCCCCGCCAAAACATAATCCGTTTTTTTACTGACACTCGAAGCCGCCTTGCCCCCAGCTTCAACTACCGCCTGCTTGGCCTGGTCTCGCGTCATCGTCTCCAGCGTCCCCGTAAGAACAACTGTCTTGCCCGCCAGCACATCACTTTTCCTCATCGACTCGTGCTCAGCCTTAACCCCCGCCGCCAACAGTTCATCAATAACTTTTACACTATCAGCATTACGAAAATATTCATAAATACTTTTCGCCATCACAGGGCCGATCTGGTCGACCTCCGCCAGCGTCTCCTCATCCGCATCTCTTATCGCCTGCAGAGACCCGAAATGCTCCGCTAATATCTGCGCCGACTGACTACCGATATGCCTTATCCCAAGCGCCGCCAAAAATCTCCACAAAGGCTGGGCCTTACTTTTCTCTACCGCCTTTATAACATTATCAGCGCTTTTTTCCGCCATCCTCTCAAGAGCTGTCAATTGCTCCTTTGTAAGCTTATAAAGGTCAGCAAAATTCTTAACCAACCCCACATCAACCAGCTGTTCGATCAGAGACGCCCCCAGATTCTCAATATCCATCTGATCTCTACCCGCAAAATATTTCAGCAGTTCCTTAAGCTGCCCTCCACATTCCGGATTCAGACATCGAATATAAACTCCATTTTCATCCCTGGCTATAGCCCCATGGCAATTCGGACATTCTGTCGGCAACTCCAAAGATTTCGACCCATCTGGTCTTTCATCCTTCAACACCTCAACAACCTGCGGAATGATCTCGCCGGCCTTTTCGACCAAAACCGCATCGCCCTCTCGCACATCAAGCCTGGCAACCTCATCAAAATTATGCAAAGAAGCCCTCTTAACCGTTGTCCCCGCAAGCTGTACCGGTTCAAAATTCGCTACAGGCGTCAATATCCCGCTTTTGCCCACCTGTACATCAATACTCGTAACAACCGTCTTTGCCCGCTCAGCTGGAAACTTATAAGAAATGCACCATCGAGGCGCCCTTCCCGTAGTCCCCAAAATATCCTGCTGCCCGTACCGATTTACTTTTATCACCATCCCGTCTATCTGGTAATCAAGCTCATATCGCCTCTCATGCCAGCCCATACATATCGCAATAACCTCATCAATATTCCCCGCCTTTTGAACATTCGGATTAACCGCCAGCCCCAGCTTTTTAAAAGCCATCAGGCTGTCATAATGATTATCCGCCAACACTTCAGAAACCTGCCCCGTAGCATAAGCAAAGAACGAAAGATTCCGCCCTGCTGTAATTCTCGGATCAAGCAGCTTCAACGACCCCGCCGCCGCATTCCTCGGATTAGCGAACAAACTTTCCTCCGCCTCCTGACGCAATTCATTAAGCCTTGCAAAAGA
>CAYZEH010000152.1:0-6507 GCA_964477135.1 uncultured Pirellulales bacterium | reverse complement strand
CCACCACCCGGCATTGGAGGAGCCGCCGGCTTTTCTTCCGGAATTTCACTTACAATCGCGTCCGTTGTCAATAGCAGAGCTGCAATAGAAGCGGCATTTTGAAGAGCCACCCTTTCAACCTTTGTAGGAACGATTACACCAAACTTAAGCATATCGCCATACTTTTTGGTCAATGCATCATAACCATAATTGGGCTCATCATTCTCAATAACTTTTTGAGCAACGATCGAACCATCAAGACCAGCGTTTTTCGCAATCTGCTTGATCGGAGCAACCAAAGATCTTTTAACAATATCAACACCAACTTTGACATCATCTTTAGCTTTGACCTTATCGAGAACAGCGATAGCTCTTAGCATTGCACTGCCGCCACCTGGAAGGATTCCTTCCTCTACTGCTGCCCGGCAGGCATGAAGAGCGTCTTCTACTCTTGCTTTCTTTTCTTTCATCTCAGCTTCAGTAGCAGCACCGACATTGATAACTGCAACACCACCTGAGAGTTTTGCCAGTCTTTCCTGCAATTTTTCAACGTCATAATCACTTGTCGAGCTTTCGATCTCTCTTTTGATCTGCTCTATTCTGCCCTTAATAGCACTTGTCTCGCCTGCGCCTTCGATAATAGTGGTATTGTCTTTGTCGATGGTAACTCTTTTTGCCCTACCAAGCTGAGTAAGCTCGATATTTTCAAGCTGCATTCCGAGGTCTTCAAAGATCGCTTCACCACCTGTAACTACTGCGATGTCGCTAAGCAGAGCTTTTCTTCTGTCACCAAAACCAGGAGCCTTAACAGCTGCAACCTGCAAAACACCGCGAAGCTTATTAACTACCAAAGTAGCCAGTGCTTCACCCTCAACGTCTTCTGCGATAATCAGCAAAGGCTTACCCTGCTTTGAAACTTGCTCCAGCAATGGTACGAGCGACTTAATAGAGCTGATCTTCTTTTCGTGTACGAGAATATAAGGCTTTTCGAGCACAACTGTCATATCTTCAGTATTATTTATAAAGTGTGGGCTAAGGTAACCTTTATTGAACTGCATACCTTCAACCAGATCAACTGTAGTCTCAAGGGATTGACCCTCTTCAACAGTAATGACGCCATCCTTACCAACTTTATCCATTGCCTCGGCAAGCTTTTTACCGATAACATTGTCCTGATTAGCTGAACATGTTGCGACCTGTTCGATCTGTTTGCTTGATTCAACAGCAGTGCTTTGTTTATAAAGCTCATCAACAACTGCTTCAACTGCCCTGTTGATACCCTGTTTTACCATCATTGGATTTGCACCGGCTGTAATATTCTTCAGACCTTCATTGAATATTGCCTCTGCCATGATCGTTGCTGTAGTAGTGCCGTCACCTGCAACCGAAGAAGTCTTCGAAGCAACTTCTTTAACCATCTGAGCACCCATATTCTCATAAGCATCTTCCAGCTCGATCTCTTTCGCTACGGAAACGCCGTCCTTGGTAACTGTTGGACTGCCAAATGATTTTTCCAATACTACGTTTCGACCACAAGGTCCAAGAGTAACTTTAACCGCATCAGTAAGTTTTTTAATGCCGGCTTGAATGCTGGCTCTTGCCTCGGTGCCGAAAGCTATTTTTTTTGCTGTCATTTCTTATATTCTCCTATTTATATATTACGTTACCAATTATTATTCGATTACCGCTAAAATTGAGCTTTCGTCCATAATCAAATATTCTTTGTCATTGACCTTGACGTCTGTGCCGGCGTAGCTGGTGAACAGAACAATATTACCTTTTTTAACCTGCATTTTTTTAACGGTGCCGTCTTCGAGTGCTTTGCCGCTGCCGACGCTGACAACTTTACCTTTTTGAGGTTTTTCTTTTGCGCTTTCCGGCAAAACAATACCACCTGCTGTCACGGAATCTGCTTCAAGACGTTCAACAAGAACTCTGTCTGCTAATGGTCTGATTTTCATCTCTGGGTTACTCCTTTCAAAACATTCCTATTGTTTATATTTTCAATTTAAGCGAAAATGTCGCTGTTATACTTCTTCTGAAAAAGTCGGTTCAGCAAAAACTTCAATATGTTCATATCTACCGGCTTATTCACAACTCCAAAAACATCAAGTTCGAGAGCCCTTGTAAGCACATTATCATCACTCTTGTCTTTCAGCATAATGCAAGGCAGCCTTGGGTAGTCCAGCCTGATGAGTTTTATCGTAGCCAGACCATTGGATTTTTCGGTATCCATATCAACTATAGCAGTATGAATCCGTCTTTGTTCGATAACATCGACAAACTCAGCGCTATCGCGAGCAACCATGAGGTTTACACCTCTTGGTTTAAATATATCCTGCAATGCGTTGGGCCAAGCCCAACCAGCCATACTCGCCAACACATTAACTTCATCAATATTTGACATACCATTTACCATAAGATAAAGATATTGTGCAAATGTTGTGCCAATGAGGGAGAGATGATGAGAGTTAAACATAAAGCTATATTACAAAAGCACTTAGAATATACACAACATAGACTGTGAATCTGGCAAAATAGCAGTCAAATCTGCCAACCTGACAGTGTCGCAGGCTAACTGCCTATTTTAACATAAGTCTTGACTTTGTTATATCCGAAATAATATAATAGTGTGGTCATATTAACTTTTTAAGGATTTATAATGAAAAAAACTATATTTGTGCACTTTGTGACAGCTTTGCTGTTTTCCCTGCCAATCTCCTCAGGACAGGCGACCCCTTTAGGAGTAAACCTGATTCAAAACCCCTCAGCAGAGGCTAATGGCACAAATTCCAATTATAATGCGACTATAATAATTGATAGCTGGGAAATTGCTGATGACACTATAGCAATACCGCTGGATTACGGAATAACTTCGGACAGTAACTATGTAAGCCCACCAGAGGCTAATTTCCCGTCTGAAACTTTTGGAAATAGTCTCTTTTATGGCGGAAACGCCTTGGCTGGGGAACCTAACCCGATAATTAGCCAGAACATAGATATTTCTGACCTGGCTACTGAAATTGACCAGGGAATGCTGAAATTTGAAATATCCGGATATTTTGGCGGTTACTCAGACCAGGACGATTCGGTAATGCTGTACGCACGATGTTATGACCAAAACAGTGAAATACAGTTAAACTGCAGGATCGGCAAGGTTAATGCTTTAAACAGAGGTAATATTACCACACTGCTTGAAAGGTCGCTCTCTGATAGTATCCCGCCAGGGATAAGAACCATTGAATTTATTCTTCAGTGGTTAAATGCTTCCGGAGACTATCAAAACGGAATGGCTGACAATCTTAATTTCACTCTTTTAGGATTACCAGGTTTCGTTGTGGTAGAATCACAAGGCTCAACAACGGTGGCAGAAGGAAATTTTAACGACAGCTATAAAATCAAAATCCTTGAAACTACCTCAGCAGATGTTGATATCGCCATAACGCCGAATGAGAGGCTTGATATCGGAGCTGGCGCAGGGCAGGTTTTAAATATCACTTTACCGGCGGGCGTAGAGCCTAACTGTGTGATAAATGTTTCAGCTATCGATAATAATGATTTTGACAATTCAGTAACTGTTTTCATCAGCCATCTGACAAGCTCGGCCGACCCAAATTACAATAATAAGAATTTTACTGTCGATGTAATACTGCTCGATAATGATGACCCCCTGACATTCGCAGCCGGTTCAATAACAATGGTAATAATACCGGATACACAATACTACGTCAGAAATGATACAGACAACGAAATATATAAATGTATGATGCAATGGATAAAA
This sequence comes from uncultured Pirellulales bacterium, assembly GCA_964477135.1. Taxonomy (GTDB): domain Bacteria; phylum Planctomycetota; class Phycisphaerae; order Sedimentisphaerales; family Anaerobacaceae; genus JAGLTN01. Next base: position 2,747 of record CAYZEH010000152.1, on the reverse strand, counting down.
GATTCTGCCCCACTGAGGAATATTCAGATGGTATTGCATGTTGGTGACATTACCGACGACAACAGTGACGGACAATGGACCAGGGCAAAAGAGTCTATGAACATACTCGACGGGTTCGTACCTTATGCCTTGGCAGTTGGCAATCATGACGGCTATACAAATACAAAATTAAACGATTATTTCAGCATTTCAGATAACTCTAAAAATCAGGCAATTTATGGCGGATCGTTCGAAACTGACAGGATTGAAAACTCTTATTATAAATTCGCTGCCCCGAATGGCAGAAAATTTCTTATTCTTGTTATCGAGTTTGAAAAACGCCAGGCTGTCCTCGACTGGGCGAACCCAATAATCGCGGCAAATCCGGATTATGAGGTTGTTATTTTAACCCATGAGATAATGGATGAGCTGTCAAGAACCACAACCGGAGAAGTTTTGCGTTCTTTGCCGGATACGCCGGGCAGTCCACAAACTTATGGCTTTACTGATTGCCATTGTGGTCAGGAGCTCTGGGACGAACTTACAAGTTTGCATAAAAATATAATAATGACTTTTAACGGCCATTATCTCGACCGCGACGGCGACGGCATCGCAACCGGACACCGGATCGATGAGGGCATACACGGCAACCGCGTCTTCCAGAGTCTTTTCAACGCACAATGGATAAGCAATGGCGGCGACGGTTGGTTAAGGCTGGTAGAATTTCAGCCTGATGGAACAATACAGGAAAAAAGCTTTTCGCCATACTTGAATCAGTGGAGAACCCAGGACGAATACCAGTTCGTCAACACTCCAAGAGTTGGCGACATTAATAGAAATTCAGAAGTAAACTTCCAGGATTATGTTATATTTGCCCAAAAATGGCTTTTAACCGGCTGTGGGTGGTGCGATGGCGCAGATATCAACGGTAACGGTGTGATTGATGCAGAAGATTTGATGCAGCTTTCGGAAAAATGGCTTATTGACTACACTATTGTTGACTAAATTAACATTATTTAGTATAATATAGTGAAGTTAATAAAAAGATTGTGTAACAGATAAATGCGAGTGTCAGATACTCTGTTTGGTATAGAAAACTGCCTTTATGACAAGTATAGCTGATGGTTGCGAATGAAAGTAGGAAAATTTTAAATGAAAAACAACTTTTACAAGTTTCGATGGTTGACATTATTTTCCATAGTATTGTCATTTTTTACTTTTAATTGCGGCTTTGCTTTTGAGGGGGATATTACAGGTAACGGCTATGTGGACTTTGCCGACCTTTCTGTAATAGCGTCTAAATGGCTGATAAGCGGATGCGATGTCAATGACTGCAATGGCGCTGATATCAATGGAAGCAGCAGTGTTAATATGAAAGATTTCTCCCTGCTGGCAGGCAACTGGAACAGCCTTGATCCGAGTCTTATCGGCTGGTGGAAATTCGACGATTTATCTGCCAGCGAAGCAATAGATTATACCGGCAACGGCAACAACGGGACATTACAGGGAGACGCCAGAAAAATTACCTGGGAGATGGGCGGTGCTATTGAACTCGATGGCGATGGCGACTTTATTGAAATCTCTAACGAATCTAACTTCGATATTACAAATGCAATAACATTAGCGGCATGGGTTAGAGTAGCTGCACTTAAAAATGATATGAAGATTATCAGCAAAGGCTCAGCATTTATTTTCGGCAGAGATTATGATGGTAATTTCCTGAATTTTTCCTGCTTTGGTATCGGCAGGTCTGTCACAGGCAGTATGAATGTGTTCGATTTCAAATGGCACCATGTCGCGGCAGTTTACGATGGAACTACTCAATATATTTATGTTGACGGAACATTGGATAATACAAGATCTGCTTCTGGCAATATTATACCAAACGACGATAATGTCTTGATTGGAAACGCTTCAATACTGTCGGACGCAGAATGGTGGGGTGAGACAGACGATGTACGAATCTACGATAGAGCCTTATCACAGGAAGAATTGCAGAATATAATTAGACCTTATCGCCTTGAAGCATATGATATGGTGCCTTATGATGGAACAGACTATGAGCCCAATAACATAACCTTAAGCTGGGTTCCTGGTTTGTTTGCCAGTTCTTACGATCTATACTTTGGAACTGATGCGAATGAAATCGAAATCGCAGATCATAGTTCTGGTGCTTATATCGGTAATTTCCCGGCAGATTCAAATACATACGATCCGGGTATTTTAACTGATGGTGTATTTTATTACTGGCGACTTGAACACGTTGAATAGCAATATTAAGAAAGAAAAATATGGCTGATAAAAAAATATCAAGACGTAAATTTATGCAAGGGACTGCAGCTTCGATGCTGATGGGACCTGCGATTTGTCAGGCAAGTAAGGTAAAAAGCTTTCGTGTTAAAAAGTTTGAGCCTTTCTCTTTTGTCGTAATGGCTGATCCGCAACTATTTATGGGCGGAGAAACATATTCAACCAATAGGCTTATCCAGGCGGTTTCGCATCTTAACCAGCTACTGCCGCCATTTTTGATGATTTGCGGCGACTTGACACATTCACTTTATGACGACCCGGATGTTGTACACGAAACAAATGTTTTCTTTGACAAATTCTCCCAGATGAACAGCCTTATTAAAAGATATGACGTTTCAGGCAATCATGATGTTGGAAATATACCAACTTATGAATCAATCGCATGGTACGAACAACGTTTTGCGCCAATATGGTATTCATTCGTTTATCGCAATAATCTGTTTATCATAATGGAATCA
>CAYZEH010000151.1:0-6577 GCA_964477135.1 uncultured Pirellulales bacterium | reverse complement strand
ATTCCAACTGTACTGTTTTGCGCAGGGTGGCTCAAACTATACCTTTCTGTTCCTGTCATATTTGTTATACTAGCTGGGTGTTACTTTTTTACCCACAATAACAAACAAGAAGAACTCGACACAGAAGTTTTTTTTAAAGTATCTTTTTCTACAGCGATCCTTGTTGCAGCGGTCATATTTGTGGTGGTTTTGCTTTCAGGCATTGGAGGATATACGCAATTCCAGGCAAATGATTACCAAAAGCACATTCCTTTTTTTAGAGACCTTATTGAGTATGACTGGCCTTTAGGTTACAGTGAATTAGGTCCCGAGAAGGAGCCTCATGTACTTGTAACTTACATAGGGTATTATCTTCCCTCAGCTTTTGTGGGAAAGATATTCGGTTTTAAAATCGCGAATCATTTTTCATTTGTCTGGGCCAATCTCGGTATACTTCTAACAGTGATCTGGTTCTACAGAGTAACCGGCAAAGCAACTTTCTTTCTGGCATTGTTATTTCTTTTTTTCAGCGGTCTGGATATAATCGGTTACTCAATCATCAAAGGTTGGCCTGAGTCAATAAGTACAGCAAGAGATTTGGATATGTGGCTGTTAACACCAGGTTCAAATGCTTTGGAAATGCTGTTTTGGATTTTCCCTTCTAATATTTGCATTCTTGCTATCGGCCCTCACCATATCCTTCCATCATGGCTGATAATTGTTATGGTTATTTATTACGGCTTTATCAGTAAGACCTCCAGCAACCTGTTTTTCCTCTCTTCTGCATGTCTTGCAGGATCGGCATTTGTCTCTATTGGTTTGCTGCCCTACGTTTTAATCGCAATAATTTTCACAAAAGCAAAAAAGATATTTACATTTCAAAATATTGTCGCAGGACCTGTTATCGTCCTTATAATGGGCCTATTTACAATCTCTAATAAAGGGAGTTTTCCTCATGGCTTCATATGGGAATTTCATAACATCATCGATGAGTGGCCCAATCTTATCTTGTTTTACTTTCTGGAATTCGGGCTTTATATTTTAGTCTGCCCAAAGATAAACAAGGACGATTGCCATATTCCTTATAATTTATTAAAATGGAGTTGCGTTACTTGTTTATTGCTCTGCCCATGGTATTTAGCCGGTTACTGGAGTGACTTCACTACGAAAACTTCCATACCCTCATTATTAGTTCTGGCTATATGCATTGGTGCAGCAATTGTAAACTCAAAGACTAAGAAACAACTTAATAAAGCTACAGTACTTAAATCGCTGTTGGTTATTGGCGCATTTTCAGGACTTTTCTACATGTCTAAAACGCTTAATCAGGGCGTACACCTTTACGGAAATAATTTTAAGAATGCAAAGCATATTGATGAATTTTCTGAAGAACGATGGTGGCTGGCCCAGCAGCTTTTTGCCGAACCCAAAGGGAGTATATTCTGGGATTATATGGCCGATGATCCAAGTATGAATTGATTTTTTATTGCATTTGCAAATAATTTAAATTATATGCATGTATTAAAATACGAAATTAAAAATTATCTGAGTGACTAAACATGAACCATATTAACGATCAAGTTGAATTCAGTGTTATTATTTGTTGTTACTTTGAAGAAAAAAGCATTGATGAATTTTACGGCAGCCTTTCTGAGACTTTAAATTCACTTGGTCGTACTTACGAGATCGTATTTGTTAATGATGGAAGCACTGATAAGACATTTGAAAAATTGCAGGCCATATATGATTCCGATGAAAACGTAGGTGCCCTAGTCGATCTGTTCCGTAATTCCGGCCAGTTGGCGGCAATGACTGCCGGTATTGCTCACGCCAGAGGAGAGCACATTATCTTTATGGACAGCGACCTTCAGCTTGTTCCACAGGAGATTCCGCTTCTTCTGGAAGAATTTGATAAAGGGTATGATATTGTAAGCGGTTGCAGGGCTAACAGGCAAGATTCGTTCGCCCGTAAATTCCCTTCATGGTTTGCCAACAGGATTATGCGGAAAGTTGCCGGGCATAATGTTACGGATTTTGGATGTACATTTAAAATATATAACGGCAAGCTGATCAGGGCGTTTGAGTTTGGACCTCTGAAAAAGTTTCAGACCGCATACGTATATTCAAAGGCCCAGAAAACGGTCGAAGTTCCAATCACTCATAAAGCCAGGAAGCACGGCAAGAGCGGATGGACTTTTAAAAAGCTCACTTCGTTTTTGATGGATAATTTTGTCGGCATTTCTCAACGGCCATTTCAGTACCTCTCAATGATATGTCTGTTAGGAGCAGCGATATTTACATTTCGTATCATCACGGCGTGGATCATTCCATTTTCGATCTTACGTGAAGTTACACTGGGTCTGATTTTGAATTTAATATTAGTTCAACTTCTTTTGACTATGGGGGTTCTTTCTGCGATCGGGGAATATGTATTCAGGAACTTTACTAGCCTTCAGAAATATCCTATCTATATCGTTCGCACACTTTTACGTAAATCTTCCATAAGCCAGAAGGAATAGACAATGCCATTCATGAACAATGAAGAAATTCAGGGACTGGGACTAAAACACGTTGGCAAAGATGTTCGTATCTCTAAAAAGGCCTCGTTTTACAATCCAGCAAATATTTCAATTGGCGACTTCTCAAGAATCGATGATTTTTGTATTATCTCGGCTGGCAACGGAGGTATCGAAATCGGCAGATATGTTCATATCGGATGTTACAGTTCACTGATCGGCCAAGGGAGAATTATCATTGAAGATTACTCTGGAACCAGCGGTAAGGTTTCAATCTATTCGAGTTCGGATGACAGCACAGGTGAATTCATGTGCCATCCGACAATCCCTGAAGATTTTACAAATGTCGAACACGGGCCAGTGACACTTAAAAAACATGTCGTAGTTGGAGCGGGCAGTGTTGTACTTCCGAATGTTGTCATAGAAGAAGGTGTTTTTATTGGAGCGTTATCATTAATCAATAAAAACTGCGAGGCTTTTAGCATCTATGGGGGTATACCGGCAAAACGCATAAAGAAAAGAAGCACAAACTTATGTAAACTGGAAAAGCAATTACTCGCCTGGGAAAAGGAAAGTTAGACTCCTACAAAACAGCCTAACTTTAGAAGTCCCAAACATTAACGCACCTCAAAAATTCGAAAATTCCCTTGAGAAGAACTGAATATTTGACTCAGTCCGGGAGATTCAAAATTGCCGCCAAGGTCTTCGTTACGAACAACAACCAGTATATTGTTTTCGCGTAGATAATCTACGACATAAGAAGGATCGCGCGAGTTGTCTGTACCAAAAACATTTTGTTCGATCAATCTCCTTCTGTTGTATTCCTCGTCATCGTAGCCGTTTCGCAGTTTTATCAAACCCATATCCATGGAATACCCCAATTCCTTTTTTTCTGCAGGACCAATCAGTAGGCGTCTTTTGGCGAATATTGGGATTTTCATTGTTGAGTCGATAAAGATTCTGTCCTTGTCGGTATTGAGTTTTATCCACTCGTACAATTCATTTTCCTCGACATCTGTAACGTAAATATCTCTGCCTTTTTCATAAACACCCATTCCGAAAAGAACATTTAACAGGGGTTTATTCGAGAGCCTCTTTGATTTGGCGACAACGTGATCTGCGGAGGGCAACATAAACAATATCAGGATAAATAAAACGGCAGTCCTGGGCCTATGGGATTTAAGCGTGTAGAAAGCTATGCCGCCAAAAATCGCTATGAAGAATGCCGCCAATATTAAAAACTTATATTCGGCAAATGACGGAATATGCACAAAGAAATATGCGTTGGTGTTGGCAACAATAATAATGCCCAGCAATAACGAGATCTGAGTGTCCACCTTTTTTATCCAAAGTTTTCTGCTTAAAAAGATCAAAAGAATGATCGGTGTTAATGGAAGCGTGAAACTGACGAGATGCGGCCATAAATATTCTAATTGAAACAAGGCAACCTGCGAACTGACTCCTGACGAGACGGACCGGAAATAAGGAATAAGCAGTGCAACACTCAGAACCAAAGCAACTATCAGGTGGATTACCGGACGCGGGGAGCGGTTAAAAAAACCCTTCCAAGCCAATAGTGGATAGGCAACGCAAATAAGTAAAATGCTTCCGACGACACCGGGGAGCATAGGGGCGTATAGAAAACCGCCGCAGCCTATCGCAAGTATCATGACAAGAGTGTATAACCAGATGTTTCGATTTTTGACGATTTGGATAGTGGCAAAAACAAATAGCAGAAAAAATAGCATCCCAGTAGGATCGCCGCTGCTTGATATAAACTTATGGAAAAACGGGGTAGCTCTCCATTCGGTTCTTGAGGAATATAAAAAACTTTCCATCCATTGCAAAAGATGCCGCGGGAAAATCGTCACACCGAATATCGCAAACAGGACAGAACAGATATTTGCCTTTTTGTCTTTGAAAAGTTGTCCGGATATTTTGTAAACGAGCAGTGCTATCAGGCATATATTAACTGAGTTGATCAAAGAAAATGCGTGAAATGGGGTAATGTTCAGCAATGTTGAGACCTGTGCGCTTAGCCATGGGAATCCCCATGGGGAACGAACCACTTCGCCTGCAAAAAGAGGGTCATGTGCCGGGATTCCGCTGTTTTGGATCTGGTACGAAATACTGCCTCGGAAAAAACCGTGGGTATAATACACTCGCCATATGGGATTTAAGATAAAAACCAGGTTCTGGGTAAAAAGACATAAGGCCATTACATAGAAAAAGCTTAGCTTCTTTTCGGAAAATATGAGCCTATTGATTACAAAACTAAGAAGCAGAATAAAGGCTGCAAAGACAATCGTCAAAAAAATGAGTCTGGAAAAAATCAATTCACCCGAGCGTAGATAATGTTCAAGGGGATATTTGTGCTGGTATTTTATCAGGTTATTCAGGACTTGAAATGATTGGCCCTTATATATCGCTTCGATTAGAGAATTGGCAAAGCACTTATACAGAATATAGGACGAAAGCAAAACAACGGTAACCGATGCGGCTATCCAGGAGTGGATTTTTTCTACTTTGGACATATTTTGCAATCTGTAATTATTCTGTATCGATTTACCTGGGCTTAATATCATGGATTTACTACAAATACCAAACAAACCCATTTTCAGAAAATAGATATTCGTCGTATATCTGAAGTTCAACCATATTTTATTATTTGACCGTTAAGTCTTTTGATTTTTCTGCTGTTATGTATAGTGGGCGGTTTTGGACTTGCCGGTATACTCTTGCGATGTATTCGCCTACCAGTCCGAGCATGAGGAACTGGCCGCCTATCAGGAAATGCATCCATATTATCATCATTCCCATACCGGTGATCGACTCTCCTAAGAATAGGAATCTGCCAATGACTATCAGCGTAACCATCAGTGAAAGCGAACAAAGGAGCAGGCCCAACAAAATTCCTATTCTCAAAGGAAGACTTGAAAAGCCTATAACTACGTCCAAAGCGAGCATCGACAGTTTAAAGAAATTGTACTTTGTAACGCCTGCGTATCTTTCGTCGCGGTCATAGTATACGGCAACCTGCTTAAAACCCGTCCATGCAATCAAACCCCTTACGAAACGGCTTTGCTCACGACACTGTTTAAAAGCCTCTGCTACACATTTATCGATCAACCTAAAATCGCCGGTGTCTACCGGAATGTCAACAGCACTTAGACGCCTGATGGTCCTATAAAACACCCAGGACGCTATTTTCTTTTGCAATGGTTCGCCCTTGCGGCTTCGGCGGCGGGCATATACTATCTCGTTGCCCTCTTTCCACTTTGCGATCAGCTCGGGGATGACCTCGGGCGGGTCCTGGAGGTCGGCGTCGATTATTACGACCGCGTCGCCGGAGGCATAGTCGAGACCGGCGGTCGTTGCCTGTTCATGACCGAAGTGGCGACTGAGCAGGATGTATTTGATGTTTTCATTAGCCTGGGCTAAGCTGCGAATGATCTTCCGTGAACCGTCTTTGCTGCCGTCGTCGACGAAGATGTACTCGAACGTATCTTCGGCGCCGGCGGCAATGCCGCTTAGACGCTCGAACAAAGTTTCGATGCAGCCTGCCTCGTCAAGGACCGGGATCACTACCGATATCAATGCCATCAAATTTACTCCAGTTTAACTTGGGACGATTATAATCTGAATATCGTCATTACTAATACCCCTATATTAAATTATTCCCCCTCCGGAGTCAATTATAGTTTTTTCACTACTGAAAAACCGGCTTGCCGCACAGAAACAATATCACTCTTGTCCAGGATAAGCTCATTGAACTATATGTATAATAATTTGCATCGCCAAAGGTGATTACTCAATTCGTAATTAATTCCCGCCGCCTTGATCAAAATCGAATTAAATGCAATGACACTATTTTGCTATTCGCAAAAAAATACTTTTTTTTTAATCCCTTCTTTACAAACAACTTAGGCGATTCCGACAAGCAAAAATACGCCCATTTTCGCATAAAACACGCAAGTTTGTACTAAGTATAGAGGGGCATTATATATTCGCCACCTACAGGATATTACAGGTAATGTTTTATGGCCGATTTAAAACCGGTCCTAAACGGTAAACTTTTGGTA
>CAYZEH010000150.1:0-6632 GCA_964477135.1 uncultured Pirellulales bacterium | reverse complement strand
GTGCTAATGGTTTATTTCTGGAAGTCCACCCAAACCCCGAAAAAGCAAAATCCGATGCAGCTTGTATTATGCCAATAGATTGGATGGAAGATATTTTAAAAACTTGTAAGCAGATTTTTGATATAGTCAGGAAGTAATAATGTCAGATGAAATGAAATATTTGTTCGGCCCAGTACCATCTCGCAGACTCGGTTTCAGTCTGGGGGTTGATATTATCCCATTTAAAGTATGCAGCCTTGATTGTATTTACTGTCAGCTCGGGAGAACTACAGAGAAAACCACCCAGCGAAAGGAATATGTTCCAATCGCTCCGGTTATCGAAGAATTAAAGGTTTGGATACAAAAGGGCGGAAAAGCTGACTATATTACTCTCAGCGGTTCGGGTGAACCCACATTGAACAGCCGATTTGGAGATATCATCGATGAGATCAAAAAAATCACCGATATTCCCGTCGCTGTTATTACAAACTCTACTTTGCTGACCGATGAAGCTGTTCGAAATGCCTGTTTGAAAGCGGATTTGGTTGTCCCGTCACTTGACGCAGCCGATCAGGAAATTTTTGAAAAAATTAATCGTCCTGCTTCGAATATAAACATTGAAGAAATAATCGAAGCCCTGCGTCTCTTCAGGCAGCAATTCAAAGGCAAATTCTGGTTGGAAATTTTCTTTATCGAATCTGTTAACACATCAGTCCAGCACATAGCTCAGTTAAAAAGGGCAGTAAATATAATAAAGCCCGATAAAATCCAGCTTAATACTGCAGTAAGACCCACCGCTGAGAAGGGCATCAACCCAATGACGTATAAAACCCTTAAAGCCATTGCGGATAAACTTGGTGATAACGCTGAAGTCGTTGCATCTTTTTCTCCTTCTGAGAGAGGGGAAAACATACAAAACAGGGCCGATGCCGTATTATCGATGCTGAAGCGAAGACCTTGTTCGCTGCAGGATATCTGTCAGTCACTTGCGATACACCCAAACGAAGCCCTGAAATATATTGGGCACTTCCAGCAGAGCAAACAGATTTCTTCTGAAGAAAAAAATGGTGTCATTTTCTACAAGGCAAATTAACCAAAACTAAGCTGTAAATCTAAATTTGTTCATTTTTTGCGTTAATTTACAGATTTTACCACTTCAAATTGTAAAGACATATCCATTTGTTGGCCGATAAACAACTTAGAGTTCCCGGTTCTTTATGCGGTTTTAACTTTTTCTGTGAAAACTGGAAATTTTACTTTAGTTATGAGCTTATAGACCGATAAGAAGAATGTGAGCTTTTATTTTTTGTTGATTGATAGTTGGGTTAGTCGGCTGTGAAAATGGAAAATATGAAATTACAACTTGTTCTGAATAAGGGAACGGAAAAGTACATATTCCGTTACGAAAGGGGTTCAGAAGACAAGCTTCTTGATGCCCTTATCGCCCAGGCCAAAGATAAAAATACCGATTTCGACTGGTTTGATGCTGCTGTTCTTAGTTTCAAGCTGACTCGATCTCTTATTGGTCAGGCTGACGAACTTTTGATAAGAAATAAAACAACCAGCTTTGCATGAAAGAGCTGGCTGATTTGTGTAACGAATTACAATATAAATCGAATAGAGTATAAAAGGTAAGTGGATTATGGAAAATAGTGTGATGGTTCAGAATTTTCTTAGTTATTTGAAGTTTGAAAAAAGGTTTTCCGAACATACTGTCAAATGCTATGGGGCAGACTTGTTCCAGTTTGGTCAGTTTATTATGGAAAATGCTGCACAGTTTCAGCATCCTGATTTATCGGGTGAAGCTTTCTCAACTTCAGATTCTCCCGCCTTGGCGACATCACACCAGACCGAGGTTAAGTTAGATCAGAAACTGCTTACAATTGAAGTAGACGATGCAAGAGCTTATATGGCTTCGTTGAATGAAAAGCAATATTCAAAATCAACGATTGCAAGAAAACTTGCTACTTTAAGAAGCTTCTATAAGTTCCTGGTAAAGAGAGGCCAAATTGACTCTAACCCTGTTGAAGTTATCAGAACTCCAAAACAGGAAAAGAAACTTCCTCGTTTCCTTGAATATGAAGAGGTAAAAAAACTGCTCGACACCCCGCCTTTGACTCACTGGCTTGGGGCGCGTGACAGGGCGATACTTGAAACTTTATACAGCACAGGTATCAGGGTAAGCGAGCTTGTTGCATTGAACATGGACGATATTGATTTCCTCGGCGAGGTTGTGCATATCAGAGGCAAAGGCAAAAAGGAAAGAATTACTCCAATAGGCTCATCCGCTCTGCAGGTAATTCAGCATTACATGGAATTCAGGAATAAAAGAGCTCAGAGCAATAGCAACTTTGATTCAAAGGTACTCTTTGTCAATAAGCATGGCAAACGACTCAGCACTCGCAGCGTTCGAAGAAAAATGGATAAATATCTGAAGATAGCAGGTTTGGACCCGCAAATCAGTCCACATACCTTACGTCACAGCTTTGCGACTCATATGCTCAATAACGGTGCTGACCTTAGAAGTGTTCAGGAGTTGTTAGGGCACCAGTCTCTCTCAACAACGCAGATATACACCCATCTGACAACAAATAAGCTTAAAGAGGTTTACGAAAAATCTCATCCAAGAGAGAATAATTATAGCCAGCCGACTAATCCAGATGAACAGCGAAACAACAATAACCAGTGGTAAAAATTTAATTTGCAATTGCAAGCCGGGTTTCAAAGCCCGGCTTTTTTAGTGCGCATATCAAATTGCCGTCCACAGTATATGATTATTTCTCAAAAGGGTAGTATCCAATGATATTTGTGGAATGCTTATGTTTTCTACACACCTTGATTAGTCCAGCTTTTACTTGGGGTCCAGACTTTTGCCGAGATACTCAGGTATCAGCTGTTTAACCTTTTCCACGACTTTTGCATGGTCTTGCATAGGAGCAACCTCTACTAATTCTTTTATGCCCTCAAGCAATTTCCGGCGGTCCATAGGAATGTTTTTCCAGACACCGATCTTAGGATGCTTAGTCGCTATCATATTTTCCCCTTCGATCGAAAGCTCTTCAAAGAGCTTTTCACCTGGACGAAGTCCTGTGAAAGTAATTTCTATCTCTTCGTCAGGCTTAAAACCGCTCAGAGTAATCAATTCCTTCGCAAGGTCGACGATTTTCACAGGCTCACCCATATCCAGCACAAATATCTCTCCCCCCTCACCCATCGTAGCTGCCTGCAGTACAAGCTGACTTGCTTCGGGGATAGTCATAAAATAACGCTTCATATCCGGATGAGTCACCGTGACAGGCCCGCCATTGGCGATCTGTTTTTTGAATATTGGCACAACCGAGCCGTTAGAACCGAGCACATTACCAAATCGAACCGTAACAAAATGCGTATTGCTTGTATTATTCAACTCCTGGATATACATCTCAGCAACACGCTTCGATGACCCCATCAAACTCGTAGGATTCACTGCTTTATCCGTGCTTATCATGACAAAGTTATTGACCCCGAATTGATTAGATGCGTCTGAAATATTCATTGTTCCGACAACATTGTTCTTTATCGATTCACCCGGATTGGTTTCCATCAAAGGAACATGCTTATGTGCTGCTGCATGAATTACAACTTCAGGTTTATATTTAGAAAATACTTCATCAACTCTTGATTTATCCGCTATATCACATATCACCGCGGCGATATAAACATCCGGGAAGTCTTTCCTTAATTCTCTTTCGATATGAAAAAGCGGGTTTTCTGCCTGTTCTATAAGTAATAGCAACTTAGGTCCGAAATTGCATACCTGTCGGCACATCTCTGAACCGATCGAGCCGCCGGCACCGGTTACACAGATGATTTTATTCTTGAGAAATTTCTCGATCAGATCAAGGTCAAGCTCTACGACATTTCTGCCCAGAAGGTCATTGATATCAACGTCTCTTATCTGAGAGACTTTAAGCTTACCGGAAGCGATATCAGTGATAGACGGAATCATCCTGAATCTTATTTTAGTACCCTTGCAGACCTGTATTACATGCCTTAACTGCGTTTGGGTTGCTGAAGGCATAGCGATTGCAATTTCTTCTATCGCCCGTTCCTCACATATCCCGGGCAATTCATTAACAGTGCCAAGAACCGGTATGTCGTGGATATGGATGTGCTTTTTTAGCGGGTCGTCATCTATAAATCCTATAACCTCATACTCAACCATCTTCATCCTGAGAATCTCTCGCAGAAGAGCTTCTCCGGCATTGCCGGCACCAATTATAAGAAGTCTTTTTAATCTCTGGTTTTCAACTGTTCTGAATTCTTCATAGTAAAGCCGGATTATCATCCGTATTCCCGCAAGCAGCATGAATGTTATTGCCATATCAAGCAGAAAAACGCTGTTGGCGACATTTGCAACGCTTGCAAGATTTCTTCGGATTACGTCAATTTGAAGGATGACAATGAACCATAATGCTACTATTACAAGTGTGCTTATAAGCGATGCACGAAGAATCCCCGTTAGGTCAGATATTCCAACATATCTCCACCAACCGCGATATTGTCTGAAAAAACCGAATATTGGAAGTTTTATGAGGATAATGATTCCCGCAAGAACTGGAAATTGCTTGATAAGCCAGTCATGTCTGAATTGCATATTATGTGCCAGCAAAAAAGATCCCAGCAATGAAAGCACAAATATAACAATGTGAGCTAAAATAATAAAAAGCCTGCGGTATTTAAGCATTATATTCGAACTGCTGATAAATTTTGGCTGACTTACTTTGTCGGTCTGTTTTTTTCCGTCAATATCGGGCATAAGCTAAGCGTCTCTGTTTTATAATCCTTCGTTTATAACAGTTATAATATCGTCATTTGCGATATGTTACTATACTACTATATCTACCTTTCACTGCGTACTATTTTGCTCATCTTCCGTATTATCTGCCCTTTTATCCCCGTTTCCAACATTCGTCTCATCTTCCGTCGTCAGGTCAATAGCTTCTGAATCATCTTCTTCAAGGTAAACTTCATGGATATCGGCATTATCAACCTGCTTCCTCATAAGGGAATAAATCACAGTGCTTACTGAAAAATAGTAACTTACTGCAAAAGAAACAACCACTCCGCTGATTAAAAGTACGAACAATCTTATAATAAAACCAGAAATACCTTCCGAGAAGTTTGTTTCAACCATCCCTGGTGTTCCTAATAAATTCGTAAAGTAAGGTGCAGGCCAAATCGCATCGAGTTTACCGGCATCATGGGCTCGATTGTTTGTAAATATTGCTATTTGCATAAAACCGCGAGTCAGTACGAGCATCAAAAATGCAAAAAGACGCACAAACATATAGCAGATTATGCCGTAAATCGTTGCGATGACTGCATAAAATGTCAGCCTTAAAGGTTTTCCATATATATAACCTAACGAACGATTCATAGCATCAAAACTGTCGGCACCATCATAAGCTATTGAAGGGAACATCAAAGCAAAGCCCGCAACCGCACCTACTACAAGGTAAGTCATTATCCCGCCTGCTAATAATTGTAAAGGCAAAAAGAAAACGACCAGCAATTCGCCCACAAAAGGTATGTTAGTTATCAGACCGAAAAGAAAAATTATAATAAAACCAAGGCACAGGATAATTGCCACAGGTGTAAGTGGGGCGGTAACGAAAACTCTGAATCGCTTCAAGCTGAATACAAGTGATTCAATGATACCGACCTGCTGATCCTGCGAAAATTTCAAAGCTGCTCGTCTGCATAATGCTCCGCCCGCAATTGAGATAATTACCAATTTTATCATAAAAAATATTACGCAGTAGATCATATGGTATTTAAACGCCCATGATATTGCCTTGAAGTATTCCACTATCTCTCTTACTGTTCGAGCAACGTCAAAAGTCAGCAATGCATAAATAGCAAGGTGAGCTTTCTTAAATGCAAAACCGGCTGTGGTTTTAAATACGCCCTGACGATGGTCGCTGTCCTTGTATTCCTGAATATAAGATTTTAACGTTGAAGGGTTAGATATATAAACACTTAGCTCATTGGTATTTGTACCTGATACGACCACGGTTTTGCTGATAAAATCCATCGTTACACCAACGGTCCATATTAAACAAACTGCCAGAGACGCTATTATTAAACTCTGTGGATGAATAGCTATCTTAAAGCTGCAAAATATATTCGGAAAAAGAAGTTCGCCAAAAATCGAAGCTGGTTTTTGGTTATCTACCATTTTGTTTCCTTTCGTATGAAAACAAATGTTTTAATTGCTAATAAGACAAATCCAATTATACAAAACATTAGTATAAATGCAGTTACTGTTTGATTTCAACAGTTTTTCTGATATTTTTTAGATTTGATCAAGCTTAAATACCATTATCCTGATATGGCTCTTCACCGATTTGTAGTCGTTTAGCCGGGTTTGTTATCTTGTACTCGCAGTCAAACCACGCTCCAAGGTCCACAAGTTTGCACCTTTCAGAGCAAAAAGGAAAATACCTGAAACCATCCTTTTCTCTTTCTACAGGTTGGGGGATTATATTTTTACATACAGGACATCTGAACTTCATATCATGCAAACTTATTATACTAATCTCAGTTGAATTTTTCCGTTTATCCGCGGGTAAATAACTCAAAGATAACAAGTTATGGATTTATTCGCGGAA
>CAYZEH010000149.1:0-6690 GCA_964477135.1 uncultured Pirellulales bacterium | reverse complement strand
TTGTATTTTCATTACTTGTGTTTTTTGGTAAGCGGACTTCGAATCCGAAGGTTGCAGGTTCGAGTCCTGCCGGGCGCGGTTTATTAAGACATCATGTTTGAAATTTGTTAGTTCTCAGATATAATTTCTATTCCGCTGATTATCGGTTTCTTCTTTGATTTTTTGCAAGCTTTGAGTTCAATGGTTAGGTTTTTGCTCACAGCGACTGATTTAAACTCTTTTATCAAAGTTCTATTTTTCTTGGCACAATTTTTCTTGATGTCGAAGTTTTCAAGAACTTTTTTTCCTTGCAAGGAAACGTCGAATATTCGTTGTCCATTTTTGATTTTTTCCTGTTCATAAAAATATAACTTTACGGTGTAGAGGGACTTGTCAGCCACTTCAGCATTTTCAGGTGTAATTATAAGTTTTGCTGCTGAGTCTTTATACCGGTCGAATGATTTTGCGATTCGTTTGCCTTTGCCGTCAATCAGCAATACAATGCTGTTGCCTTTTTTCCAGTCTTTCCTGTCTATAACTTCCTGGATAATATCAGAGATATCCGGGCTTTGCTGGTCTTTGCCTGCCTGGTCTTTTTTGTTCCATGCGGGTATGTTCCAGTTTACAGCAGCAGTAGTTTTTTCTCTTGAGGTAATGTTATCTACTTCTGATTTAAATGTCTCGGCGTTGTCTGCTGCCTGGGCTGAAATTGTAAGATTTGTTTCTATATTTGAAGCATCTTTCACCTCGAATTGCAGATAAGCATTTTTAAATTTTTCGCCACGGTTCAAATTAATATTGTTGAATCGCAGACCTATTATTTGTTTTCCGTTGTCATCGGTCATTTCAAGATCGCTGCTGTTGAGATACGTTTTCTTGCCTGCTTTTTCTTCTGCATCGTCTGAGTCAGAGCTTATTTGGCTTATTATAGTTGTAATCGGGTCGTTTAGTTTGATCTGGATTTTTTGAATGCCTTCACCGCCTGAAGCAGCAACCCATTTAAGATTGCCTTGTTTGACGGTTAAGCTATGCCTTCTGTACCACATTATAGTTTTCGGTTCGACTTTAATGTCCACATTCGGGCTTGGACCGCCAACGATGGGATATTCGAGCCATAAAACTTTATTCTCAGCCATTCTGTCACCAGGAGCGCCGAAATTTATCCCAAGATTTTTAATTCTGTCGTTAACTTTGAAATTGTTAAATGTCCATTTGTCAATGTCGGGCATGTGTATCATTGCAACAGAAGTCTGATTCTGATAACTGCAGGTGCATGTTCTCGTGTAGTCTGGTGCATTCAGCACACCATCAGCTGCGATGAGGTTTGAGGTGCATCCAGATTTGAATCCGCCATAGTTGCCTGTTCCGTCATTGTATTGCAGATCGTAAAAGCCCGCGGCCCCGCTTCTAAAACTCAGCAGGTTTTCACTTGCGATAACATTATTACAGCCGTAATAGCGTTTGTATCGCCATTCCATAGTTTTACCTGTCAGCGGGTTTTCGTATTCTTTAAGGTTTCCAGTTAAAAGATTAATTGCCCAGCCTTCGTTGGAGTGTGCATTGAAGTAAACCGTTTGGCCATGAATCATGCAAGGGCCTGAATGCTTGATTGGTTTGTCCCATACCATTTCTCCATCAGAGCCTCTAAATACACTTATTCTGTTTGAAGGTTCATCGCCCAAAGAGTCTCTTGAATTTCTTCCGCTTTGCAAAAGAAGGTCATATTCTTTTGAATAACCAAGCCAGGTGCCGAAAGCTTTTTCGTTGGTGCTCCATATTTCTTTTCCGGTTTTTATATCTACCGCAATAAGTTTTGGTTTGCTTTTAGGGGTTTGGCCCCTGCGTTGAAGTTTTTCTATGTACTTGATGGGTAGTGCATCTATAATAAAAAGTTTGTTCTTATCAGCAACTATTGTGTTGTTGCGGAATGAATTTTCTGATTTTCTGTTCCAGAGTAAATTGCCGTTATTGCGATTGAATACCATTATTTCTTTGCTTGTGGACATATCAAATTGTTTGTTTTTCTTAACGCCAAGTTCTTCAGATAGATCTTTATAATTCACACCAGCTACAAGCATATCTTCCTGGATACCGATATATGCCCATTCGCCGGTTTGTCCATCTTTTGCCGGAAGCGTTATCTCTCCTATTGTTTCGCCTGTAATCGGATTAAGGACAATACATTTTTCTTTAGCTGCGAGATAGATTTTGTCTTTAGTGACAATATAATTGGTTCCTCTGCTATTGGCACCTGGGATATGTACCTGGTTGTAAGTGGTGTCGAGCGGATTGTCTTTGTAGCTGCTATCATAATAAATGTCAAAAGTGCCGAGGTCTTCAAATTCTCTTTTCCAAAGTACTTTGCCGGTGTAGACATCTCTGGCACTTAACATATTTATACCTTCGATGAAAAGCCTGCCGTCAACGACTTGTTCACTTGGCCCGTGAGCATGGCGGGGCAAAATATCAGCATGAGTATTTCCGCCGAACCATAAAATCCCCAAAGGCAGTTTCACAAGTTTGTCATCGGATTTAGCGGTGTTGGCCATCCCGCCGTAAAGTCCTGTCCAGTTGCTTGCCCCTTCGAGGGCGCCTTGGCGTTTTATCGTAGATATGTCGCCTTGTTTATTGAAGAAATATGCAGTTCCCCCGTAAGGCCTGAGTGACTGTTTAATTTTCTCTGAATAAATCTCATCCTTGTATTTTTTAGCAAGCTTACTATCTTGACAAATTATAAGAGCTGCCACATAAGACGGCGCCTGGAAACTCACCGGGTTACCGATATGAACAGATATCTTCTGGCCATAAAGACCTTCAGCGTCAAGTTTACGTCTAAATTTTTCAACTTTCTTCGGGTTCGGATCTACCACGATCACATTGAAATCGGAATTCGTTGCTACCGCTCTTGCCAACTGTCCATCTTTGATGCCGAACATTAAACAATAGCCTTTGTTGATGCCGGTCTGGTCCGTGAGTTTTTTTGCTAATTTAATTGCCTTCGGCTTAATATTAAACTTTTTTGTCTGGTAGGTATAATTTTTAGGCTTAACATTTTTTTTACCAAAAGCATATATTTGCCCTTCAAGTGTTACAGCAAATAGTCTGTTATTGGCAGCAATGATCCTTGCGACGTTTCCTTTGACAGTTGCTGTCCATACGAGTTTTGGTTTTCCATTTTCAGAGATTTTTAAGGCTGATATTTTATTTTTTCCGCCAACGTATATTTTGTCAGCAGTTTTGACCATCGCACCTGTGCCGTCGATTTTTACCTGCCACAGCTTAGGCAGATCCCATTTGTATTTTGTAACTTTTTTGGTTTCGCCTGTTTTTTTATCTTTTTCATCTTTCTCGTAAGAAGTTTTCTTAAAATCTTTTAAGCTGTAAGCTTCTACCGGATTGCCGGAAAGATAAAGTTTCTCGCCATCGAGAACAGGGTATGTTGTTTTGTTCCACATGAAATAAGCCAGACCGCTGTCGAGGTCATATATTGTTGTGTTTATTCCGCGATGATTGAAAAAGTATTTATCAATGCCATAAACGTCACTGCCACCTTCACGTTTTCTGTCAACACCAGCTACGCCCTGAAATTTACCGCTGCCTTCAAGGTGATAGTACAACATTTTGCCTGTTTTTTTATCGAAGCACGCCGGTGCGGTTCTTCCGCCCGGAACCAGTAATTTGTCGTTTACAATTGCAAAAGCACCCTGTGGTGCAATGCTTCCAAAAGCGACTGAACCGCCATGAGGCTGGTTAGTATATGTGGGTCCGACTCCGTCGTTTGTCCAGACGACATCACCAGTTTTGGCATCTACCGCGTGAATAAAAACCCCCATGAAAGGCCAGATGCTTGCTCCGAAATAAATAATACCGTCTTCGATTACAGGTCCGCCCCTTGCAGGCCAGGCACTTATCAATCTGCTGTTGCCGAGAGTTTTTCTCCCATCAGCACCGCCTCTGAATTTCCATAGAAGCTTTCCATTTTGAGCTTTTACGCAATAAAGGAAACCATCGTCACTTACGAAATATACTTTTCCTTTCCACCCAACCGGAGCAAACCTTACTGGTCCGTTAGTGTAAAATGTCCATTTTTCTTTGCCGGTTATAGTGTCAATAGCAACAACTTTGTCGCTGCGGTTTGAGCCAACAAACATTGTCTTGCCCAGTACTATCGGCTCATACATACGGTCATAACCCATTCTGTCTTGATTCACAACATCTTCCCAGGCATGTTGCAGAGGTGGGTATTGCCTTGTCCATTGAAGGTGAAGCTCGTCAGCAAGTTTTTGTTTGGTTACTGCGGTTCTTCCTTTGTCGTGGCGCCACATCGGCCAATCCTGACCAGTAGAGGGAAAGAGTAACCAGATAAATAAAAGTGTTGTAATTTTGTTCATAGTTAAATCCGTTTAGTTAAAAAGTCCTTCATTTTTTTAAGGTCTAATAAATGCTATTGATGTTTGTAAAGAATATGCACATGTGCATCCTGAGCTTGATTCAGGTATAAGAATAAGACCGCCTGCAGGAATTATATTAACCCAACAGCCGGGTCTGCTTACCTGAGTGAGTTTTGTCTGAGTATCTGTTTTTAAATCTCTCATCTGAGGCTGATGGCCTCTGAAGAAAAGCTGCGCTGCTGAGCCGGTAATTGTTCCACAGCCATGGCCTTTTCTGGTAAAACTCCAGTCGGGTATCTGTTTGCCGTCATCAAGATTAAATGCGTAAGGCATAAGATAAATTTTGCCGGCTATTACAGAAGACCTTTGCCACTGTTCGCCGTGCGTTCCTCCGATATCTTCGCCTTTAAAACTATTATGCCATTTAACATTGCCGTTAGTTATGTCCAGGCCGTAGAGGCCGTAATGGACATTTTTCTCGATATTGTAAGAGCCTGTCATAAGTAGGATGTCTTTTGCTCTGACCATGAAGATCTGCTGCTGGTAAGGCAGTTTGAATTCTTTTTCCCAGCTTTTTTTGCCGGTAGTTCTGTCAAGGCAAACTATGAAAGTGTCTTTCTCACAGAATTTATGGCTGCTGATTCTTCCATCAGCATCGTTTACTATCTCTGGGTTTCTGCATTCGATGAAGTAAATACATTTTTTGTCAGCAACGATGGTTGAGTTTTGTATTACGCCATTTTTATAATTCCACAGTAGGGTTCCGTTGGTTCTATCTATTGCAAAGAGAAAATCGCTCAATGTTTTTTCGCGGAAGTCACCTTCTATCTGACCGACAGTAGAATTGCCAAAGCCGAAAGTAGTAAAAGCTGCGGTTGGTTTCTGACCGCTGCCGAAAAGCAGATTCTCATCGGTAGCGATATACCCCCAGTTGCTTTTCTGTCCATCTATTATTCGAGGAACATCAAAAACTTTTTCCTTGTTTCCATCAGCAACATTTAAAGCCCAACACATGTCGTTGTTAGCGATATAAATAACATCGTCAGCTACGCACATATTGCCGCAATCGTTCATCATACCAAGTCTTCTTGAGCCCGGCACTTCAACTTCCCACAGGTTTGTGCCGTTATAAGCATCAGTTGTGATAATACGATTGTCACCATAGATAAATAGTCTGCCGTTTTTAAATAAAGGCCCCATCGTTCTGTGGTGACGGTCTATCATTTTTCGAGGGCCTGGTTTACCGAACCATTGTATTGTCATTTTGTTATCTATGTTTGATTCCTGACTTGAATCGGTATTGGATATGTCAGCGTACAAATGTGTCCATTGACCGATGCCCTCAAGTTCATCTCGATTGTATAGGCCGACGATCATATCATTATCTTTTTCTACCTGCCAGCCATTCAGATTTTGTCCCCATTGTCTAATATACTCTTCGTATTTATTTTCAGCTTTTGATAACAGCATGATTTTTCCGCCTGCGGGCCTTGCGATATTTGCAACCTGCTCTGCGGTAAAGCTGCTTTTTTCAGCTGTTAATCCTGCTTGTGATAAAATAAGATTTGCGAAATATTTGCGGTAAGGCAAATCTTGGCTTTCTATATGGTGAACTGAAATTCTGCTGCCGTAAACGCCGGCTTTTCGTAATAAACTTTGTAGCTTTGCTGCTTTTTTTGCGTCTTTTTCAACAACGATTATTGAAAGATCGCTTTGCTGAGCAAGGCTGCAAGCGAGTCTGCAATCTTGGGCATCAAGAATCAGGCAATAGCCTTTCTGGCATCCGCTTTTTTCAATTATGTAATCAGCTAATTTTTTGTAGTAGTTTGTTTTTTTGTTCTTAGGGTAGGGGGCATTTTTCTGCTGAGCTATTAGAGTTAGATTTTTGGATGCTTTTTTAGTAAAGCAATAAATATTGCCCTTATCTGTGCTGATATAAAGTTTGCTGTCACTTACCGCCAGACCATAAGCTTTGCCGGCAATATTTGCCGTCCATATATTTTCACCCGTATCAGAGTCATAAGCGAATACCTTGTTTTCACCGCCGGCAAGAATAACCTTACCAGCCATTATCAGGCTGAAGTACCCCTTACATTCTACCTGCCATCTGAGGCATTTTTTTCTTTCTGTTTTTAGTTCTAAAAGCCTGGCTTTCTGCAGTTCGGTTCTTTCTTTTTCTTTTATTTTTTCTGTTTTTGCGATCTCTCTGCTTAGCTGAAGATATCTGTCTCTATCGAGTCTGCACAGGGTATTGTTCTTCTGGATGTAGATATTGTTATTTTCAGCTAATATTCTTCTGCCGGAAGAGGTCACTATTTTT
>CAYZEH010000148.1:0-6703 GCA_964477135.1 uncultured Pirellulales bacterium | reverse complement strand
ATGAAAAATAACCCATTGCCAAGATTAGACCAGGACAGCCAAGCCAGGCAGGCTTTGCTCAAAGATTGCCGATTGTCTCCGGGGCAAATCTGGCTGGATAGCCAAACAGGTCACAAAGTGGGATGTCTTGATGCCGCTGATGCTGAAGATATCAATAATCTTTTAGCAGGCGAAAAAGCCCAGCTGGCAGTACATGACCCGCCTTACAACCTGGTAGCTTTTCAGCAAAGGCAGCTGGATAAGTTTATTCAATGGTGCGAAAAATGGGTTGTTAATACGATAGCTCATCTGGATATTGATGCCAGTATTTATTTCTGGCTTGGCGCAGACCAGAATAATGGTTTTCAGCCGTTACCGGATTTTATGATAATGATGAGACAGTTTAAAGAGCTTATCTCTCGTTCTTTTATAACTATGAGAAATCAGCGGGGCTATGGCACTGCGAAAAACTGGATGGCTGTCAGACAGGAATTGCTTTATTACGTCAAGGGCAATCCATCCTTTGATGTGCAATATACCGATATCCCCAAAGTGTTGAAAGGCTACTACAAAAAAGTTAATGGCCGGATGACAGAAAACTCCCAGCGGAGTAAATCTCAGTGTATTCGCGCAAGCAATGTCTGGGTCGATGTTCAGCAGGTTTTTTATCGAATGCATGAAAATGTTACAGGCTGTTACGCCCAGAAGCCTTTGAAGTCCATAGATAGAATAATCCAGGCAAGTTCGGAAAAAGGAGACCTGGTACTGGATTTCTTCGCCCATTCTGGAGCAACTTTGCTCTCAGCTGAAATGCTTGGCAGAAAATGCTATACGATTGACACCGATCCTGTTTTTTGTGAAATAACAATACGCAGGCTCGAAAGATTCAGGCAAACAGGCGAAACCGGCTGGCAGAATAATCATCCATTTGAAAAGTTATCATCAGAATAAAATCAGCCCGAATTTTTATTTGATGTTCCTGTTGAGTCCTTTGGCAAGCTGTTTCAATTGGTCCAGCTTTTCATAGCCTAATAATATTATAGGAAATGCGGTTTTGTTGTGCATTAAAGGCTCATCCATATTTACCAACTTACTGCATAACTGACCGTCAGGCGTTGTTGGTATCGGCGAAAAATCCGCCAGCATAGTTTTGATCCCCAGGCTGTTAACGAACCTTATCGAATCTTCCAACTCCTGCAGGTCGTTTTTAGGATGACCTACAATCTGATAAGCGATTATGTTTTTTGCATCAGCTCCCGCATTTTTAAGATGTTCGACAGCCTGGGCTAATTCATGTGAAGAGACTTTACCACCGGTTTGCTTTTGCCACTTTACAGATTTACTTTCAAAGCCAAGATAAAACGTTTTAAAGCCGGCGCGAACCATCTTGTCAGCGACATCTGCTGTAATAAATCGTGCGTTCAAGGCATTCGGGCTATGCAGATTAACTTTAATCTGTCTTTTGATTATTTCGTCCAGGAATGGACCTGAAATTTCATCGAACTTATATAATAAGCTGTCATCATAAAATGCAATGTCACTAACTTTCAATTTCGCCAGCATCTCGAGCTCCGCTATTGATCGTTTCATGCTTCTTTGTTTGAAGCCGTTATAAACTTTCGGCACAGAGCAATAGCTGCATTTAAAAGGACAGCCGTCAGTTAATTTAAGCACCCCTACCTTAAGGTTTTTATAAATTTCCCACAAGCCGGGCTGATCCGAATCAGGAGCAATTTTCAGATAATCCCATAAAGGCCTAAGGTCGACACCTTTGACAACAAGATCTGCGCCGATTTTTAGCGCATGTTCATAACACAAAGTTGCATAATTGCCGCCAAGGATTATCTTTGTTGCGGGCCAATATTCGTGCAGGTCGTCGATCACTTCTTTAACGCCGAGATACCAGTAAGTCATAGTTGTCTGTATCATCGCAAATTCTGTCGGCTCATTGCTTTTAAGATATTCGACAAAAAGCTCACGAGGCAAGCCAAATCTGCTGAATCTACGGGTGATGTTTTTTAAAGGTTCAGGTTTAGCCGCGGGTTGACTGAAAAAACGTCCTTTATTGTATTTGTCACTTCTGGTTTTATGCGTTTTATAAAAATCGTCACTACGGTCAAGGTAGTCGAACATCTGGAATTCAGCCTTACTGCGCAAATATCCCGCGATGCTCAACACTCCGTAAGGCTTAAGCCAGAAATCGTATGCAGTAAAATCATATATCGCTGGATTGACTAACAGTATTTTTAATGCCATTTTTTTGTTTTCTATTGCCGATTTAACAACTTACAAGCTGGCGACGTCCAGATTCTTAGCTGCCGCCACTTCATCTGGTCGGCAAACAAAAGCATTCACCGGCGCAGCTTTCAAAGCCTCAGGATTTTCCTGTGCCTGTTTAGCAATATCTAACATGGCATTGATGAATTCGTCAATAGTTTCTTTACTTTCTGTTTCTGTTGGTTCGATCATCATCGATTCATGAACGATGGTCGGGAAGTAAATCGTAGGCGGATGGAAGCCTTTGTCTATCAGTGCTTTGGCGATATCCAACGCTCTGATGTGCTTCTCTTCCATATCTTTAGTTATTGTTAAAACACATTCGTGCATACAAATTTGATCGTGAGCGACTTTATATGCACCTTTGAGTTTTTCTTTTATGTAGTTTGCGTTTAGTACCGCACTTTCCGCCACAGCTTTAAGTCCCTCTTTGCCGAGCATCAGTATATAAACATAGGCTTTTAAAACTACTAAGAAATTGCCGTAGAAAGGAGCAATATATCCTATTGATTTTTCCCTGTCATACTCGAGGGCATAAGTGCCATCGTTTCTTTTTACCACAACTGCGATAGGCAGAAAATCTGTGAGATGTTTTTTTACGCCTACAGGCCCAGCCCCGGGTCCGCCGCCGCCGTGCGGAGTTGCAAACGTTTTATGCAGGTTTAGGTGGACAATGTCAAAGCCAAAGTCACCTGGTCTTGCTTTGCCGACAATTGCATTTAGATTGGCACCATCATAATACGCCAGCCCATCAACACTATGAATAAGATCACAAAGTTCTTTGATGTGCGGATTAAAAAGCCCCAAAGTATTGGGACAAGTCAGCATAAGCCCAGCCACATCATCATCAAGCACTTTTTTGACGGCATCGATATCCATGAACCCATCTTTATTACTCGGCACAGGAACAACCGTATAACCTGCGATCGCAGCACTTGCAGGGTTTGTCCCGTGTCCGCTATCCGGGATTAAAATTTTAGTTTTTTTGTTCCCTTTATCTTTATGGTACGCCGCTATTATCATAATACCAGTCAACTCGCCATGAGCGCCGGCCATAGGTTGAGTTGTAAAACCATCCATCCCTGTTATCTCTCGAAGCAGCATATCGCTTTCATAGATTACCTGCAAAGCGCCCTGCGTGAGCATCCCGCCGATCCTTAATTGAGGCAGCAGGGGGTGGATATGTGTAAAACCAGGATACGAAGCAATACGCTCACATACCTTCGGGTTATATTTCATCGTACACGAGCCAAGCGGATAAAAGTTGGTATCCACGCCAAAATTTCTGCGAGATAGTTCCGTAAAGTGCCTGACAACATCAAGCTCACTAAGCTGCGGCATTTCAGCTGATTTTTCTCTCAGAAGTTCAGCTTTGATGTTAATAGATGTAGGCACATCACTGGCTGATGTCCTGACTGCTCTTCTGCTTTCTATACTTTTATCGAAGATTAAACTCATAATACTGCCTCCAGTGCTTCAGCGAGCATACCTATTTCCTGCTTACTTCTTTTTTCAGTCACACAGATCAACATTGAATTATCCATGCCATTGTAATATCTGCTCAAAGGGAACCCAGCGGCAAAGCCTTTTTCGATAAGTTTTGCGATAACGTCAGCGGCTTCGCAAGGCAGATCAATAACAAACTCATTAAAGAACCACTTCGCCTTAAAGTGAGGCTCAACTGAACCGATAGAAGTTAGCCTCTTATAAGCATAACTTGCCTTATCAGCACAAAGCTGGGCAGTTTCTTTCAATCCTTCTTTGCCCATAAGTGACAGGTAAACCAAAGCTGTTAACGCACACAACGCTTCATTAGAACATATATTCGATGTTGCCTTGTCTCTTCTTATGTGCTGTTCTCTTGCCTGCAAGGTTAGCACAAATGCCTCTTTGCCGTTTGCGTCAGTAGTTCTGCCGACGATTCTGCCTGGCATTTTTCGGATAAATTTCTTCCTCGTTGCCATAAAACCAAGGTAAGGCCCGCCAAATGACATCGGCATCCCCAGGCTCTGTCCCTCGCCGACAACAATGTCGGCATCCATCTGCCCGGGAGTTTTTAATATTCCAAGAGCAATCGGATAGCATGAAACTATCAGCAATGCCCCTTTTTCATGTACAGCCTTTGCGATGTCTGTAAAGTCATCGACACAACCGAAAAAATTAGGATTCTGCAAAATAACAGCCGCTGTGTCACTGTCTATCTTTGCAAGTATCTGCTCACGGTTGGAAAGGCCGTTAACGTTTTCAGTCTCTTCAAATCCAATATTAAGATTGTTCGAATACGACTTAAGCATTACCCTGTAAATCGGGTTAACACTATCATCGACAATGACTTTATTCCTGCGTGTCTGCCTGATAGCCATCATCATTGCTTCGTAAATAGCGGTTCCGCCGTCATACAATGAAGCATTAGAAACTTCCATATCGCAGAGCCGGCAAATTGCGGACTGATACTCATAGACTGCCTGTAATGTTCCTTGCGCGAGTTCAGGTTGATAAGGCGTATAAGCGGTATAAAACTCGCTGCGTGAAATAAGCGAATAAATAGCAGCAGGAATAAAGTGGTCATAAAACCCGCCGCCGAGAAAACATGTCAGGTCGGTAGAATTCTTACCCGCCAGTTCAGCGAGATGGTTTCTTACCTGCTGTTCACTCATGCCGCTGGGAAGATTAAAATCCTTACACATCATATCTGCCGGAATATCCGAAAACAGATCGTCCATCGTCAGCCCTATTTCAGCCAGCATTTGCTGCTGTTGTAAGGCAGTATTAGCTATGAATGGCATTTTATAGTCCTTTAAGATATTCGTCGTATTTTTTTGAATCCATCAGGCTTTCGGCTCCTTTGGCATCAGTAACAGCCATTTTGCATATCCAGCCGTCGCCATAGCAGTCCTGATTGATTAATTCGGGTGTCGTTTCCAACTTGTCATTCACCTCAGTCACTTTGCCGGAAATCGGGCTGTAAATGTCACTTGCCGCTTTGGTGCTTTCAGCTACCGCCAGTTCACTATGCTGGGAATATTCCGCGTCAATAGCGGGCAATTCGACAAAAATAATTTCACCAAGCATCTGCTGAGCATAATCTGTAATTCCGATTGTAGCCTGATCGCCTTCGATCTTTAACCATTCGTGGTCTTTCGTGTAAAGCAATCCTTCGATAATCATCTTATGTCTTTCTCCGATTAAAACTTTTGAAATCTGCTTATTATTTTCCCTGTAATATCACCATCGCATTTTTCTTCGATGGCGATAGATTCTTTTCTGCCCTGCTGAACTTGTCTTTCATTTCGGGCGAGGTAGTATGCTTCGATCTTGTCAGGTTCAATTGCATTTTTATCCACGTAAGCTAATGCGATTTGTCTGTCTTCGATTTTCGCACAGCTTAATATTTCTCCAATGCACCTGCCGTTATCATCCAGCACAACATCATGGCCTCGTACCGGTCTGACGCCTTTTTGGCCATCCAGCTCAAGACGCACAACTTTCATATTATGATTTTCAGAAACAGCCTGCATAGCAGCTTTTCCAATAAAGAAATTCTTATCAAGCTTTACCGCCCAGCCGTACCCCGCCTCAAAAGGCGAAATATTAAATTTACCCGCAAGCTCATGGCCATACAAAGGTAGCCCCGCTTCGATCCGCAAGCTGTCTCTCGAACCAAGCCCACATGGTAATCCTCCGGCCTCTATCAAAATATCCCAAAGCTGACCCGCATTTTCAGGGCTGACAAAAAGCTCAAAACATATCTTCGCCCCCGTGTATCCTGTCCTGGCAACAATGCAATTTATCCCTGACAGCTCTGCTTTGATAAAGTGGAAAGGCTTCAAACTTGTTATATTATCCTGGTCAACCACTGTTTGGAGGAGCTTTAAAACAATATCCAGCGAAGCCGGCCCCTGAACTGCAATATCAACCCTGCAATCATCACACGAAGAAGTGTCCTTCATGTCCCTGATGATTGGTTTGTGGTTTATTTTTTTATTAGATTGCTTAACATCTATGGTAATTTCATTGTTCAAAAGAGCTTTTAGATATGTTCTGATCTTCTTTTCGTTGCCTGCATTTACTACAACCATGAAGTTATCTTCTTTTCTGCGATACACAATTATATCGTCAAGTATCTTCCCCGCTGCGTCTAAAATATAACTGTATTTGGCCTGACCGACTTGCATGTTGCTTATTTTATTTGTTGTGACAATATCAAGGAACCCAGCTGAATTATCGCCGGCAACTTCGACTGTGGACATATGAGTGCAGTCAAAAATACCAGCTTTTTGGCGTACTGCGTTGTGTTCAGCTTTGATAGAGCTATACCATAAAGGCATAACATAACCGGCAAAGTCAGCCATCTGGCTTTTTTGCGTCAATTCGAGGTGCTTTTCATAAAGTACGCTTTTAGCAGGGCCGCTTGGGGTCTCTTTAAAGATAAATTCACCAGTTATTT
>CAYZEH010000147.1:0-6729 GCA_964477135.1 uncultured Pirellulales bacterium | reverse complement strand
AAGAATTTTGTGCAGGACATCATTGATGGTAAGAAGTCAAAGACAGACAATGTCAAGATTGGCATGCTTGATTGTGGCAGGTGGTGCGAGTGTGAAAACTGCAAAAAAAGCGGCAATTACACATCAAGGGTCTTTTCTATTATGGGTGATCTCTTAAAAGAGGTAAAACTTGCCCAGTCGCAAGGCATGCTCAAACGTAAAGTCCATATAAAAATGTCTGCTTATTCTGAGACGCTGGCTCCACCCGATAGGCCTTTGTCTGAAGATTTTGATTATGTAAACAGCTCGGTTAGTTTTGCACCCATTGAACGTTGTTATTACCACAGCTTTGCGGACCCGGCTTGCAGTGAAATAAACGCTAAACCACTGCGAGATTATCAGGGTTGGACTATGGGCGCCGGCAGAAACTATAAAGGGCAAATGACTATAAGTGAGTATTATAATATCAGTTCGCTAAAGTCACTGCCTACGCTTTATACCAAAGTTATTTCAGCCGATATCCCATGGTACTTCAGGAACGGTGCAAGGCATTTTCGTTATATGCATACCCTGACAAAATTATGGGGAACGTGGACATTAACTCAGAATTTACTCTCAGAGCTTTTGTGGAATGTTGACGCCGATGTAAATAAGTTTCTCGATGACTACTTTGCCTTGTATTATCCAACGACGAAAGAGCATACCAGGAAGTTTTATGAGCACCTTGAAACTGCTATGGCGCAGACTAAATCATTCAAGCATTTTGTCTTTACAACTAAGGGTGCTTTCACCTTTAGAAGCTGGACAGGCCTTATTACCGGCGAAAAGAAAAACATCTTCCCGCTCGACCACATGAAATACAAAAAGTATTCACCTGTAACCAATGATGCTCCGGATATGGTTGAGATCATTGACGAAATGAGACTTGCAAGAAAAGAAATCGACGCCGCTTTGATACAGTGCAGCAACAAAAAAGAACAGGCTCGGCTCCTTGAAGACGAAAGAAGGTTTGCTTATGGCGAGTCGATGATAAACTTCTTCTATCACCTCGTACGAACCGCAATGTTTCATAACAAGGAAAATATCGTTATGGCAAAACATGAATTCGCTCTTGTAAAAAACTATGCTGACGAATTAAAACAGGTTAAAGACCTCATTCAGGTTGCATCAGAAGACGCTAATGACGAGAATGGTTTTATCGCAACCCAGATGGTTGACGTATATGAACTATATGAAAAGAGATATGGAAATTGATTTTAAAAGGAAAAAGAAAAGATGAAAAAAGTATTTATTCTATCGTCTATTTTATTCTGCTCAGCTTTGCTTTTCGCTGATGTCACAATAGTTGCAAACCCGGGCAATTTTGAAAGCATTGAAAAAGCTGCCTACGCGGAAAAACAGGTTGATTTCTGGGATGATGATTTTGCAGATGAACGCGCATGCAGTGAATCTTTTGCAGCAGTAGAGCTGAAAAATTTTCTGATCAAAGTAACCGACCTCAAAGATACCGATATTAAATTTACATCTCCAGATAAGATGCCCGCTAAGGGCGATGTTTTCCTTTTGGGAAGTGAGGCCTCTAATAAACTTATCGCTAAATACAGCGAGGGTAAGAATCTTAGTTTTAATAGCAATGAAAGTTTTAATATCCGTACGACTAAAGATGGTAGCAGAACCATTACCATCATTGAGGGTTCTGACAGAGTTGGTACAATGTACGGCGTTTACGAATACCTGAACAAGCTCGGCATACGCTTTTTCGGCTTAGGTGAAGACGGAACAGCTTACCCTGAAAATAAAGTGTCACTTTTAAAAGACATCGATATTACACAGAACCCCGATTACCTGACTCGCGGTTTCTGGATCACCTGCGACCCAAAGCCGGATCCGAATGAAATGCACCTCTGGATGGTGAGAAATAAGATCAATTTCTGGACGATGAAGGACCGTCAGGTACATAAAGTAAAAAAATTAGGCTTTATACTTTGTGTTGGTGAACACGTCAATCAGCTTTTATACATTCATCCAAAACACGAATATCCTTATAATTGCGAGAAATTCGAAGGCGATGAAGACAAGCCCAAAGACCCATATAAGCCCAGCGACCAATATCAGGGCGACAAAAACAACGACGGTAAGCTCAGCTATTTTGAAGCCCATCCGCAGT
Source organism: uncultured Pirellulales bacterium (assembly GCA_964477135.1). GTDB lineage: Bacteria > Planctomycetota > Phycisphaerae > Sedimentisphaerales > Anaerobacaceae > JAGLTN01. Next base: position 4,583 of record CAYZEH010000147.1, on the reverse strand, counting down.
GGTATGGCCTTATTGACGGAAAGCGAAGCGATCATTTCGCATGGAATGGCCACAATTTCTGCACTTCAAATATTGATGCTGCTACCGAGTTCGGTAAAAATATGGCGGAAAGTATTGCTGACGGAAAGTGGAAATATGCTGATGTCGTTAACTTCTGGATGTTTGATACGCATTATGGATGGTGCAATTGCGATAAGTGCAAAGCCCAGGGAACCGAAACGGACCGTTTTTTAAGGCTTGTCGATGTTGTTTTCAAAGAGATAGACAAAGTTCGCAAACAAGGCAGGCTCAGCAGGAAAGTCCTCATCTCTCCACTCGCTTACCAGGAGACCATATACCCCCCAACAAAACCGCTGCCCGAAGGGTTTAATTATGATGATTGCCTTCTGACATTTTTCCCAATAGGTCGCTGCTATGCTCATACGATTTCTGATGACAGCTGCGACGAAGTTAACCAGGGACTGTGTAATAGTTTTTATAACTGGTCAGTAGATTCAGGCAGGCATTATAAAGGAGGCATATTCATAGGGGAATATTATAACGTCAGTTCCCTTGTGTCGCTGCCCATAGTATATCCTAAAATAATGAGTAGCGACATACCGTGGTATTTTAAAAACGGAGCAAGGCATTTTAATTACATGCATTCACCAATAGTAAGGTGGGGCACATGGACACTAAATCAATACCTGATGGGCAGATTGCTTTGGGATGTTAATGTTGACAGCGATGCTGTCCTTGATGAATTTTACAGGCTTTATTACCCCACAACTTATAAGACAACAAAAAAGTTTTACAGCCACCTTGAAAAAGCAACCGCTAATATAAAAGCTTTCAAACATTTTATAACCCTTAATGGCGACCATAGATTTTATCTTACGCAAAGCTGGGCTCAGTGTCTTACTCATAAAGACAAACCGATCTTCTGGGTTGACCATTTAACTTATGAGCCGAAAGAAATGACAACCAATGACACTTTGAGCATCGTTGAAATGCTCGACGAAATGGACGAAGCCAGGCAGTATATAGATGAGTCTCTGCTTATTTGCTCTGATGAAAAAGAGCAGGCAAGACTGATTGCTGCTGAAAAACGTTTTGACTACGGTGAAAAAATGTACAAATTCCTCTATCATCTTGTAAGGACTTCAATGTTATTCCACCATGATAATGACATACTTGCAAAAGTCGAATTTGCCAAAACTAAGATATATGCAGATCTCTTAAAACAGATCACTGATATGGCAGATGTGACCGCTGGCAGCGGATATGAAGATTCATTCAAAGCTACACAGGCAGTGGAAGCTTACGATTTTTTTGAAAAGAAATATGGTAATTAATTTTTAACGAATAGGAGTTTTTTATGAAAATAATAAGTGCAGTACTATTGTCTTTATTAATTTTTTCGTCAGTCTGTTTCAGCGGCCAGGTCAGCATTATGGTAAACAAAGGCCCATTTGACACTGTCCAGCAGGGGGCAGCCGGTGAAGAAAAAGTTAATTTCCTCGATGCCGACTTCACAGACGACCGTGCCTGCAGCGAATGTTTTGCCGCAATAGAGCTTGCAACTTTCCTGCCGAAAGCAACCGGTATCAAAGCAGAGGATATAAAATTCGTTCAGCCTGGCGCACTGCCTGAAACAGGTGACATCTTCCTTATCGGCAGCTGTTTTTCTAATGCGATAATAGACCAATATGACTTGCCGGAAGAGACAAAGCTCAATACTGAGCAGTCTTTCAGCATCAGAACTTTTAAAGATAAAGATAGGATTGTCACTATTATTGAAGGCACTGACCGCATCGGCGTATTATATGGCGTTTATCGTTATCTCGAAGAGCTTGGAATTAAATTCATGGGACTCGGTGAAAAAGGAACTATTTTACCAGATACTCCTGTTGACCTGCCTGCAAAGCTAAATATAAATGAAAACCCATCTTATCTTACCAGGGGGTTCTGGGCGTGGGGCGACAGGAAATGTGACAAGGATTTTTTCTATTGGATGGCCCGTAACAAGCTCAATTTCTGGACTGCGGAAAAACAGCCCGCAAAATTCCTGAAAAAGCTTGGTATGAAACTAACCGCCGGCGGTCATGCGATTCATAACCTTTGCTTTAATCCAAAATCCGAGTATCCATTCAATCATCCCAAATTTAAAGGCGACGAAGACAAACCAGATGACCCTTACCAAGTCGGCACAGAATACACCGGCGACGAAGACAAAGACGGCAAGCTCAGTTATTTTGAAGCTCACCCCGAATGGTATGGCCTAAAAGACGGCAAAAGAAACCCTCATGTTTCAGAATGGCAAGGCACAAGTTTCTGTACTTCAAACGAAGATGCAAGAAAAGAATTCGCACGCAGAGTTGTAGAGCAGTTCATATCAGGCGAATGGCAATATGTAGACGTTTTAAACTTCTGGATGCTTGATGGCGGCAAAAAATGCTGGTGTACCTGTGATAAATGCAAAGCAGACGGTGCATATTCTGACAAGATTTTTATGGTCGGCTATGACATCCTCAAAGAATTAAAACGAGTCAGAGATGCCGGTATGCTTAATCATCGCGTAGAAATCAGCGTTATCGCATATTGGGAAACGTTATCTCCGTTGACCAGGCCTTTGCCGGATGATTATGATTATGATAACAGCTCAGTGACATTTTTCCCTATCGGAAGATGTTACGCCCATAGCTTTGCAGATCCCGCTTGTACGGAGGTTAATCAGGGACAATTAGAAGCATATCAGGGCTGGACGATGGGCAAAGGGCGATATTATAAAGGCTCAGTTTTTATTGGCGAGTATTACAATATAAGCGCGTTTAAGTCTTTGCCTGTAGTATTTACAAAGATTATGGCTGCGGATATTCCATGGTATTATCGTACGGGCGCAAGGCATTTTCATTACATGCATACCCCGACAAAGCTTTGGGGCACATGGACGCTTAATCAATCCCTGATGGCTGCTTTGCTTTGGAATGTGGATCTTGATTCCAGCAAGTTTGTTGATAATTACTTTGACAGTTACTACCCAACAACAAAAGAGACAACCCGCAAGGTTTACGAACAGCTTGAAATTGCATCAGCAAATATAAAAGCTTTAAAGCACAATGTGTCGTGTGGCCGTTGGGGTTATTCTCTGAATTCAAGAATGTTAAAGGGTGACTTTGATATGTTTGAGATTGATCATTTGAAATACAATGAAACTCATCCACTGCTCAATGATGCACCTGATATTGTTGAAATGGTTGATGCTATGGAATTGGCGAAGAAGTATCTCGACCAGTCTTTGATCGACTGCAAAAACCTCATCGAACAGCAAAGGCTTCTTGAGGATAAGAGGCGTTTCGATTATGGCTACAAGATGTACCAGTACATTTATCACATGGTTCGCACTTCAATGTTCCACAAAAAAGGTGATAAACTGATGGCTGTAAGAGAATTCAAGATCGTTGAAAAATATGCTGATCAATTAAAGAAAATTGTCGATCTTGTCAACGTCGCATCGGAGCACAGCAACGCTCCTAACGGCTTCGAAGCCACGCAGTCTATTAAGATCTTCAACGAATTCAAAAAACTCTACGGCGAAAAGTAATATGAAAGGAAATACAAAATGAGGCGCATATTTACAGTACTGTTTACCCTGCTTTGGGTTTCTGTTTCCTCTGCGGATATTACTATATTAGCAAATAAGGGCCCATTTACTTCTATCGAGCAAGGGGCTGTTGCTGAAGATAAAACAAATTTCCTTGACGCTGATCAAACAGACGACCGCGCGTGCACCGAATGTTTTGCTGCGACAGAACTGGCAACATTTCTGCCCAATGCAATAGACATCAAAAAAGAAAACATAAAATTTGATTCTTCGATGTCTCTGCCGCAAACGGGCGATGTTTTTGTTCTCGGCAGCAGAGTTTCAAATTCGCTGATCGAAAATCTTAAGCAAACTAAAGATGCAAAGCTCACAAACGACCAGTCGTATCGCATCTGTTCATACAAAGATAATAACAGAACAATAACCATCATCGAAGGCCGCGATCGCCAGGGCACATTATATGGCGTATACGAGTACCTAAACCGCCTTGGTATAAAATTCATAGGCTTAGGCGAACAAGGGATGGTTTTGCCCACAGAGAAAGCAAAATTGCTCCTAGGATTGGACATCGTCGAAAATCCATCTTATTTCACAAGGGGATTCTGGTCCTGGGGTGATAGAAAACCTGACAAAATTTTCTATAAATGGATGGCACGAAATAAACTCAACTTCTGGACAACTGAAAATCAGCCCGCAAGATACCTTAAAAAACTGGCCTTTAGACTAACCGCCGGCGGTCATGACATCCACAAAAACTATTTCAACCCCCTCAGCGAATACCCATTCAATCATCCTAAATACGAAGGCGATGAAGACAAACCCGATGACCCCTACGATGTAGGTGACAACTACCAAGGCGATGCTAATAAAGACGGCATGCTGTCATACTATGAGGCCCACAAGGAATGGTTCGGGTTCAAATTCGGCAAAAGAACAACATATGTCCGCGACTGGCAAGGCTCAAGCTATTGCATCTCAAATCTCGACGCAAGAAAAGAAT
>CAYZEH010000146.1:0-6736 GCA_964477135.1 uncultured Pirellulales bacterium | reverse complement strand
GCAATCGTAAGATCCAGTTCATGACGCTGGAGCAAATACTTAAGGAGTTATACGGAAAATGAAAGCCGCACAGATAGCTATTCTGCTGATCATTATTATTGTTCTTATTAACTGGTGCAGGGGTGATTTTAATTTCGCACTTCCTATGATATTGCCCCTGTTGGGTGGCAAGAAACCTTCATTTTATGATGTTGGAGGTGCAATTATTATAGTAATCGGAATTCTCGGCCTGCTTCGCCTTTCCCGTAATCGTAAAAAATAACCAGATATTTAATCGGAGGACATTGAAATGGCAAAGACATCAAATAACAATCCGCCCAATCGATTTCAAAGATCGCAGCAGCAGCCCCAACAACAAATGCCGCAGACACCTCAGAGAGAACCGCAGCCAAGGTATATTTTCAGAATAAGCTGGCTACTCGTGCCACTTTGTATCTTAGCGATGTGGTATCTGTTGAGTCATATACATCCGGTTCTGCAGTGGGACTCTGTAATGGACTTTCTCAATGTGCACAACCAGGAACGCTATACAAGACTGGCAATTTTATGCCTGGTACTCATTTTTATTGTTGCTGTGGTTCGAATTCTCGGCAGAAAAGATGATCAATAGCAAATTTTGAAAGTTGAATAAAGTGTAGTCATTATTTTGTCAGGCAAAGGTTTCTCAGTTGTTATCACCATCGGTCGAAAAAAAAAGAACTGTAGATATAATGATATTATAAAACTAATCAGAAAATATTTTAACCGAAAGGGAAAATTATGAAAAATTATTACTTATTTTTAGCTGCTGCTGTCCTGCTGATATCTACTGCTGCAACGGCACAGCAAGTCAAATCAGAGTCTGGGCCAGCTGCTCTTACGATAGTGCTCGATTCAGCCTGGAGTAACGAACATGAGATGTCAGATTACATATCACTGTCAAGACAGGGAATCGCAAGCTTAAACCCCGGCGACTATGTAGAGATAATAATAGCGGCCTCAGGCAAACCTAAAATCAGGGCAGCCCAATTTATAAAATCAGGCGATACTCAGGAATTTAAAAATATCACAACTTCAATAAATAAGGTGATGTGCCCCATTTTTTCTGATGTAGATATCTCCAAGGCTGTTGAGATGGCTTTTAAAAGGCTTGTAAAATCAAATACAGCAAACTCTTTTGCGCACGTTACGGTAATCGTATTCAGTGATGGTAAGGTAAATGACAGTGATGTCTGCAATCTTCGGCAGCTTTCCAAACAATTCAAGCAAAGAAACTGGTCTTTATGTATTACAGGAACTTATCATACGAACAAAAAACTGCTTGTAGCCGCAAATCAGGGTGATCTAAAATTTTCGCTTGTTAGTGATGCCAACCCTGTTATGTGGATAAAAACACAAAGAGAGTTAACTTCAAAAGAGCCAACAATTGAGCAAAGTTCCTATATATCGGGTATGCGTCCGGATAAAAATAACGGTAAATCCAGAGTTAACATCGAAACCAAAGTATCAATAACAGATGGCCCTGGTCAGAACGACCAGGTGCCGCCGGCGGTGGCTAAGAAGGTTAAACTTGACACAGAAGAGACGAAGAAACCTGCTGCAGCAGTAACAAAGTTAATTCCTGAAAAGCCTGAACCCGTTAGAAAAAAAACTATCGTTAAACCAAAACCAGCTAAAACATCTTTCAAACTGTCAGAAAAACGAATGTGGCTTATACCTATAGCTATTATTTTTGCGGTTGCTGTATTATTTATCTTAGGATTATCCCGTGCCAACAAATTCAAATCAGGCATAGATTCCCGGTTAAAAAATTCTCTCCAGAAAAGCCCTGGCACACTTGTCGCCAAAATAAACGGCCAGACCCATACACTTGGCCGCCAGGATCGAATAGGCACTATCAATATAGGAAGCGGTCCAAATAACACCATAAGAATCCCTGATAAATCCATTAGTGACCGGCATATCAGGATATTCAGAAAGGGCTCGGATCTTTTCCTGCAGAATATCGGAAGAACCGCGGTAACCATAAATAGCGCACCCGTAAAACCCAGATCAAAACAAAGGCTCACCATACCATCGACAATTGAGTTCAATGGCAAAAACAGGATAAACCTTACATTGGTAAGGCCTAAACCAGTTCATCAAGTAACTAATGAGGAAAATAAAAATGGAACAGAATAAAGAAAAAGACATAAAAACCTTCATCAATACCTCAGTAGATATTATATGCGGCTCTGCTGTCAAAACCCTCTATCCCGTATATTTAAACCAATGCCTACGCACAGGTATCAATAGAGAATCTCTTATAAAGCCTATTATTTTTGATTTTGATAATAAAATACCCCCTTCATTATTGGGCTTGACTAATGACGTTATAACTACTGATATGTTTGTGCCAGCTGTTTTGCCATCTAAAACAGATTCTCTTGAAAAAGCAGAAAACCAGAAACTGCTTGTCAGAATGCCAAAGAACTGGCACTCGAACCCCGGGCTAAGCACCGACAACAAAGGCGCTTCGGGCAACCCCTGTATAGGTTATACCTATGCAAAATTAAACGCTGATGAACTGACAACTATCCTACAGAAAAGGTTTCAGAAGGCAAAGGATTATAACCGCCGATACGAGCCTGTACTAAAAGGCACAAATATAGATTCCATTAAGTCCCGTGTAACTGTAAACGTCTATATCTCAGTGGTTGGCGGGATGGGAAGTGGTTCTGTTTTTCCGATTATTAATGACATAATCAGAAAATGTGTAAGACAGGACAATATTGAAGTGAAAGTCATTCTTCATTTGATGTTAAGGGGCAACCTTTTTATTTTTGATGTGGAACAGGCGAATATAAATACATATACCACTGCCAAATATCTTCAGGCACTTGAAACAGGAGCATCTATCGATGCCGAGACCGGCCAGCTTATGCAGGTACCATTCGATATGGTATATGCTTACTCTAATTTAAACAGCAGTGGCAACATCAAGAGTTTTGAAGCATTCCTTTACCACCAAGGACACACCAAATTCTTCTACTCCAACAGTCCCGGTGGGCAAAGTCTCCAGGCAAGAGAAAACGATATAGGTAATATCTGCTATGATGAGTATGGCTCACCCCAGGCCGTTTATACGATGTCAACAGCCTCGTTGGGTCGTGACAGCAATCGTGAGACAATGTTTTTAACCAATCTTACCGCAGCGGCATTTGCGGACAGTCTCCTTGCAAAAGGAGACCTTGAGAAGGTTATAAGCTATAGTGCAGAGCTTGCCCGTCATATCCACATGGTAGAGTCTGATGAAGAAAACCAGGTTACAAGCCTGTTGTCGAGACCGAAGCAACTGGCTGGTGAGAATGTCTATGAGAGGGCAAATTCAAGTCTTACAGACAGGATTGAAAACACCTCCGGTTCGCAAAAAGCAGATACCATCCTTGATTCTGTCAATATCATTATCGCCGATGACATGCAGACAATACACAGGCCTGCAATAATCGAACAGGCCCGGGAAAACTGCACGCTGGCAATTAACAGGATTGAATCAGTAGTACAAAGGCTCATGAGAGATGAGAGCGGTCTCTGGGACAGCGGTAAACTGGTCGGATCTTTAAAGATTACCTCTGAAGGCTCATATAACAGCCTGTCAGAAAAAACAGCAGAACTTACAGGGCAAATCGCAGCCCAGCAAGCGATAATCGCAGAAGCAGAGGAGCAGCTTGAACATATAAGACAGCAGAGCTGGCTGATAAGGGCTGTAAGTTTCTTTTATAATTTCTTTGTGATAAGACGAATTTGTTCGCTACTGCAGCAATCCGGTCGAGCATTGATCAGATTTACACTGGAGTTGGAGTTATGCAATATTGCAATAGAGCATTTCCTTGACCCTTTAAGTGACTACCTTGATAATAAAATCAGCTGGATATCCTCTACAGGACCGAAACTTGTCCAAATATCAAGACATTTTAAGAACCAGGCCTCTGATATAGCATCCTCTGACACGATACTGCAAACACCCGTAGGTTTTCAGTTTACAAAAGCTGAATACCTTGCTGGGTCATTCAGTAGTTTTGTAGAATTGAATGGCGGTGTAAAAAACTTTCCTTCGTACATAATCGGCATTTTCCTGCAAAAACACGGCTCCTTAGAGACTGTTATCGAGGCCTCTGCGACTGAAATATCAGACGCCCTGACAAATCTTTACAGGGGCATAATCGAACCCATCGTCAAGAGCACAAGCATATCAAATATTATAAGACACCTTCCTGAGGCCAAGCAAAAGGCACTTTTTACAAATATTGTTACTGAAAGCGAAGGGAGACTGCAGGTCGATGGCAAGAAAACATGGATAAAGGCGGCGAATGTGCCATCAGAAAAAGATACTCCTTGGGTACGGGACATGCTCGACAGCGTCGACTTAAAGGCTAATTCATGGGAAGTAGCGGCCAACAACGATATTGACAATATCACAATCTCCCAGCTTACAGGAGGCTTCGGTTTCGATGTGATTTTGAATGATCTTGATATACCAGATACTCCATCTGTAAGAAAAAAAATCATAGAAAAAGCGGTTGAACCGGCAACAGCGTTTTTTGTCGATCCAAATCCTGATATCAAGGATTTCAAATTGGTACTGACAAAAGCTATCGCATCAGAACTTTTGACTGTCGATAATGATGATAATTTCTCCATTAAATGGTTCAGCGATGAACAGGAAAAACTTGGCAGTAACTTCGAAGCAGTTCACCAGATACTCCAGCCGAAGTTCAGGCAGCTTATATTTATAGAATCGACCTTTACAAGAGACCTTGTCGTTGATGAAGAAAAGATTTTTTCTACATTGAAACAAATCTTATCGCATCTGCAAACCGGCCAGGCTGATACGGACAAACGACTCGGCCTGATTGATGCGGATTCTGTAACGCAATGCCTAGTCCAGTCGGAAATGCTCATGCCCAGACTCAGGAGATTAAGAGATTCCAAGAGGATAAATTGATTATGAACAATAAAAGAAGAATAAAATTGCCTGGTGGTAAGTCTGTGATAAAAAGGCCGGACAAACTACGGTTAAAGCTGGTAGAAAACCTGCCGTTAATTGAAGCACAAGATTATGACAGCAGCTATAGAATCCTTGATTCGCAACACAAAGCATCACCTGCCCAAAACAACTACAGCAATGAGAGTTTTGATATAGACAAACTAACGGGCTATGAGATAACAATCCTTGGAGCAGGTTCGATAGGAAGTTTCATTGCATGGTTCCTGGCAGCAGCACAATTGATATTAAATATTGTGGATTTTAAAAAAGTCGAACATAGGCATACCACAGGCGGAAGAACTGCATATGAACCGACATCTATCGGCAAATACAAGGTTATTGCCCTAAAGCAAAAGATAGAAAGAGATCACCCAGGCACAATCATCAATCCATTACCTTATAATGTCGCTGACATCCCGGATCCAGCATTGAGATCTTTATTTGGAAGATCAGCTATTGTCATTTTGGCCATCGATGACCCTGTTCAGTTCCTTCGAGCAGCGGATTTGGCCTACCCTCTGGTTGAGTTTATTCAGGTTGCATTGCATCGTGGCGCAAAAACCGCCCATGTGATAATTTCAGTACCGTTTGTCACGCCATGTCTTCGATGCACACTCAACATAGATAGTGCAAACGACATCCACAGGCTCGATAGTGAATCAGCCAACAGCTTTGATATAGTTGCAACATCTCAGTTGGCCTCAAAAATCGCCGTAGATATTATGTATTCCAAAGCAACCGGCAAAGATATTACACGCTGGGACACATCAAAAAATCTTATCTATATAGCGAACCAGAAAGGAGAATTAAGCCCGGACGGTCCGGGTCTGATATTTGAAAGTAGTTCTCGGCGGCAGAATTGCTCGATATGTTCCAAACTATAGCCGCAGAAAGGAGGTATCCAATGAATACAAACAGTTTAATGGTTTTAGGTCAGCCTGGAAGGTTTAGCAGAACTTCAACGCAAGTTGCAAGAAGGGCTCCGGTTTCACCTATGGTAATGCAGCATTTTACACAGCTGCTAAGCAATCTGAATCAGAAGGTCAATGCAATCGCAGTAAACCAGGAAAGAGCAATTACTGCCAGGCAAGTTTCGATTACACCTATGGCAAAGCCTATTGAAAGCAGAGAAGTAGAAGTTAAACGCGTTAAGTCTTCTCTGCCAGAGAGTCAACGCGACACAAAGGTAAATCGTAACTGGTTGTTAGACTTTTTTGACTGATCGGGTAAGCGGGCGGGGAAAGAGACGGTTCTTTCCCCGCCAGAATTTACTTTAAATTCAAAAAGGACAATAAGAATGTTTGGTAGAAAAACAGACCCTGTAAGAAGAAGGAATTCAATACTTATGCTGGCTGGTGTTTTCCTGGTAATGGCCGTTATCGACAAGCCCTCCCTATTGCTGTTCTTTACCTCGTCAAAACAATTTATCAGTATTATCTTAATCGTTGCTGCTGCCTTCGTGGCAACGCTGGGTATTTATCGTTTCGTAGAACCCATCTTCGGTAGAAATAATCCGCCATGGTATGCCAAGCCTGGAGCAGTTATTTTTCTTACTGTGGCTTTGATAGGCATTAATGCCATATTTATGGTTTTGGATAACCTGATTTCAAACATACTCAGGACTAATCCCTTTCTGATTAACAAGGCTTACATATATCTTTTCATGGCATTTGAACTTGTATGGATTCTCCTTCTGGAGTGGGTCAGTTATGAAAAATAATAGATTACTGT